>CBFGVH010000003.1:0-69394 GCA_965652415.1 uncultured Gammaproteobacteria bacterium | reverse complement strand
TGATGAGCCTCGCCGAGGCCGCTGCCGTGCTCGGCGCCCGGGTCACCGGCGGCGATCACGTGTTTCACTCGGTGTCCACCGACACCCGCACCCTCGAGCCGGGCGCCCTGTTCGTGGCCCTTCGCGGCGATCGGTTCGACGGTCACGACTACATCGAGGCGGCGATGAGCGCCGGCGCCGCCGGCGTGCTGGGCGAGCGCGCGCCCGAGGCCGTCCCCGCGATACTGGTGGACGACAGCCTCGACGCCCTGCAGCGCCTGGCCGCCGACTGGCGCGGGCGCTTCTCGCCCGGGCTGGTCGCGGTGACCGGCAGCAACGGAAAGACCACGGTCAAGGAGATGATCGCCGCGATCCTGTCGCCGCTCGCGCCGACCCTGGCCAGCCGCGGCAACCTGAACAATCACATCGGCGTGCCGCTGTCGCTGCTGCGCCTGCGCCGCGAGCACCGCTTCGCGGTGATCGAGATGGGCATGAACCACGCCGGCGAGCTGACGCTGCTGTCGCGCCTGGCCGCGCCGAACGTCGCGCTCGTCACCAATGCCGCGCCGGCGCACCTCGAGGGCCTGGGCACGGTGGAGAAGGTGGCGGCCGCCAAGGGCGAGGTGTTCAGCGGCCTCGGCGCCGGCGGCGTCGCGGTGATCAATGCCGACGACGCCTTCGCCGACTACTGGCGCGGACTGAACCGAGGCCGGCGCATCGTCACTTTCGGCCTCGCCGCCGCCGCCGACGTGACCGCGACGGTGGAAGCCGGTGCTGACTCCTCGCGCCTTCGCATCCGCGCCCACGGCAAGGAAGTGGAGGTGCGCCTGGCAGCGGCAGGCATGCACAACGCCATGAACGCGCTGGCCGCGGCGGCAGCCGCGACCGCCCTCGGGGTCGAGCTCGATGCCGTCGGCGCCGGTCTCGAGGCCTTCACACCGGTCGCGGGGCGCAGCCAGATGGTCGAGCTCGGCGCGGGTGGGTGTCTCATCAACGACTGCTACAACGCCAACCCGGCTTCCATGGCCGCGGCCATCGACCTGCTGGCGCGCCAGCAGGGCACGCGCATCCTCGTGATGGGCGACATGGGTGAACTCGGCGAGCGCAGCGAGGACTTCCACCGCGAGGCGGGTGAGCGCGCCCGCCAGGCCGGCATCGATCGCCTGTTCTGCTTCGGCCCCCTGAGCGCGCTGGCGTGCCGTGCCTTCGGTCCCGGCGCCGCTGCGTTCGACGACGTCGACGCCCTCTCGACAGCGGTGGCCGGGTGCCTCGGCAGCGACGTCACCGTGCTGGTCAAGGGTTCGCGCGCGATGCGCATGGAGCGCGTCGCCGACGCACTCGCCGCCCGTGCGGGAGGTGCGCGCCGATGCTGATCTACCTGTTCGACTACCTGTCCGACCACTACAGCGTCTTCAACGTGTTTCGCTACCTGACGTTGCGCGGCATCTGCGGCGTGCTCACGGCGCTGGTGATCTGTTTCGTGGTCGGGCCGGTGATGATCCGCAAGCTCAGCCATCACCAGATCGGCCAGACCGTACGCAGCGACGGCCCGCCCACCCACTTCGAGAAGGTCGGCACGCCGACCATGGGCGGCGCCCTGATCCTGGTGGCGATCACGCTGTCCACTCTGCTGTGGGCCGACCTCGGCAACCGCTACATCTGGATTGCGCTTTTCACCTGCCTGAGCTTCGGCATCATCGGCTGGGTCGACGACTACAAGAAGCTGGTGGACAAGAATCCGCGCGGCATGGGCGCGAAGGCGAAGTTCGGCTGGCAGAGCGTGGCCGGCGCGGCGGCGGCGATCGCGCTCTACGCGAGCGCCGAACTGCCCGCCGAGCTGAACCTGATCGTGCCGCTGTTCAAGGAGATCGCCCTCGACCTCGGCTTCGGCTACGTGATCGTCACGTACTTCGTCATCGTCGGGACCAGCAACGCGGTCAACCTGACCGACGGCCTCGACGGCCTCGCCATACTGCCCACGGTGCTGGTGTCGGGCGGGCTCGGCATCTTCGCCTACGTGACCGGCAACGCCATCTTCAGCGAGTACCTCGGCATTCCCTTCATCCCCGGCGCCGGCGAGGTGCTGATATTCTGCGCCGCCCTGGTCGGCGCCGGTCTCGGCTTCCTGTGGTTCAACACCTACCCGGCCATGGTGTTCATGGGCGACATCGGCGCGCTGGCGCTGGGCGCGGCCATCGGCGTGGTGGCGGTGATCGTGCGCCAGGAGATCGTGCTGGTGATCATGGGCGGCATCTTCGTCATGGAGACGTTGAGCGTGATCCTGCAGGTGGCGTCCTACAAGCTGCTGGGGCGGCGCCTGTTCCGCATGGCGCCCCTGCACCATCACTTCGAGCTCAAGGGCTGGCCCGAGCCCCGCGTGAGCGTGCGCTTCTGGATCATCAGCCTGATCCTGGTGCTGGTGGGCCTGGCCACCCTGAAGGTCCGGTGATGGCGGTCGCGGCAATGCAGTATTCCGATCGACAACCCGCCTGCCGCACGCTGGTGGTCGGCCTCGGCGCGAGCGGCTACTCCGCCGTGCGTTACCTCGTGGGCCGCGGCGAGATCCCGGTGGCGGCCGACAGCCGCGCGAACCCGCCCATGATCGACCGCCTGCGGCGCGAGTTTCCCGGGGTCGAGGTGCATCTCGGTCCGTTCTCTCCGGAACGCTTCGGTGCGTTCGATCGTCTCGTGGTGAGTCCCGGTGTGTGGATCGGCGAACCGGCGATTCGCAGCGCGCGCGAGGCGGGCGCCGAGATCGTCGGCGACGTCGAACTGTTCGCGCGCATCGCCGACGCGCCGGTGATCGCGGTGACCGGCTCCAACGGCAAGAGCACCGTCACCCGCCTGGTGGGCGATCTCATGACGGCCGCCGGTATCGATGCGCGGGTAGGCGGCAACATCGGCGTGCCGGTGCTCGACCTCGTCGACGACGACCCGCCGGAGTTCTATGTCCTCGAGTTGTCCAGCTTCCAGCTCGAGACCACCTCGAGCCTCGCCCCCGCCTGCTCCGTGGTGCTGAACGTCGCCGCCGATCACATGGACCGCTACGCGGACCTTGGCGAGTACGCCCGTGCCAAGGCCAGGATCTACGACCGCGCCGGCGTGTGCGTGGTCAACCTCGACGACCCGCTGGCGTCGTCGCTGGCGGGCGGCGGCTGCTCCCGGCGCGTCGGCTTCGGCCTCGGCGTGCCGGAAGCGAACGATTTCGGCGTGATCGAGGGCGGTGGCCGGCGCTGGCTGGCGCATGGCGGCAGGCGCCTCGTGGCCGTCGACGAGATTCGTCTCGAGGGCAGCCACAACGCCGCCAACATGCTGGCAGCGCTGGCACTGGTCGATGCGGCCGGGACCGCTCTCGACGACGTGGTGCTCGAACGCGCGCGCAGCTTCGCCGGCCTGCCCCATCGCCTCGAGCTGGTGGCCGAGCACGGCGGGGTGCGCTGGATCAACGATTCAAAGGGGACCAACGTCGGCGCCACCTCGGCCGCCATCGGCGGATTCGACCGTCCCATCGTGCTGATCGGCGGCGGCCAGGGCAAGGGCGCCGACTTCTCCCCGCTGGCCGATGCCGCCCGCGGCCGGTTGCGCGCGGCGATCCTGTTCGGCGAGGACCGCGACGCTCTCGCCCGGGCCCTGGCCCCGGTGGTGGAGCCGGTGCTCGTGGATTCGCTGGCTTCGGCGGTCGAGCAGGCCGCCGCCGTCGCCCGCGAGGGAGACGTGGTGCTGTTTTCTCCGGCCTGCGCCAGCTTCGACATGTTCCGCAACTTCGAACACCGCGGCGACGCGTTTCGCGCGCTGGTGCGGGAGGTGGTGGCATGCAGGCGGTGATCGCCCGCGTCGCGGGCCAGGTCCGTCCGAGCTGGCGGGGCGATCCCTGGTTGGCGGGAATCGTGACCGCGCTTCTCGCCTTCAGCGTGGTGATGGTGTTCTCCGTGACCGTGGTCGACGACGACACGGCCGGGGCGAGCTTCGACCGCATCTTGCGCCACGTCGTCTACATCGGTATCGGAGTCGCGGCAATGCTGGCGGCGGCGTTGCTGCCGACCGCGTTCTGGCAGCGCCTGGCCCGGCCCCTCATGGTGGCGGGCGTGGTGCTGCTGGCGCTGGTGCTGGTGCCCGGCATCGGCGTCGAGGTCAACGGCAGCCAGCGCTGGATCGCCCTCGGGCCGCTGCGGGTGCAGCCCTCGGAACTGATGAAGCTGGCGATGATCGTCTACATGGCGGACTACCTCACGCGCCGCCGGGCCCAGCTCAGGAGTTTCCGTCTCGGCGTGGTCAACGTGGGCCTCGTCGTGGCGCTGGTGGCGGTGCTGCTGCTCCTCGAACCCGATCTCGGCACCACCGTGGTGCTGGCCGCGACCGTGTTCGCCATGATGTACCTGTCGGGCGTGCGCTACCTGCACATGGCCCTGTGCGTGGCAGCCGCGGCCGCGGCCTTCGCGGTGCTGGTGTACGTCTCCCCGTACCGGCTCGAGCGCGTGCTGAGCTTCCAGAACCCCTGGGCCGATCCCTTCGACAGCGGCTTCCAGTTGTCCCAGGCCCTGATCGCCTTCGGCCGCGGCGAATGGTTCGGCGCCGGGCTCGGCCAGAGCATCCAGAAGCTGTACTACCTGCCCCATGCCGCCAACGACTTTCTCGCCGCGGTGATCGCCGAGGAGCTCGGGCTCGCCGGCATCGTGGCGCTGATCGCCCTGTACATCGCCTTCACCTGGCGCGGCTTCGCCATCGCCGCTGCCGCCGAGAGGGCCGGTCACCACTTCGCGGCCCGCCTCGTTCACGGAGCGACGTTTCTCGTGGCGCTGCAGGCCATCGTCAATCTCGGCGTCAACATGGGCGTGTTGCCGACCAAGGGCCTGACCCTGCCGCTGATGAGCTACGGCGGCAGCAGCATGATCGTCACGCTGTGCATGGTGGGCCTGATCTTCGGCGTGGATCGCCAGTTGCGCGCGCCCGCCGCCGGTCGGAGGGCGCGATGAAGACCCTGCTGATCATGGCGGGAGGCACCGGCGGTCACGTCTACCCGGCGCTGGCGGTGGCCGAGCACCTGCGCGCGCGCGGCATCAGGATCGTGTGGCTGGGCACTCGCGCGGGCCTCGAGGCGCGGGTGGTGCCGGCCGCCGGGATTGCGATGTGCTGGCTGAGCATCAGCGGATTACGCGGCAAGGGCCTCGGCCGCTACCTCGCGATGCCGTTCCTGGCGGCGCGGGCGATCGCCCAGGGGATCGCGGTGGTGCGCCGCGTGAGGCCCGACGCGCTGCTCGGCATGGGCGGGTTCGCCGCCGGTCCGGGGGCGGTCTCGGGATGGCTGCTCAGGCGGCCGCTTGTCATCCACGAGGCCAACGCCCGCGCGGGACTGACAAACCGGCTGCTGGCACCGCTGGCACGGCGCATCCTGTGCGGTTTTCCGCAT
This sequence comes from uncultured Gammaproteobacteria bacterium, assembly GCA_965652415.1. Classification (GTDB taxonomy): domain Bacteria; phylum Pseudomonadota; class Gammaproteobacteria; order Arenicellales; family CAJQKF01; genus BQJD01. The sequence continues at coordinate 64,008 of CBFGVH010000003.1, read as the reverse complement.
ACCGAAGGACTGCCGGGGCGCGCCGAGTGGACCGGCAACCCGCTGCGCGGCCAGATCCGGCCGCGTACGCCCGTGCGCGAAGGCGGCGCGCCGCTGAAGGTGCTCGTGGTGGGCGGCAGCCTGGGCGCGCGGGTGTTCAACCGGGTTCTGCCCGGCTGTCTCGGGCCGCTCGCCGCCGAGGGCGTGATCAGCGTGCGCCACCAGTCGGGGCGGGGCAACGCCGAGGAGGTGCGCGCGCGCTACCGCGAGTTCGGCGCCGATGACCGTGTCGATGCCCGGGTCGAGGAGTTTATCGACGACATGGGCGCCGCCTACGAGTCGGCGGATCTCGCCATCTGCCGCGCCGGCGCGATGACCGTCGCCGAGCTGTGCATGGCCGGCCTCGCCGCCGTGCTGGTGCCGTTCCCCTACGCCGCGGGCGACCACCAGAGCGCCAACGCGCGTTACCTGTCCGATCGAGACGCGGCGTTGCTGATGCCCGAGGCCGACTTCGACGAGGCGAGCGTCGGCGCCCTCGTGCGTTCTCTTGCCGCGGACCGCCCGCGGCTGGCGGCCATGGCGGCACGGCTGCGCGAACTCGCGCGTCCGGACGCCACCCTGGCCGTCGGCGCCGCCTGCCTGGAGGTGATGCATGCGTGAGTTCGTGCGCCACATCCATTTCGTCGGCATCGGCGGCGCCGGCATGAGCGGCATCGCCGAGGTCCTGCTGGGCCAGGGTTACGAGGTGACGGGTTCCGACCTGAGCGACTCGGACAACGTGCGGCGCCTGCGCCGCTGCGGTGCCACGGTGAATATCGGCCACGCCGCCGGCAACGTGACCGGCGCCGACGTGGTGGTGGTGTCGTCCGCCGTCGCCGCCGCCAACGTCGAGGTCACCGCCGCGCGCGCGGCCGGCATACCGGTGATTCCGCGCGCCGAGATGCTCGGCGAGCTGATGCGTTTCGGCCAGGGCATCGCCGTGGCCGGCACTCACGGCAAGACCACCACCACGTCGCTGGTGGCCGCCATACTCGCCCAGGGAGGTCTCGACCCGACCTTCGTGGTCGGCGGGCTCGTGAACAGCATCGCCAGCCACGCGCGCCTGGGCAAGGGCGCCTACCTGGTTGCCGAGGCCGACGAGAGCGACGCCTCGTTCCTGCACCTGCAGCCGCGCATCGCCGTCGTGACCAACATCGACGCCGACCACATGGACGCCTACCAGGGCGATTTCGGGCGGCTCAAGCGTGCCTTCGCCGACTTCATCCACAACCTTCCGTTCTACGGCCTGGCCATCCTCTGCCTCGACGACCCGGTGGTGCGCGATCTCGCGGCCGCCGTGCATCGCACGGTGGTGGGCTACGGCACGGTGCCGGAGGCGGAGTTTCGCGCGGTCAACATTCGCCAGGCGGGCACGTCGATGCACTTCGAGGTCGAGAGGCCGGGGACCGCGCCGCTCGCGGTCGAGCTGGCGTTGCCCGGTTTCCACAACGTCCTCAACGCCACCGCGGCAATCGCGATCGCGCACCAGCTCAAGATTGCCGATACCGACGTCACGCGTGCGCTCAGGGAGTTCTCCGGCATCGGCCGCCGCCTCGAGCGGCTCGGCCGCCTGGAACTCGACGGCAAGTCGGTCGAGGTCGTGGATGACTACGCCCACCACCCCCGCGAGATTCGCGCCACCCTCGACGCGGCCCGCGGCGCCTGGCCCGAGCGGCGCATCGTGGTGGTGTTCCAGCCGCACCGATTCAGCCGCACGCAGAACCTGTTCGACGACTTCGCCGAGCTGCTGAGCGGCATCGAACCCCTCGTGGTGACCGAGGTCTATCCCGCCGGCGAGGCGCCCATCGCCGCCGCGGACGGTCGCGCGCTGTGCCGCGCCATTCGCAAGCGCGGATCCTCGGACCCGGTATTCGTGGAGCATCTCGACGACCTCGCCGAAGTGCTCGGAAGGGTCTGCAACGACGGCGACCTCGTGCTCATGCTCGGAGCCGGCGACATCGGCCGGCATGCGCGCCGCCTCACCGAGCGCGCGCCGCGCGAGGAGGCGGTGCGATGATGGCCGCCCGCCGCCTCGATTCCGCGCCCGACATGACCGGCATTCGCGGGCGCCTGTCGGCCGGCGAGCCGATGTCGCGGCACACGAGCTGGCGGGTCGGCGGGCCGGCCGACTGGTTCTTCCAACCGGCCGATCGCGATGACCTGTGTGCGTTCCTGGCGCGGCTGCCGCGCGACATCCCGGTGATGGTGCTGGGCCTGGGGTCCAACCTGCTGGTGCGCGATGGCGGCATCCGCGGCGTGGTCGTCGCAACCCACAAGGCGTTGTCCGCGATGCGCGTGGTGGACGGCGGCCTGCTCTACGCCGAGGCAGGCGTCGCCTGCGCCCAGGCGGCCCGCTTCGCCAACCGCAGCGGCTTGACGGGCGCCGAGTTCCTGGCCGGGATTCCGGGCTGCATCGGCGGCGCGTTGGCGATGAACGCCGGCGCCTTTGGCGGCGAAACCTGGAGCGTGGTCGATTCGGTCGACCTGGTCGACCGCACCGGCGCCGCGCGCACGGTGGCCGCCGACGAATTCGACACCGGCTACCGCTTCGTCGCCCTTGCACCGGATCACTGGTTCCTGGCGGCCCGCCTTGCGCTGGCGGGCGGCGACGTCGCGGCGGCTCGCAGGCGCATCGCCGAGCTGCTCAGGCGTCGCGGCGACACCCAGCCGGTGCAGAGCGCGAACGCGGGCTCGGTGTTCACGAACCCGCCCGGCGACCATGCCGCGCGCCTGATCGAGTCCGCGGGCCTGAAGGGCCTGACCGTTGGCGGCGCCCGGGTGTCGGACAAGCACGCCAACTTCATCGTCAACACCGGCGACGCCACGGCCGCGGATATCGAGCGGCTGATCGCGCTGGTGTGTTCGCGGGTGGCGGAGTCGGCTGGCGTCGAGCTGACGCCGGAAGTGCGCATCGTCGGAGAAGCCGATGACTGAGCCGCGCCGCAACAGGACCGGCAACGAGGCTGGCGGCGCGCGCCTGGCGGTGCTGGTCGTCACTGTCGTGCTCATGGGCTCTCTGGCGCTTGTGGCGCTCGACCGGCTGCTCCTGCCGGGGCGCTTCGCCATCGACGAGGTGGCGGTGGCCGGCGATGCGCCCAATGTCGATCCGGCGGCGGTGCTGGCGGCGGTTCGGGCACTCGGGCCGCGTTCGTGGTTCTCCATCGATCTCGACGAGGTCGAGCGCGTGGTGCGGGGCGTGCCGTGGGTGTACGACGCGTCGGTACGCCGGCGCTGGCCCGGCAAGCTGGTGGTCACGGTGTCCCAGGCGACGCCTTTCGCGCGCTTCAACGACAGCGGCTGGGTCAACCGGGCCGGCGAGCCGCTCACCCTGCCGCGTGATTTCCACGGTGCGCGCCTGCCGCGCTTGTACGGCCCGGCCGATCGCGCCGCCGAGATTGCCGAGCGCTACGTCGAGCTGGCGGCCCTGTTCGACGGCGTCGATGTTGTTGCCCCGGTTTCGCTGGCCCTGGATGCGCGCGGTTCATTGGAGATGAGACTCGCGTCCAGCGTCGCCCCCGAGGCGCCGCCGGTGGCGGTGATCATCGGCCGCGAGTCGCAGGTCGAGCGCGTGTCGCGGCTGGCCGCCTCGCTTCAGGCGCCGCTGGCGGCCGAGCGGGCCGCTGAGCTTGCGTCGGCCGCCGTGATCGACCTGCGCTATCCGAATGGTTTCGCCGTGCGCTTCGCTGCCGGAGGGGACGGCGCCGGACGCGTGGCTGAATCACGCCGCGCAAGCGCCGGCGACGGCACGGGTTAACGGAAAACGAATCGATGAAGAAGAGCGACGACAACCTGATCGTGGGGCTGGACATCGGCACCTCGAAGATCCTTGCCATCGTGGCCGAGGATCGCGGCGACGGCAATGTCGAGATCATCGGCGTCGGGCATCATCCGTCGCGCGGCCTGAAGAAGGGGGTGGTGGCCAACATCGAGTCCACGGTGCAGTCGATCCAGCGCGCGATCGAGGAGGCGGAGCTGATGGCCGGCTGCCAGATCCTGTCGGTGTACGCCGGAATCGCCGGTTCGCACATCAACAGCTTCAACTCCCACGGCGTGGTCGCCATCCGCGACAACGAGGTCAGCGCCAGCGACGTCGAGCGGGTGATCGAGGCGGCGCGCGCGCTGGCCATCCCGAACGACCAGAAGATCCTGCACATCCTCCCGCAGGACTTCATCATCGACGGCCAGGAGGGAATCCGCGAGCCTATCGGCATGAGCGGCGTGCGCATGGAAGCCAAGGTGCACATCATCACCGGCGCGGTGAGCGCGGCGCAGAACATCGTCAAGTGCATCCGCCGCTGCGGCCTCGAGGTCGACGACATCATCCTCGAGCAGCTCGCCTCGAGCTACGCGGTGCTCGACGAGGACGAGAAGGAACTGGGCGTCGCCATCATCGACATCGGCGGCGGCACCACCGACATCGCGGTGTTCACCGAGGGCGCCATCCGCCACACCGCGGTGCTGCCGATCGCCGGCGACCAGATCACCAACGACATCGCGGTGGCGCTGCGCACCCCGACCCAGGCGGCCGAGGAGATCAAGAAGAAGTTCGGCTGCGCCCTGACCCAGCTCGCGCCTCACGGCGAGATGATCGACACCCCGAGCGTGGGCGATCGCGCGCCCCGCAAGCTGGCCCGCTCGACCCTGGCCGAGGTCATCGAGCCGCGCGTCGAGGAACTCTACCTGCTGGCCCAGGCGGAACTGCGCCGCAGCGGCTACGAGGACCTGATCGGCACCGGCATCGTGCTCACCGGGGGCAGTTCCAAGATGGACGGCATGATCGAGCTGGCCGAGGAAATATTTCACATGCCCGTGCGCCTCGGCGTGCCGCAGTACGTCGGCGGCCTGTCCGAGGTGGTGCGCAACCCGATCTATTCCACCGGCGTTGGGCTGGTGCTGTTCGGTTGCGCCAACCGGCCCGTGCGCGACAAGGCGGCAAGACCCCGACGCGGCGCCCTGGGAAGCGTCGTCGAGCGCATGAAATCCTGGTTCCAGGGCAATTTCTGATCATGGACACAAGAGATGACAAACGGCGAAGGCGTGGAAGGAAAGGCGGAGCCGCGAGGCTCGACGGCGACCCGAACGTCGCCGACACACACATTCACAAGGCAGCGGAGATACTGACATGTTTGAACTGGTAGAAACCGTAGGACAGCAGGCGGTCATCAAGGTCATCGGCATCGGCGGCGGCGGCGGCAACGCGGTCGACCACATGCTCTCGGCCAACCTCGAGGGCGTCGAGTTCATCAACGCCAACACCGACGCCCAGGCGCTTCAGCGCTCCGGCGTGCCGCGGCTGCTGCAGCTTGGCGAGGCCCTGACCAAGGGGCTCGGCGCCGGCGCAAATCCCGATATCGGCCGCCAGGCGGCGATCGAGGACCGCGACCGCATCGCCGACATCCTGGAAGGCGCCGACATGATCTTCCTCACCTCCGGCATGGGCGGCGGCACCGGCACCGGCGCCGCGCCGGTGGTCGCGGAGCTGGCACGCGAGCGCGGCATCCTCACCGTCGCCGTGGTGACCAAGCCGTTTCCGTTCGAGGGCCGCAAGCGCATCGAGGCGGCCGAGCAGGGCATCGCCGAGCTGCGCCAGTACGTCGACTCGCTGATCACCATCCCCAACGAGAAGGTGCTGCACGTGATGGGCAAGCAGGCGACCCTGCTCGACGCCTTCGCACGCGCCAACGAGGTGCTGCTGAACGCCGTGCAGGGCATCGCCGAGCTGATCACCCGGCCGGGCCTGATCAACGTCGACTTCGCCGATGTGCGCACGGTCATGTCAGAGATGGGCGTGGCGATGATGGGATCGGCGACCGCGGCCGGCGACGATCGCGCCCAGGAAGCGGCGCGGGCGGCGGTCTCGAGCCCGCTTCTGGAGGACATCGACATCCACGGCGCCAAGGGCATTCTCGTCAACGTCACCGCCGGCATGGACATGTCCATCGGCGAGTTCTCCGAGGTCGGCGACATCGTCAGCGAGTACGCGTCCGAGGACGCCACGGTGGTCATCGGCACGGTGCTCGACCCCGAGATGCAGGGCGAGCTGCGCGTCACCATGGTCGCCACCGGCATAGGCGAGGCGGCCAGTGCCCGCAAGCCGGTGCGCCCCAAGGTCGTGCATTCCCAGAGGGCAGAGGCCGAGGCGGGGGATTTTCGCGAGCAGCCGGCAGTGATGCGTCCCAGGCGCGGCGCGGCAACGGCGGCGGCCGCGGCGCTGGCCGCCGACAACTCGTCGGACATGGACTACCTCGACATCCCCGCCTTCCTGCGGCGGCAGGCGGACTGATGGCGGCAGGCGCCGGAACGCCGCATCCGCTGCCATCGGCGGTGTTCCGGCGCGGCGCCCTGAGGGCGCCGCCACGCACAAAGTGGCGGTCTTTGCCGAAAATGGCGTCGATCCGGGCCTTGAAGGCCTGAAAAACGGCGGCAATGGTACACAAGCATGACAATCTGGTGTACAGTCCGGTGCCGTCGGGGGAGGCGAACCCCGGGAAAACAGGTGCGCATGACAAAAAATATTACAAAAACCGAGGAATTGACCCTCCCAACCAAGTCCAATCGATGATCAGGCAGAGAACCCTCAAGAATGTCATTCGTGCGACCGGGGTGGGTCTGCACACAGGCGAAAAAGTCTACCTGACCCTGCGGCCGGCGCCCGTCGATTCGGGCATCGTCTTTCGCCGCACGGATCTCGACCCCGTGATCGAGGTGCCGGCCAAGCCCGAGTACGTGGGCGACACCCGCATGTCCACCACCATCGAGAAGGACGGAGTCAGGATTTCCACCGTCGAGCACTTGATGTCGGCCTTCGCCGGCATCGGCATCGACAACGCCATCGTCGACCTCACCGCCCCCGAGGTGCCGATCATGGACGGCTCGGCGGGACCCTTCGTGTTCCTGCTGCAGTCGGCCGGGATCGAGGAGCAGTCGCGGCCCAAGCGATTCATGCGGGTGAAAAGGACCGTCGAGCTCGCCGAGGACGACAAGTGGGTGCGCTTCGAGCCGTTCAACGGCTTCAAGGTTTCGTTCACCATCGATTTCAACCATCCGATCTTCCAGTCCTCGAGCCAGGTCGCCTGCGTCGACTTCTCCACCACGTCGTTCGTCAAGGAAGTCAGCCGCGCGCGCACCTTCGGCTTTCTGCAGGACCTCGAAAACCTGCGCGAAGCGGGGTTGGCCCGCGGCGGCAGCCTCGACAACGCCATCGTCATGGACCAGTTCCACATCCTCAACGAGGACGGACTGCGCTACGAGGACGAGTTCGTCAAGCACAAGGTGCTCGACGCCATCGGCGACCTCTACCTGCTCGGGCATCCGCTGATCGGCGCCTTTTCCGCTCACAAGTCGGGCCACGCCCTCAACAATCGGCTGCTGCGCGCCATCGTCGCGGACAGCGAGGCCTGGGACCTCGTCACCTTCGACGACGCCGAGGACGCGCCCATCATCTTCACCCGCCCGGTCACCGCCTAGGCTCCCGGTCGGGACCGTCCCCCCGCGGCGGAGGGTTTCGGTAGAATACGCGCTTTTCCCTCGCGGAGTGCGCCATGCCATACGATCCCGTCGTCGACGATCCCCGATCGGGACTCGCCCTGCGGCTTCTGTGGATGTTCCTGTTCTACCTGCTCCTTTTCTGGGCACTCTCCGTGGTCGTCGCCCTGGTCGCCATCGCCCAGTTCGTGCTGGTGCTGGTCAACGGAGCGCCGAACGGCCGGCTGATCGATTTCTCCTCGGCGCTGAACCGCTACGCGCGCCAGGTTCTCGACTTCGTCACCTTCAACGAGGAGCGAAAGCCGTTTCCCTTCTCGCCGTTTCCCGATGCCGGCTGATTGCCCGCCGCCTCAACACGACCGAAAACTGGAGTTCATCGACGTGGTATCCGCCTACGATCCCGGGGAAATAGAACGCAGCGCCCAAAAGTACTGGGAGGTGGAGGGCAGCTTCCGGGTGATCGAGGACCCGACCCGGGAGAAGTACTACTGCCTGTGCATGTTTCCCTACCCTTCGGGCAGGCTGCACATGGGCCACGTGCGCAATTACACCATCGGCGATGTGATCTCGCGCTACCAGCGCATGCAGGGCAGGAACGTCCTGCAGCCGATGGGCTGGGACGCCTTCGGCCTGCCGGCGGAGAACGCCGCCATCGCCAACAACGTGCCGCCGGCGAAGTGGACCTGGCAGAACATCGAGTACATGAAGGGCCAGCTCAAGCGGCTCGGCTTCGGCTACGACTGGAGCCGTGAACTGGCGACCTGCAGCCCCGACTACTATCGCTGGGAGCAGTGGCTGTTCACCCGGCTGTACGAGAAGGGCATCGCCTACAAGGCCATGGCCGAGGTCAACTGGGACCCGGTCGAGCAGACCGTGCTCGCCAACGAGCAGGTCATCGACGGGCGCGGCTGGCGCTCCGGCGCCCTGGTCGAGCGGCGCCGCATCCCGCACTGGTTCCTGCGCATCACCGACTACGCCGAGGAGCTGTTGGCCTCGCTCGACGACCTGCCCGGCTGGCCGGAGTCGGTCAAGACCATGCAGCGCAACTGGATCGGCCGCTCCGAGGGTCTCGAGGTGGAGTTCCCCCTCGCCGACGGCGGCGAGCCGCTGGTGATCTACACCACCCGCCCGGACACCATCTACGGGGCCACGTTCATGGCGGTGGCCGCCGATCACCCGCTGGCCGAGCGCCGCGCGGCGGCCGACCCGAAGGTGGCCGCCTTCGTCGAGGAGTGCCGCCAGGGCGGGTTGCGCGAGGCGGACGTCGAGACCGTCGAGAAAAACGGCGTACCGCTCGGCATCGACGCGGTGAACCCGTTCAACGGCGAGCGGATCGGCGTGTGGGTGGCCAACTTCGTGCTCATGGGCTACGGCACCGGCGCCATCATGGCGGTGCCGGCCCACGACGAGCGCGACCACGCCTTCGCGACCCGCTACGGCCTGCCGATCCGCCAGGTGATCGCACCGGCCGACGGCTCGAAGGTGGACATCGCCGCCGCCGCGTGGACCTCGAAGGACGACATCGTCACGGTGAACTCTGGGCCGTTTTCCGGGCTCGGCTTCACCGAGGCGTTCGACCGTATCGCCGATCATGCCGAGGCCGGCGGTTTCGGCACCCGCCGTGTCAACTACCGGCTGCGCGACTGGGGCGTGTCGCGGCAGCGCTACTGGGGCTGCCCGGTGCCGATGATCGAGCGCGAGGGCGCCGACCCGGTGCCGGTACCCGAAGAGGATCTGCCGGTGGTGCTGCCCGAGGACGTCGCCGTGCACGGCGGCGGCTCGCCGCTGAAGGAGATCGCCGCATTCGTCGACACCGTCGACCCCGAGACCGGCGCCCCGGCGAGGCGCGACACCGACACCTTCGACACCTTCGTCGAGTCGTCCTGGTACTACGCCCGCTTCGCCTGCCCGGACAACGACGGTGCCATGCTCGACGAGCGCGCCGACTACTGGTTGCCGGTCGACCAGTACATCGGCGGCATCGAGCACGCCATCCTGCACCTGTTGTACGCGCGCTTCTTCCACAAGCTCATGCGCGACGAGGGCCTGCTCGCCAGCGACGAGCCGTTCACCAACCTGCTCACCCAGGGCATGGTGCTGGCCGAGACGTACTATCGCGAAGGCGACGCGGGCAAGAAGGTCTACTACGCGCCCGACGAGGTGGACATCGAGCGCGACGAGGCCGGACGCGTGGCCGGCGCCGTGCTCAGGGCCGACGGCAGGCCGGTCGAGGTCGGCCGCATGGAGAGCATGTCCAAGTCCAAGCGCAACGGCGTCGACCCAGAGGCAATGATCGCGCGCTACGGCGCCGACACAGTGCGGTTGTTCATGATGTTCGCGGCGCCGCCGGAGCAGTCGCTGGAGTGGAACGACAACGCGGTGGCCGGTTCGCACCGCTTCCTGAGGCGTTATCACGAACTCGTCCAGCGGCATGCACCGGTGCTTTCCGCGGTTTTCGCCGCCGACCCCGGACATGCGGCCGCGCGCGCGGCGAAGAGCGACGAGTGCCGCACGCTGCGCAGCACGCTGCACCAGTCGCTGGACCGGGTGAACCGCGACTACGGCAAGTTCCAGTTCAACACGGTGGTTGCCGCGTGCATGGAACTGGTCAACGCGCTGGAACGCTTCGACGGTCGCGAGGCGCTGGACGATACCCGCGAAGACCACGAAGAGCGGGCCGCGGTGCTGGCCGAGGCCGTGTCCGTGCTGACCCGGGTCATGGCGCCGATCGCACCCCACGTCACCCACGCCGCCTGGCAGGTGCTGGGCGCCCCCGGTGTCCTGCTGGACGCCCCGTGGCCCGCGGTCGACGCCGGGGCGCTCGCCACCGACCGGATCAGCCTGGTGGTGCAGGTCAACGGCAAGCGCCGCGCCGAGATCGAGGTCGACGCGGGGGCCTCGCGCGACGATATCATCGCCGCCGCCCTGGCCGACGAGTCGGTGGCCCGCCACGTCGGCGGCCGCACACCGCGCAAGAGCATCGTCGTGCCGGGCCGGCTGGTGAACGTGGTGGTTTGAGGGCGGGCCGACCGGGGCACCGCGGAGGCGCGATCGCCTGTGAGGCCGGCGAATTCTCCTGGCGCCGTGCGCGTGATGCCATCGCCTGCAGGCGGGCTCCTACACCGCGGCTTCGATCTGCCGCGAGGATTGGGCGGCGGCACTGTAGGAGCCGGCCTGCCGGCGATTCTTTCGGGCGCCGCGCGTGCCCGCCGCTTCAATCGCCTGCAGGCAGGCTCCTGCACCGCGGCTTCGCCTCGCCGTGGAGCCGCGTGTTGGCACTGTAGGAGCCGGCCTGCCGGCGATTCTTTACTGGCGTCGTACGCCCGGCGGGCAGAATTCCGTATAATGCGAAAGCAACGCGCCCGGCTATGGCCGGGACACACTTTCGACGGACCCATCAGGTGACTCCATGCGAAAACCGGCCTTGTTGATTCTCGTGAGCGTGGCGCTGCTGCTTCAGGGCTGCGGGTTCAAGCTGCGCGGCAAGGTCGAGCTGGCGCCGGTGCTGGAGAGCGTGTACGTCGAGGGTCGCGACCCGGACCTCGTGTCGGAGCTTAAGGATTCGCTGGAATTCAGCGGTGCGCAGATCGTCCAATCGGCTGACGCGGGTACTTCGGCGATCCTGCTCGATTCTCGCTACGAGCGCGAGGTGCGAACGCTCGACGCCCGGGGCCTTGCCACCGGTTACGAGCTGCGTTACGACGCGCGCTTCGCGGTGGTGACCCCCGAGGGGCAGCAGATCTACCGCAGTCCGGTCATCACGCTCAAGCGCCCGTTCGATTTCGACTCCACCCAGGTGCTGCAGAAGGAAAGCGAGGAGGAGTTCCTGATCGAGGAGATGCGCTCGCAGATCGTTCAGCGCATGATGCGCCAGCTGAGTTCCATCCGCTAGCCCGGGCCGCCCCGGCTGCGGCCCCCGCGATTCAGATTTCATGGAGGTACCCGCCGCCCGGCTGAAATCGGCACTGGACGGCACGACCACGCGCTGCTTCTTCGTTCACGGTGCCGAGACCCTGCTGGTCGACGAGGCCCGCGGGGCGATTCGGGCCCATCTCGCGGCGCGCGGCTACGGCGACGTCAGCCGCTATACCGCCGAGGCCGGGTTCGACTTCTCCGCGCTCACCCGCTCGTCGCGCTCGCTGTCCCTGTTCCCCGAGCGCCGCACCATCGAACTGCGCCTGGCCGGTGACAGTCCGGGGGAGAAGGGCGAGGAGTTCATCAACGACTTCCTTGCGTCGCCCGGCGACGATACCGCGCTGGTCGTCCTGTGCGGCAGACTCGACAAGAAGAGCCTCGGCAAGAGTTGGTACAAGGCGCTCGTCCGCGACGCGGTGGTGGTGGATACCGGCACCGTGAGCGCCGCGGCGCTGCCGCGCTGGATCAGGCAGCGATTCGCCGATCTCGATGTGGCCTGTACCGACGATGCGGCGGCGCGGCTCGCCTACTTCGTCGAGGGCAACCTGCTCGCGGCCGACCAGGAAGTCCGCAAGTTGGCGCTGATGGTTCCCCCCGGCGGCACCCTGGACGAGAAGCGGCTCGAGGAGGTGATGGCCGATCACGCCCGCTTCACCGTGTTCGCCCTGGTGGACGCCTGTGTGGCCGGGCAGGGCGCCCGGGCGGTGCGCATCCTGCGCAGCCTGCGCGCCGGCGGCGCCGAGCCGGTGGTGCTGGTGTGGGCGCTGGCCCGCGAGGTCCGCACCCTCGGCCTGGTCGGCGCCGCGCTCAAGGCCGGCCGGCCGCGCGCCGAGGTGATGAATTCGCAGCGCATCTGGTCGAGCCGGGTGCCGATTGTGATGTCCGCCCTGAAGCGGCTCGGATTGTCCCGTCTCGGCGCCGTGCACCGGCGGGTGGCGTACCTCGACCGGCGAGTGAAGGGCCAGGAACGCCATGCCGACGGGCCCGACGATCCATGGGTCGAAATCGAGCGGGTGGCGCTGGCGCTGTGTGGTATAAAATCCGTCCAGTGAAACCGTCCTATCCAGCCTGATGACCGCTACCACCGCAACGACCGGCGACGTCGCCGCTCGCGTGGCCGAGATTGGCCGGCAGGCGCGGCGGGCATCGCGCGCGCTCGCGGCCAGCGACACCGCGAGCCGCAATCGCGCCCTCGAGGCGACCGCCAACGCCATCGAGGCCCGGGTCGAGTCGATCCAGCGCGCCAACCGACTCGACCTCGAGGGCGGGCGCCAGAAATCGCTGTCGCCGGCGCTGATGGATCGCCTGGAACTGACGCCGTCGCGCATTGCCGCCATGGCCGAGGGACTGCGCCAGATCGCCGCGCTGCCCGACCCGGTCGGCGAGATCACCGACCTGCGCCGCCGCCCCTCGGGCATCCGGGTCGGCCGCATGCGGGTGCCCATCGGCGTCATCGCCATCATCTACGAGTCGCGGCCCAACGTCACCGCCGACGCTGCAGGGCTGTGCCTGAAATCCGGCAACGCGGTGATCCTGCGCGGCGGCTCCGAGGCCATCAACTCGAACCTTGCCATCGCCGCCTGCATCGCCGAAGGGCTGGCCGCGGCATCGCTGCCGGCCGAGGCCGTGCAGGTCATCGACACCACCGACCGCGCCGCGGTCGGCGCGCTGGTGACCATGGACGAGTTCGTCGACGTCATCGTGCCGCGCGGCGGCAAGGGCTTGATCGAGCGCATCAGCCGCGACGCCACCGTGCCCGTGATCAAGCACCTCGACGGCATCTGCCACGTCTACATCGACGACGACGCCGACGTCGACAAGGCCGTTCGCGTCGCGGTCAACGCCAAGACCCGTCGCTACGGCATCTGCGGGGCCATGGAGACCCTGCTCATCGCCGAAGCCATGGCCCCCGCGGTCCTGCCCGAGCTGGTGCGGCGCTACACGGACGCCGGTGTCGAGTTGCGCGGCTGCGAGCGCACCCGGGAACTTTCACCCGGCATGAACGCGGCAACCGACGAGGACTGGGTTACGGAGTACCTCGCGCCCATACTGTCGATCCGGGTGGTCGACGGGCTCGACGCCGCCATTGAGCACATCGCCACCTACGGTTCGGGCCACACCGACGCCATCGTCACCGAGAACGTCAGCCGCGCCGATCGCTTCCTCGCCGAGGTGGACTCGAGCTCGGTCATGGTCAACGCCTCGACCCAGTTCGCCGACGGCTTCGAATACGGCCTCGGCGCCGAGATCGGTATCAGCACCAACAAGCTGCACGTGCGCGGCCCGGTCGGTCTCGAGGGCCTCACCACGCAAAAGTACGTGGTGTTCGGCGACGGCACCATTCGTCCCTGAACCCGCGAGACACGAGGTTCGGTCATCACCGGCGGCGGTCGCATCATCGGGGTTTTCGGGGGCACCTTCGATCCCGTTCACAACGGTCACCTGGCGCTCGTCGACGCGGTGCTGGCGCGGTTGTCGATCGACGTGATCCACGTGGTACCGGCCGCCGTGCCGCCGCTGAAGGCGCAGCCGTCGGCGGCGCCGGAGCACCGCCTGCGGATGGTCGAGCTGGCCCTCGAGGGAAGGCCGAAGGTGGTGATCGACGGCCGCGAACTCGAGCGCGCCGGCACCTCCTACACCGTGCTGACCCTGGAGTCGATCCACGCGGAGTGGCCCGGCAGTCGGCTGGTGCTCATCGTCGGCCGCGACGCCTTCGACAGCCTGCCGAAATGGCACCGTTTCGAGGATCTGCGTGCCCTGGCCGACATCGCCGTGGTCAACCGTCCCGGCTTCGACGATCCCGGCCGGCTGCCCGACTGGCTTGCCGGCGAGACGCCGGCGACGGCGGTCGATGCGCTGGCGCCGCCCGGCCGCGTCATCGCGGTGGGCATGCCTCCCTGCGATATTTCCGCGACGGCGCTTCGTCGGGCCCTTGCCGGCCACGGGCGCGTGGAAGACATGCTGCCGCCGCCCGTCCTTTCCTACATCCGCGAGCATCATCTATATGAGTAAGACGACGCCAACCATCGCCGATTCCGCCAGGCTCTGCGACGCCATCGTCGAACAACTCGAGGACGGCAAGGCGCTCGACATCGTTCGCATGGACGTGAGCAAGCTGACCACCATGACCGATTTCATGGTGGTCGCCACCGGCACGTCGAACCGGCACGTAAAGGCGCTGGCCGCCAACACCGTCGAGGGGATGCGCGAGCGCGGCACCAGGGTCCGCGGCGTCGAGGGCGAAGACGGCGGCGAGTGGATCCTGCTCGACTTCGGCGACGTGGTCTGCCACGTCATGCAGAAGTCCGTGCGCGACCACTACGACCTCGAGGGCCTGTGGCAGTCCGGGTTCAACGAGGCCATGCTGCGCCGCGCCCGCGAGGCTTCCGATTAAGCCCGGGTCCAGGTGAAGATCCATGTCGTGGCGGTGGGACAGCGCATGCCCGGCTGGGTCGGCGAGGGCTTCGAGGAGTACCGCCGCCGCCTCGCGCCGCCGCTCTCGCTGCAATTGGTGGAGGTGGCCGCCGGGCGGCGCGGCAAGAACGCCGATCTGGCCAGGATCGTCGAGGCCGAGGGCGAGGCGCTGCTCGAGCGGGTGCCACCCGGTGCGCTGCCTGTCGCCCTCGACCGCGCCGGCAAGCGGGTCGACACCGAGTCGCTGGCCAGCATGCTGGCACGCTGGGTCGACGATGCACAGGACGTCGCCTTCCTGGTGGGCGGTCCGGAGGGCCTGTCGCCGTCGTGCCTGGCTCGTTGCCCGCTCAGGCTTTCGCTGTCCGACCTGACCTTCGCCCATCCGCTGGTGCGGGTGATTCTCGCCGAGCAGATCTATCGCGCATTCAGCATCAACCATGGCCTGCCGTACCATCGCTGAGCCGGTCGTCGTACTCGCCTCGGCATCGCCCAGGCGCGCCGAGCTCTTGCGCCAGATCGGGGTGCCGTTCAGGTGCGAGCCCCATCCCGTCGACGAGACCGCGATCGGTGGTGACACGGCCCGCGAGCGGGTGCTGGCGATCGCCCGTGCCAAGGCCGCGGCCGGCGGCGGCCCGGCGCTGCCGGTGCTCGCCGCCGACACCGAGGTGGTGCTCGACGGCGAGGCACTCGGCAAGCCGTCGGATCATGCCGACGCGATGCGCATGCTGGGCCGGTTATCGAACCGCTCGCATTGGGTTTATACTGCGGTGGTCGTACGACAGGGCGCGCGCCGCTTCGAGGCCCTCGGCGAGACCGAGGTCTGGTTCCGCGCGCTGACCTCGCGCGAGATCGAACGCTACTGCGAAAGCGGTGAATCCCTCGACAAGGCTGGCGGCTACGGCATCCAGGGCCGCGCCGCCGTGTTCATCCGCCGCATCGAAGGCAGCTACAGCAACGTGGTCGGCCTGCCCCTTTATGAAACCGCGATGCTCCTCTCGCGCGCCGGGATCGACTTGTGAGCGAAGAACTGCTGATCAACATCACTCCCCAGGAGACTCGCGTCGCCGTGGTCGAGAACGGCGTGCTGCAGGAGGTGCACGTCGAGCGCAGCCACGGCAAGGGAATCGTCGGCAACATCTACCGCGGCAAGGTGGTGCGCGTGCTGCCGGGCATGCAGGCGGCGTTCGTCGAGATCGGCCTGGAGCGTACCGGGTTCCTGCACGCCGACGACATCGTGATCGACACCGGCAACGGCCAGGTGCGCTCCTGCGACCTGCCCGACGAGAACGGCGACAAGCAGCCCATCGCCGCCCTGGTGCGCGAGGGCCAGTCGGTCGTGGTACAAGTGGTCAAGGATCCGATCGGCAGCAAGGGGGCGCGGCTGACCACGCAGATCGCCATCCCGTCACGCAATCTCGTCTACCTGCCCGGCACCGACCACGTGGGCGTGTCGCAGCGCATCGTCGACCCCGACGAGCGCGAGCGCCTCAAGCAGGCGGTGCGCGACAGCCGCGAGCAGCTCGCCATCGCCGGCGGCTTCATCGTGCGCACGGCCGGCGAGTCGGCCGACAAGGACGACATGCTCCAGGACATGCAGTTCCTGAAGCGGGTCTGGGAGCGGGCGCGCAAGAACATGGACGACGTCGGCACCGGCCTCGTCCACGAGGACCTGCCGCTTGCCATGCGCGCCCTGCGCGACCTGGTCACCGACCAGATCGAGAAGATCCGCATCGACTCCCGGGAGACCTACCAGAAGGCCCGCGATCTTGCCCGCGAACTGGTGCCGGAGGTGCTCGAGAAGATGGAGTACTACCCGGGCGAGCGGCCCATCTTCGACCTGTACTCGGTGGAGGACGAGATCCAGCGCGCGCTGGACCGCGTGGTGCAGCTCAAGTCCGGTGGTTATCTCGTCATCGACCAGACCGAGGCGATGACCACCATCGACGTCAACACCGGCGCCTTTGTCGGCCGGCGCAACCTCGAGGAGACGCTGTTCAAGACCAACCTCGAGGCCGCGCAGACCATCGCCCGCCAGTTGAGGTTGCGCAATATCGGCGGCATCATCATCGTCGACTTCATCGACATGGAGCAGGAGGAACACCGCCGCCAGGTGATGCGCGCGCTTGAGAAGGCGCTTGCCCGCGACGGCGCCCGCGCCCATATCGCCGACATGTCGGTGCTGGGGCTGGTGGAGATCACCCGCAAGCGCACCCGCGAAAGTCTCGAGCGGACCCTGACCCAGCCGTGCCCGGCGTGCGCCGGCCGCGGCGTGCAGAAGACGCCGCAGACCGTGTGCTACGAGATCTTCCGCGAGATCCTGCGCGAGGCGCGCCAGTTCGAGGCCACGGGTTTCATGGTGCTGGCGGCGCAGGTGGTCATCGACGTGCTGCTGGACGAGGAGTCCACCGGCCTTGCCGACCTGCAGGAGTTCATCCGGCGCCCGATCCAGCTCCAGGTCGAGCCGGCCTATACGCAGGAGGTGTTCGATGTGGTACTGGTGTAGATCGGCGCGGGCGGCGCTGGTTGCTGCCGTGCTGGTGGCAGCCCCTATCGCCTCGGCGGCAGCGTGGGAAGCGACCGTCGGTCTCGACGAGTGGCGAAGCCACGCCGCCGGGGGGCGCGTGCTGGAACTCGACGTCGTCGCCGAACTGCTCGGGCGCTTCGAGGAGCGCGAGGAGACCGTGCTCACCATCCGCCATCCCGGCGGCGACGCCGGCAGCCGCTGGGGCGTCGAGTTCCGCGACTACCTTGTGACCTACGGCGTGCCGTCGCGTTACATGGAACTCGTTCCGGGCTCGGGTGGCCTCGACATCCTCCACGTCAGTCTCACCGACGGGGGTTGACATGGGCTACCGCGCCGCCGTGATCCAGATGTGCTCGGGCACGGATGTCGACGCCAACCTCGCCAGCGCCGAACGACTGATCGGCGACGCCGCCGGCGAAGGCGCCCGCCTGGTGGCGCTGCCCGAGAACTTCGCCCTGATGCCGGCGCGTTCGTCGGCCCTTCTCGACTGCGCCCGCGAGCGCGCCGACGAGATCGACGCCTTCCTCTCGCGCCAGGCGGCGCGACACGGGATCGTGCTGGTCGGCGGTTCGTTCCCGGCGCCGAGCACCGACGAGTCGCGGGTGTACGGTTCGTGCCGGCTGTACGATGAAAGCGGCGGGTCCCTGGCCGTGTACGAGAAAATGCACCTGTTCGACGTCGACGTGTCCGACACCGAGTCGTACCGCGAGTCGGATTACACCGCTCACGGCGAGCGCGTGGTGAGTGCCGCGACCTCGCTCGGCACCATCGGCCTGTCGATCTGCTACGACATGCGCTTCCCGGAACTGTACCGGCGGCTCGCAGGCGAGGGCGCGCAGTTGCTCAGCATGCCCTCGGCATTCACGGTTCCCACCGGCGAGGCGCACTGGAACGTGCTGCTGCGCGCCCGCGCCATCGAGAACCTTTGCTACGTGATCGCCCCGGCCCAGGCCGGCACCCACGAGAACGCGCGCCGGACGTTCGGGCACAGCATGATCGTCGGCCCGTTCGGCGAGGTGCTCGGCTGCCTGCCGCGCGGCGAGGGGATCTGCTGCGCCGATATCGACCTCGACCGGCTGAATCGCGTCCGCGAGCGGCTGCCGGCGTTGTCCCACCGGCGGCTCTGAGCGGTGTCTCAGCGCAGTGACCGGATTCTTGCCGCGACCCGCCGCATGAGCGAAGCGGCCGCCGGCTTGTCGCGCCTGGTGTAGAGCTTCTCCATGTACCCGGATCCCTCGGCCGACGGCAGCCGGTCGACCGGCTCCAGGATCCAGTCGTCCGGGTCGTAGCCCATGACGGCGAGATAACGCGAGAGGATGGGGCGGAAGAACTCGACGTCCTCGGCGGTGAACCAGCGGCGCCAGTTGCCGTAGCCGCGCGTGCGCGCTACTCGCTGATGCTCCTCGGGAACGCGGGTCTCGCCCGCCAGCGCGAGGCCGAGCGCGGCATTGAGGTCGTCGAAGCGAGAGTCGACGAAGTCCTCGTAACGGAACACGATCATGCGCGAGGCGATGCCCTCGGCGGCGCCGGCGAGGATGTCGTACCAGCTCGACTGCCACGCGGCGAGCTGGGCGCGGCTCTCGGTCATGGTGCCGGCGACGAGGTCGATGAACGGCACCGTGCCCGGATCGTCTTCCTTGCGCCGGGTGCGCGCCAGCGCCTCCTCGAACTTCGCCCGCTCGGCCTTGTGACCGCCGAACCAGTGATAGAAGAAGTTGCTGATGATGATGTCGCGCGGGTCGCGCGCGATCCACACGGCGCGGTCGTAGCGGGCGGCGTTGTCGAAGATGGCGTCCCAGCGTGTTTCCGTGGTCGGAAACACGAGGTTCTTGGTGACGAGCGGGCCGGCAGCCGCGGTGAGTTCCCGGTGCAGTTCGAGGTCCTCGGCACCGGCGCCCTTGCCGGGCTCGAAATTGAGCGCCGCGTGCGCGCCGAGGGCCTCGTGGATCTTGTAGGCGAGCGCGGTCGTGCCGCTCTTGGCCAGGCCCAGTACGAGTACCTTCATCCGCGCCGGCCGGCGATCAGGGCGAGGATCTCGTCATGCAGCGCGCGCGTCGCGCTGGCCAGCACGCGGCCGTCGGAGTTCTTGTCGAGGGCCGCCCCCTTCCAGTCGGTGATGATTCCCCCCGCGCCCTCGACGACGGGCACCAGCGCCATGTAGTCGTAGGGCTCCAGGTCCGCCTCCATCACCACGTCGCAGAATCCCGAGGCGAGCAGGCCGTAGCCGTAGCAGTCGGTGCCGAAGGCGCGGGCCCGGGCGCGGCGGCTGACGTATTCGAACACTGGCCAGTCGGCCTCGTCGAACATGTCCGGGGTGGTGGCGAGCATCACCGCGGCATCGAGCCGGTCGGCGGAGGACACCCGGCAGGGCGCGCCGTTGAACGCGGTCGCGCGCCCGGCGACGCCGAGCCAGCGCTCGTCCTGGCAGGGAATTTCGATGACCCCGACTACCGGCGTCGAGTCGTGCACCAGCGCCACCAGGCTGCCGTAGGTAGGCTTGCCTGAAACGAAACTCTTGGTGCCGTCGATGGGGTCGAGGATCCAGGTCCAGGCCGATTCGCCGAGGTGTGTGCCGAACTCCTCGCCCACGATTCCGTGGTCGCCGTGGCGCTGGCCGATCAACTCGCGCATGCGCTGTTCGGTCTCGCGGTCGGCGATGGTGACCGGCGTCGAATCGCCCTTGCGGTCGACGGTCAGCGGCCGCCGGAAGTAGGTGCGCGTCGTCTCGCGGGCGATATCGGCCAGCGCCAGCGCGGTGGCGATGATGTCGTCGCTGATCTCGGGGATGGGTGCGAGCATCGAAGTGGCGTCCCAAAAGCGCTATATTCTATCTCCATTCTCCCCTTTCATCCTTACCTTGCAGCCGAGGTGATTGCCGCGCCATGCGTGTCAAGGAATTCTCCATCGAGTTCAGCCGCGACGGGCTGGAAGAATCCGATCTCGCCGCCGATCCCGTCAGGCAATTCGAGAAGTGGTATGGCGAGGCCGCGGACGACGGCGTCGGCGTCCCCAATGCGATGAGCCTCGCCACTGCCTCGAAGGAGGGGGTGCCGACGATCCGTACAGTCCTGCTCAAGTTCTACGATGCCGACGGCTTCGTGTTCTTCACCAACTACGGCAGCACCAAGGCGAAGCAGATCGAGGAGAACCCCAACGCCGCGCTCCTGTTTCCGTGGATCCTGCAGGGGCGGCAGGTCATCGTTCACGGCACCGTCGCGCGGGTGTCGACGGCGGAATCGCTGAACTACTTTCTCTCGCGCCCGCGCGGCAGCCAGGTCGGTGCCTGGGCATCGAACCAGAGCCAGGTCATCGGCTCGCGCCAGGTGCTGGAAAAGGCCTTCAACCAGGTGATGGAGAAGTTTCGAAACCGCGAGGTGCCGCTGCCCGACTTCTGGGGCGGCTACCGGGTGACGCCGCGCATGATCGAGTTCTGGCAGGGGCGCAAGAACCGCCTGCACGACCGCTTCCAGTACCACCGCGCCGGCGACGGTTGGGACATTCGGCGCGTCAGCCCGTGACCTACAGCGAAATCGCCTCGGCCGCCAGCGCGATCGCCGGCGAGTTGCTCGACGTGGTCGACCGCCACGACCGGGTGGTCGCCAGGTGCACCCGCGGCGAGGTCCACCGCCGCGACCTGCTGCACCGCTCCACCCACCTGCTGGTCTTCAACGGCGCCGGCGAGGTGTTCCTGCAGAAGCGCTCGCTGGCCAAGGACAACAACCCGGGCCTGTGGGACTCGTCGGTGGCCGGTCATGTCGACGCCGGCGAGAGCTACGACGACTGCGTGCTGCGCGAGGCGCGCGAGGAGATCGGCCTGTCGCTCGGCGCGCCGCCCGAGCGGCTGTTCAAGCTGGCGGCGAGCCCCGCGACCGGGTACGAGTTCAGCTGGATCTATCGCTGCAACGCGCAAGGGCCTTTCCGGCTCGATCCGGACGAGATCGACGACGGCGGCTGGTTCACGCCGGGCGCCCTCGACCGCTGGCTCGCCGAGCGCCCGGCGGAACTGGCCGAAACCGTCCGCGTCCTGTGGCCCGTGTACCGGCGGCTGGTTCAGCCGTAGGCGCGACGCACTTCCTCGGCGATGACGGCCACCCCCCTGCGCACCGCATCGGCGTCCTGGGCATAGCTCACCCGGATGCACTCGTGGCGGTGGCGCCAGCTGCCCGCCAGTCCCGGAAAGAAATGCTCGCCGGCGATGACGAACACGCCGCGCGTCTTCAGGCGCCGGTAGAGTTCGTCGCTGGTGATCGGCATGTTCTCAAACCACAGCCAAAGGAAGATGGCCCCCTCGGGGCGGTGAATCCGGTACGGCAGGCCAGCCAGTGCCTCGCGCAGCAACGCCACCGTGGCCATGGCCTTGTCCCGGTAGAACGGCCGCACGTGCCGGTTGGCCAGCTCGATGATGGCGCCGCTTTCGATGGCGTCGGTGACCAGGGCCGGGCCGATGCTGCCGGGCGCCAGGCTGACGATGGCGTTGGCGGCGGCGATGGCGCGGATGACCGGCTCGTCGGCGACCACGATCCCGGTGCGCACTCCGGGCAGGCCGAGCTTGGACAGGCTCAGGCACAGCACGATCCCCGGGTCCCAGAACGGCTCGGCGTCGGTGAAGATGATGTTGGGAAAGGGCGTGCCGTAGGCGCAGTCGAGGATCAGCGGAATGCCGCGGAGACGGGCGAGGTCGGCAAGCACGCGGACTTCGCCGTCGGTCAGCACGTTGCCGGTGGGGTTGGTCGGACGCGACACGCACAGTGCGCCGATGCCGTCGTCGATGTCGAGCCGCTCGACATCGACGTGGTACTTGAAAAGGTTGTCCTCTAAGAGCTCGATGCTGGGCCGGTTGGCGGTGAAGATGTCGGCACCGAGCCCGGTATCGGCGTAGCCGATGTACTCGGGCGTCAGCGGCAGCGCGATCCTGCGCGTCGAGCCGTCGGGGAACGCGCCGGAGAACAGGTTGAACAGCACGAAGAACGTCGACTGGCTGCCGTTGGTGACGGCGATGTTGGCGGCGTCGATGTCCCAGCCGTGGATGTTCCGGAGCAGTGTCGCCAGGGCGCGGCGGAAATCGAGGTCGCCCGCGGGACTGTCGTAGCGGCCGATCACCCGGTCGAAGCGCTCGCCGTCCGATACGAGGCGCGACATGGCTTCCCGGAAGAACGCCTGCATCGGTGCGATGGCACCCGGATTGCCCCCGCCGAGCATGCATACGTCGTCTTGCCCGGCGGCCTCGCCCAGGTCCTCCATGAGCTGGACGATGCCCGACCCCTGGGTCAGGAACCGTCCGAATCGTGAAAATTCCATGGTTGCCGTGGAATCGGGAACGGGAAGCCGTCCGGCAGGGCCCTCCCGGCGAGGGCGATGCCGGCGGCGTCAGTTGCGCGCCTCGCCTTCGTCCGGGGCGGTCGCGGAGTGTGCCAGGCGGGTGTCGTCGGCCTTCAGCGCGATCAGGTCCGCGAGGATGTGCCCGGCTTCCTCGAGGAGAACGTCCGGGGGAAAGCCGTCGTCGTCGTCATCCTCGACCGCCGCGGTTTCCTCGGCAGCGACGAGGTCGAGCGATTCGTCGACCGGCGGCAGCCCGCGCGCCTCGCGCAGCCGGTTCTCGATGCGGGCGCCGCGCGCGCGCCGCTCTTCGAGTTCGGCACGGCGCGTGGCGAGATTGAGGCTGATCTCGGTGATGTCGCTCGCCTCGGCGGTGAACTTCTCCGAGTCGACGAGGTAGCGCAGCCCGATCGATTCGTCCCTGCGCGACTCGAAGCGCCGTGCCAGCTCGCCCACGATGCCGTTGTCGACGGTCGTGTAGGCGGTGTCGTAGTCGGTGGCGCTTATCCGGCTCCACGGCAGCGCGTTGTCGAACGAGCGCTCGCCTTCCCGGTGCGAGTCGATGGCGGTCGGAAACATGATGTCCGGCACCACGCCGCGGTGCTGGGTGCTGTCACCCGTGATCCGGAAGAACTGCGCCACGGTCAGCTTCAACTGCCCGAGATCGACGTCGTCGCGACTGTGCTGGTCGAGCGACACCAGGTTCTGCACGGTACCCTTGCCGAAGGTCGGCTCGCCGATGACCAGGCCTCGACGGTAGTCCTGGATCGCGCCGGCGAAGATCTCCGATGCCGAGGCGGAGTTACGATCCACCATGACCGCCAGGGGCCCCGTGTAGCTGACCGTCGGGTCGGGGTCGACGTTGACGCGGATGCGCCCGGCGCTGTCGCGAACCTGGACGATGGGGCCGCTGTCGATGAAGAGTCCGGTCAGGGAGATCGCCTCGGACAGCGCTCCGCCGCCGTTGCTGCGCAGGTCGACGATCAGGGCGTCGATGTTCTCCCCCTCGAGTTCGCGGATCAGCTCGCGAACGTCCTTGGTGGTGCTGCGGTACTCGGCGTCGCCGTTGCTGCGCCCTTCGAAATCCGCGTAGAAAGTGGGCACGGTGATCACGCCGAGCTTGTAGGTGCGCCCGCCGTGCTCGACTTCCTGGACGGATTTGTTGGCCGCCTGTTCCTCGAGGTTGATCTTGTCGCGGGTGATGGCGATGACCCGGGTTTCGCCGAGGCCGACCGCCCGGTCCGGCAGGATCCTCAGCCTCACCACGCTTCCCTTGGGTCCGCGGATCAGGTCGACCACGTCGTCGAGGCGCCAGCCGATGACGTCGGTCACCTCGCCGTCCGTGCCCTGGGCGACTCCGACTATACGATCGCCGGCCTTCAGCGATCCCGACATGTCGGCCGGCCCGCCGGTCACCACCCGGGTGACCTTGGTGTACTCGTTTTCGCTCTGCAACACCGCGCCGATGCCCTCCAGCGACAGGCTCATGCGAATCCGGAAGTTCTCCGAGGCGCGCGGCGAAAGGTAGCTGGTATGCGGTTCCACCGACAACAGGTAGGCGTTGGTGTAGAACTGGAACACGTCGTTGGCGTTGAGCTGGTCGGTACGATTGCGAATCTGCTCGTAGCGCCTGCTCAACGTCTCGCGCGCCTCGTCCTCCTCCTTGCCGGACAGCATCAGGCCGATCATGTCGTTCTTGACGCGCTTGCGCCACAGCTCGTCGAGTTCCTCCCGCGTGGTCGCCCACGGCGCACCCTCGCGGTCGACGCGCAGGGTCTCGTCGACGGTGAAGTCGAACGGCTTCTCGAGCACCGCCATGGCGGTCTCCACCTGCTGGCGCACCCGCGAGCGGTAGACGAGGAATATGGCGAACGCCGGCTCCAGTCGGCTCTGCTCGATGAAGTCGTCGAACTCGTGGCGGATCTCCTCGAACTTGCTGACGTCCTGCTGCAGGAAGTACATCCGCTCGGGATCGAGCGAAGTGAGGTAGCGCTCGAGAATGCGCACCGACAGCTCGTCGTCAAGCGGTGCCTTCACGTAGTGCCGGCGGTCCATGTAGCTGCGCACGAGCTGGGCGACGAACAGGTGCTTTTTCTCGATGTCGAGGGACCCCGGAGGCGGCGTGCTGGCCGCGATCGGCGGTGTCGCGAGTGCCGCCGCGAGAGCCAGCAGGCTCGCCGCCAGGAAGGCTGCCGGGCGCGGCCGGGCGAGGGAATGTGCGGCGATCAGGCTGCGGATCGGGCGATGAAACATGAGATTGCGGCGCGCGAGGCGCGATGGTGACACTGCGAAGATGCTAAATAATAGCAATCGGGTCCGCAAATCAAGCTGAAAATATGGCAATTTCAGGGGCAATTTCCTGCCGCTCGCGCCCGAGGGGCGGTTCAGCCGGACACGGCGTGGCAGGCGACGTCCACCGCGCCGTGCCGGACGAGTTCCGGCCTCTCGACGCGGCAGCGTTCCATGGCGATGGGACAGCGCTTGTGAAAGGCGCAGCCGCCCGGCGGATCCAGTGGCGAGGGCAGTTCGCCGGACAGCACCACCCGTTCGGCGCGTCGTGCGGGATCGACGAACGGCGTGCTCGCCAGCAGCGCCCTGGTATAGGGGTGGCGCGGATTGCCGAAGATCTCGGCCTTCGGCCCCTGTTCCACCGCGCGGCCGAGGTACATGACCATCACCTCGTCGCTGATGTGCTCCACCACGCTCAGGCCATGGGAGATGAACAGGTATGCGAGGTGGTACTCCTCCTGAAGCTCCATCAGCAGGTTCAGCACCTGGGCCTGGATCGATACGTCCAGCGCCGACACCGGTTCGTCGGCCACCACCAGCTTCGGGCGCAGCATCAATGCGCGGGCGATGGCGATACGCTGGCGCTGGCCGCCGGAGAACATGTGCGGGTAGCGGCGGTAGTGCTCCGGCCTCAGGCCAACCCGGTCGAGCATCTCGCGGGCGGCGTCGCGGCGCGCCGGCGCCGGCATGTCGGTGTTGATGCGCAGGGGTTCCTCGAGAATGGCGCCGACCTTCTTGCGCGGATTGAGCGAACCGTACGGGTCCTGGAACACGATCTGCACCTTGCGGCGAAGTTCGCGGATCGCCGCCGCGCCGTGGCCGGCGACGTCGACGCCCTCGATCATCAGCGTACCGGCGGTGGGCGGTTCGATCAGTGTGACAAGCCGTGCCAGGGTCGACTTGCCGCACCCCGACTCGCCGACCACCGCCAGCGTTCTGCCGGCGGCCAGCGAGAAGCTCACGCCGTCGAGTGCCTTCAAGGTCCGTGAGCGCGCCAGCAGTCCCTGGCCGACCTCGTAATAGCGGGCCAGTCCCGATGCCTTGGCCACGGCAGGATCGGTCATGACCACTCGATCTCGTGCAGGCAGCGCACTGCGTTGCCAGCGCCGTCGCGCCTGAGCGCCGGCACGATCGCCCGGCAGTCGTCCTGGACGCGAGCGCAGCGCGGGTTGAACAGGCAGCCAGCGGGACGGTCCAGGGGACCGGGCACCACGCCCGGGATGGTCGGCAACCGGCGCCGCCCGCGGCTGCGCTCGGGCAGCGCCTCGAGCAGCGCCGAGGTGTACGGGTGGCGCGGGCGGGTGAACAGCTCGTCGGCCCCGCGCTCCTCCACCACCTGGCCCGCGTACATGACGTTCACCCGGCGTACGGTCTCCGCGACCACGCCCATGTCGTGGGTGATCAGGATCAGTGCCATGCCTTTCTGCTCCTGCAGCGTGAGCAGCAGGTCGAGGATCTGGGCCTGGATGGTCACGTCCAGCGCGGTGGTCGGCTCGTCCGCGATCAGCAGCTTGGGATTGCATGCGATGGCCATGGCGATCATCACGCGCTGGTTCATTCCGCCCGACATCTGGTGGGGGAACGAGCCGAAGCGCCGCTTCGGGTCGGGGATGCCGACCTGTGCCATCAGCTCGAAGGTGCGCTCGCGGCGTTCGCGGCGCGTGCCGCCCTCGTGCACCTGGAGCGCCTCGCTGATCTGGTAGCCCACCGTGAAGCACGGGTTGAGGCTGGTCAACGGCTCCTGGAAGATCATGGCCACGTCCTTGCCGGTGATGTCGCGGCGGCGGGCGTCGGACATGGCGAGCAGGTCGTGGTCGTCGAAGACCAGACGATCGGCACTCACCACGCCGGGGAAGGTGACGAGCCCCATCAGTGCCAGCATGCTCACGCTCTTGCCCGAGCCCGACTCGCCGACGATCCCCAGCGTCTGGCCCTGGTCGACCGACAGGCTGACCTCGTCCACCGCGCGAAAGTCGCCGAATGCCACCGTGAGGTTCTCGATCTCAAGCAGGGCCATGGTCAAAGTCTTTTCAACTTGGGATCGAGCGCGTCGCGAAGACCGTCGCCGAGCAGGTTCAGAGCCAGCACGGTCACCAGGATGGCCAGTCCCGGGAAGGTCACCACCCACCACGCGCGCAGCACGAACTCGCGCGCCTCGGCAAGCATGGTCCCCCACTCCGGCGTCGGCGGCTGCGCGCCGAGGCCGAGGAAGCCGAGCGCGGCGGCGTCGAGGATGGCGTTGGAGAAGCTCAGCGTGGCCTGCACGATCAGCGGCGCCATGCAGTTGGGCAGCACGGTGACGACCATCAGCCGCACCCGCCCCGCGCCGGCGACGCGCGAGGCGGTGACGTAGTCCTTGGCGAGTTCGCCGATGGCCGCCGCCCGGGCGAGACGCACCAGGTGCGGCAGGTAGACGATGGAGATGGCCAGCATGGCGTTGAACAGCCCGGGTCCCAGTATGGCCACGATCACCACCGCCAGCAGCAGGCTGGGCAGGGCCAGCATGATGTCCATCAGGCGCATGATGGCGATCTCGACCACGCCCCGGAAGGCGGCGGCGACCAGGCCGAGCGCGATGCCGAGGGTCAATGACAGGGTCACCACGATGACGCCGATGATGAGTGAGAAACGGGCCCCGTATATGAGCCGCGAGAGGATGTCGCGACCGACCGCGTCGGTGCCGAGCAGGTACGTGAACGAGCCGCCGTCCTGCCAGAACGGCGGCACCAGGAAGGCGTCGCGATACTGCCGGGTCGGTTCGTGCGGCGCCACGACGTCGGCGAAGATCGCCAGCAGGCAGATGACCACGAACGTGGCGAGGCCGGCGACGGCGCCCTTGTTTTCCCGGAAGTAGCTCCAGAACTCGGCAATCGGCCGGGGAGGGGCGACCGTGACGGCGGGGGCTGCGGCGGGCTCGCTCATGGCCTCAGCGGCGGTGGCGGATGCGCGGGTTGACCAGTCCGTACACCAGGTCCACCAGCAGGTTGACGAGGATCACCGTGGTGGCGATCAGCAGGATGCCGCCCTGCACCGAGGGGTAGTCGCGCCGGCTGATCGAGTCGATCAGCCATTTGCCGATCCCCGGCCAGGAGAATATCGTCTCGGTAAGCACCGCGCCGGCGAACATCACGCCCACCTGCAGGCCGATCACGGTGATCACCGGGATCAGCGCGTTGCGCAGGGCGTGGATGCCGATCACCCGCCACGGGGCGAGGCCCTTGGCGCGGGCGGTGCGCACGTAGTCCTCTCCGAGTACTTCGAGCATGGCCGAGCGGGTCTGGCGGGCGATGACCGCCAGCGGAATGGTGCCGAGCACGATGGCCGGCAGTACCAGGTGGGACAGCGCCGAAGCGAAGGCGCCGTCCTGGCCCGACAACAGGCTGTCGATGAGCATGAAGCCCGTGACCGGCTCGAAGTAGAACATCAGGGAGATCCGGCCCGATACCGGCGTCCAGCCGAGGATGCCGGAGAACAGGATGATGAGCAGGAGCCCCCACCAGAAGATCGGCATGGAGTAGCCGGTCAGCGCGGCGCCCATCACGGTGTGGTCGAATACCGAGCCGCGGCGCACGGCAGCAAGTATGCCCGCCGGCAGCCCGAGCGCCAGTGCGAATATGAGCGCGCAAAGGGAAAGCTCGATGGTGGCGGGGAACAAGGTGAAGAACTCGTCGAGCACCGGCTGGCGGGTGACGATGGAGCGGCCGAGGTCGCCCGAGAGAATGCCCTTGACGTAGATCCAGTACTGTTCGAGCAGCGGCTTGTCGAAGCCGTAGATGGCGCGCAGTTCGGCGTGGCGCTCGGTGGAGATGCCGCGCTCGCCGGCGAGCAGCTCGATGGGATCGCCCGGCACCAGGCGGATCATGGCGAAGGTCAGAAGCGTGATCCCGATGAAGGTCGGGATCACCAGGCCGAGCCGGGTCAGTACGAATCGCAGCATGCCGGTCCCCGGTGTCCGCGAGCGGTGCCGCGGCTCACGCTGCGGAGGAGGCCGCGGGCGGCCTCCTCCGTCCTACGAACGGGACAGCGGTGTCCCGGGCGTTACTCCTTCAGGTCCACGCCGTAGAAGACGTGACCGCCGAAGGGATCGATGCGGAAGTCCACCACCTCGGGGCGCACCGGCTTGTACACCACCGAGTGCGCGATGGTCGCCCACGGCGCCTGCTCCTTGAAGACGAGCTGGGCTTCCTCGTAGAGCCGGGTGCGTTCCGCCACGTCGCTGACCACCTTGGCCTTCTGGATCAGGTCCTCGAAGGGCTGGTGGCACCACTGGGCGCGGTTGGCGCCGCCGACGCCGTCACAGCCGAGCAGCACGGCCAGGAAGTTGTCCGGGTCGCCGTTGTCGCCGGTCCAGCCGAGCAGCACCGCGCCGTCGCGGTCGACCGCCTTGGAGCGCTCGAGGTACTCGCCCCACTCGTAGGAGACGATCTCCGCCTCGACGCCGACGGCCGCCCAGTCGGCCTGGATCAGCTCGGCCATGCGGCGGGCGTTGGGGTTGTACGGGCGCTGAACGGGCATCGCCCAGATCTTGGTCTTGAGACCGGAAATGCCCGCCTCGGCAAGCATCGCCTTCGCCGCCTCGGGATCGTAGGGATCGTCGACGGTGTTCTCGTTGTACGACCAGATGGTCGGCGGGATCGGGTTCTTGGCGATGGTGCCGGCGCCCTGGAACACCGCGTCGATGATCGCCTCCTTGTTGACAGCCATGTTCAGCGCCTTGCGCACCTTGGCGTTGTCGAAGGGCGGCTGCTGGGTGTTGTAGGCGAGGTAGCCGACGTTCAGACCTTCCTGCTCGAGCAGGTTGACGTCCGCATCGGTGCGCATCGCCTCGATGTCCGCCGGGTTGGGGTAGGGCATCACGTGGCACTCGCCGGCCTTGAGCTTCTGGTAGCGCACCGACGGATCCTGGGTGATGGCGAACACGAGGTTGTCGATGGCCGCCTTGCCGGCCCAGTACTCGGGATGCGCCTGGTAGCGGATCACCGCGTCCTTCTGGTAGGCGACCAGCTGGAACGGCCCGGTGCCGACCGGGCTGAGATCGACTTTCTCGGGGGTGCCGGCGGCCAGCATCTGGTCGGCGTACTCGGCCGACAGGATGGATGCGAAGTCCATCGCCAGGTTGGCGATCATGGGCGCCTCGGGCCGGTTGAGCACGAACTTCACGGTATGGTCGTCGACCTTGACGATCTCCTTGAGGAGATCGGGCATCGACATGGCGTTGAAATACTCGTAGGCGCCGCCGGACACGCCGTGATAGGGATGCTCCTTGTCGAACTGGCGCATGAAGCTGTAGATGACGTCGTCGGCGTTGAAGTCGCGGCTCGGGGTGAAGTCGGCCGTGGTATGGAACTTCACGCCCTGGCGCAGGTTGAAGGTGTACTCCAGGCCGTCGTCGGAAACCGACCAGGTCTCGGCCAGGGCGGGCACGATCTTGGTGGTGCCGCGCTCGAACTCCACCAGCCGGTTGTACACGGCCCGCGACGACGCGTCGAAGGTCGTTCCCGCTGTATACAGCGAGGGATTGAAGCCCTCGGGACTGCCTTCGGAGCAGAACACGAGTGTCTTGGCCGCCAGGGCCGCAGGGGAAACGAGCAGCCCCAGCGTCACGGCGGTATTGATCAAGGTACGTTTCATGATGATCTCACCTCTGATGATCCTTCGTTTGGCGTCCTTGCAGGGTGTGCTTATCGTTCGTGAATTGCCGGCCGGAAGCAGGCCGGTCGGTAGCGGTCATTTAACCGCACTCGGTCCTCGTCCGTAAAGCCCGGCAGGTTGATGCCCGGGCTCGGCCGGCGCTAACCGGCGCACGCTTCGCTTCGGGCGTCGGACCCGGACAGCTCGATGATGTCGGGCCCGGCGCCGTGTTCGGTGATGTAGCCCGTCACCAGTCGGGCGGGGGTGACGTCGAAGGCGGGATTGGCGGCCCGCGCCCCGGCCGGGGCGATGGCAACGTCGAGGATTTCGCCCTCGTGCTCGCCGGCTACCCGCAGCACCTCGCGCCCGTCGCGTTCCTCGATGGGGATCGCGCCGCCGTCGGTGGCGGAGAGATCGATCGTCGAGGCCGGCAGGGCGACGTGGAACGGCACGCCGTTGTCGGCCGCCGCCAGGGCCTTGAGGTAGGTGCCGATCTTGTTGCAGACATCCCCGGTAGCCGTCGTGCGGTCCGAGCCGACGATAACCACGTCGACCTGGCCGCGCTGCATCAGGTGTCCGCCCGCATTGTCGACGATCAGCGTGCAGGGAACGCCGTGGTTCATCAGCTCCCACATGGTCAGCGCCGCGCCCTGGTTGCGCGGCCGGGTCTCGTCCACCCACACGTGCACGTCGATGCCCTCGTCGTGGGCGCGATAGATCGGCGCCAATGCGGTGCCCCAGTCCACCGTGGCCAGCCAGCCCGCATTGCAGTGCGTGAGCACGTTGATCGTCGTTCCTGTCTTGTCTGCGCAGCCCCTGATGAGTTCGACACCGTGAACGCCGATCGCCTCGTTGCAGGCAGCGTCCTCGTCGCACAGCCGGTCGGCCTCGGCGAATGCCGTGTGCACGCGCTCGCCGGGCGCCGCGCCGGCGAGAATACGGATCATTCGTTCGACCGCCCAGCGCAGGTTGACGGCGGTCGGGCGCGCCGCCAGAAGAGCCTCGGCAGCGCGCTCGAGGCTCGCCTCGTCGTCCCTTCCGGCCAGCGCCAGGGCGATGCCGTAGGCGGCGGTGGCGCCGATCAGGGGTGCGCCGCGCACCTTCATGTGGCGGATGGCGGTGACGGCATCGTCGACCGTGGCGAGTTCGAAGAACCGCAGCCGGTGCGGCAGCGCCGTCTGGTCGATGGCACGCACGAGGTTCGAACCCGGCTCGCGCCAGATCGACCGGTACCAGGTTTCACCAACGCGCATGATGCTGCACCCGGCCGCTCAGCGGTGCTTCCACTCGGGTGGGCGCTTTTCGAGGAACGCCGCCATGCCCTCGTCCTTGTCCTCGGTGGCGAACAGCGCCTGGAAGGTGAAGCGCTCGGCGCGCACACCCTCGGACAGGGTGGTCTCGTAGGCGCGGTTGACGAGGTCCTTGGCCGCGAACACCGCGGGCCGCGAGTAGCCCGCGATCTCGGCGGCCGTCTTCACGGCCTCCTCGACGAGTTCGTCCAGCGGCACGATGCGGCTCACCAGGCCCGAGCGCTCGGCCTCCGCCGCGTCCATCATGCGCCCGGTCAGGCACATCTCCATGGCCTTGGACTTGCCGACGAAGCGGGTCAGGCGCTGGCTGCCGCCGGCGCCGGGCACCACGCCGAGGCGGATCTCCGGCTGGCCGAACTTCGCATTGTCGGCGGCGAGGATGAAATCGCACATCATCGCCAGTTCGCAGCCGCCGCCGAGCGCGTAGCCGGCCACCGCGGCGATGATCGGCTTGCGGCAGCGGGTGATCTCCTCCCAGTTGCGGGTGATCAGGCCGCCGAGGTAGGCGTCGGCGAAGCCGTGGGACTTGAGTTCGGCGATGTCGGCGCCGGCGGCGAAGGCCTTCTCGCTGCCGGTGACGACCATGGCGCCGACCGCGTCGTCGGCCTCGCAGCGCCTGAGTGCAGCGGTCAGCTCGTCCATCAGCGCCGAGCTCAGCGCGTTGAGCGCCTTGGGCCGATTGAGCGTGACGAGGCCCACGTTGCCGCGGATTTCGAGGGTCAGGTTGTCGTAGGTCATGGCGTCGGGCGATGGTGAAGCGGGAAATATTGCATTAACATGGTGCACTGCAAGGCATGTTAGCCCGACCGGAGCGGCGGGGCAATCGGGACCCCGCGGAGGCGCCTCCCGGCAACGAGCGGCGGGTGCCGACCCGGCGAATTCGCGAATCCGAAATTG
Source organism: uncultured Gammaproteobacteria bacterium (assembly GCA_965652415.1). Taxonomy (GTDB): domain Bacteria; phylum Pseudomonadota; class Gammaproteobacteria; order Arenicellales; family CAJQKF01; genus BQJD01. The sequence goes on along the minus strand of CBFGVH010000003.1, from coordinate 31,209 downwards.
ACGAGGAAACCATGGGTCAGACCTACGAATCCGTACACGCGCGCTCGATCGCGCATCCCGAGGAGTTCTGGGCCGAGGCGGCGGAAGCCATCGACTGGGAGAAACGCTGGGACAAGGTGCTCGACGACAGCGACGCGCCGTTCTACCGCTGGTTCACCGGCGGCCGGCTGAACACGTGCCACAACGCCCTGGACCGCCACGTCGAGGGCGGGCGCGCCGAGCAGCTCGCGCTGATCTACGACAGCCCGGTGACCGGTACCGTCGAGCGCTATACCTACCGCCGGCTGCGCGACGAGGTGGCGCGCTTCGCCGGCGTGCTCGCCTCCCTCGGCGTGGCGCGCGGCGACCGCGTGGTGATCTACATGCCGATGGTGCCCGAGGCGGTGATCGCCATGCTGGCATGCGCCCGTCTCGGCGCGGTGCACTCGGTGGTGTTCGGCGGCTTCGCGGCCCACGAGCTCGCCACCCGCATCGACGACGCCTCGCCGAAGGTCATCGTGTCGGCATCCTGCGGCATCGAGCCGACGCGGGTGGTGGAGTACAAGCCGCTCCTGGACCTGGCCATCGACAAGGCGAAGCACAAGCCGTCGCACACGGTCATCGTCCAGCGGCCCCAGGCCCCGGCCGCGCTGGTGCCGGGCCGCGACCTCGACTGGGCCGAGGCGATGGCGGCCGCCGAGCCGGCCGACTGCGTCATGGTGGATGCCACCGATCCGCTGTACATCCTGTATACCTCCGGCACCACCGGGCAGCCCAAGGGCGTGGTGCGCGACAACGGCGGCCACGCCGTGGCCCTTCACTGGACCATGAAGAACATCTACGACGCCGATCCCGGCGACGTCTACTGGGCGGCATCCGACGTCGGCTGGGTGGTGGGCCACTCCTACATCGTCTACGCGCCGCTGCTGGCCGGCTGCACCACGGTCATGTACGAGGGCAAGCCCGTGGGCACGCCCGACGCGGGCGCCTTCTGGCGGGTCATCGCCGAGCACGAGGTCAAGGTGCTGTTCACCGCGCCGACGGCGTTTCGCGCCATCAAGAAGGAGGACCCGAAGGGCGCGCTGATCGCGAAGTACGACCTGTCGAGCCTGAAGATCCTGTTTCTTGCCGGCGAGCGCACCGATCCCGATACCCTGCACTGGGCCCGCGACAAGCTCGGCGTGCCGGTCATCGACCACTGGTGGCAGACCGAGACCGGCTGGTCGATCTGCGCCAACTGCATGGGCATCGAGCCGTTGCCGGTCAAGGACGGCTCTCCCACCAGGCCCGCGCCCGGCTGGAACCTGAAGGTGCTCGACGAGGGCGGCGACGAACTGCCGCCGGGCAGGATCGGCGCGCTGGCGGTGAAGCTGCCGCTGCCGCCGGGCACGTTCCCCACTCTGTGGAACGCGCGCCAGCGCCACTTCGACGCCTACCTCGCCACCTATCCCGGCTACTACAACACCGCCGATGCGGGCATCATCGACGAGGACGGCTACGCCTACATCATGTCGCGCACCGACGACATCATCAACGTCGCCGGTCACAGGCTGTCCACCGGGGCCATGGAAGAGGTCATCGCCGATCACCCCGAGGTGGCCGAGTGCGCCGTGACCGGCGTCGCCGATCCGCTCAAGGGCCAGGTGCCGCTCGGCTTCCTGGTGCTCAATGCCGGAAGCTCGGTCGATCCCGAGCAGGTGGTGCGCGAGGTGGTGCAGATGGTGCGCGATCGCATCGGTCCGGTGGCCGGCTTCAAGCAGGCGCTGGTGGTGGCGCGGCTGCCCAAGACCCGCTCCGGCAAGATCCTGCGCGGCACCATGCGCCAGATCGCCGATGGCGAATCCTGGAACATGCCGGCGACCATCGACGATCCGGCCATCCTCGACGAGATCACCGAGGTGCTTGCGGGTGCCGGCTACCCGAAATCCTGACCAGGAGCGATTCGTGTCCGAATTCGACAAGCCCGATCTCGACGCCTGGCGGGCGCGGGCGGCCGAGGAACTGAAAGGGAAGGATCCGCAGACGCTCAACTGGCGAACGCCCGAAGGCATCGAGGTCAGACCCCTTTATACCGCGGCCGACCTGGACGCCATCGCCCACGTCGATTCGCTGCCGGGCTTCGCGCCGTTCGCCCGCGGGCCGCGCGCCACCATGTATGCCGGCCGGCCCTGGACCGTGCGCCAGTACGCCGGCTACTCGACCGCCGAGGAGTCCAACGCCTTCTACCGGCGCAACCTCGCCAGCGGCCAGGCCGGCCTGTCGATCGCCTTCGACCTTGCCACCCACCGCGGCTACGACTCCGACCACCCGCGTGTGGTCGGCGACGTCGGCAAGGCCGGTGTCGCCATCGACAGCGTCGAGGACATGAAGATCCTGTTCGACGGCATCCCGCTCGATCGCATGTCGGTGTCGATGACCATGAACGGCGCGGTGCTGCCGGTGATGGCGATGTACATCGTCGCCGCCGAGGAGCAGGGCGTGAAGCCCGAGGCGCTCACCGGGACCCTTCAGAACGACATCCTGAAGGAGTTCATGGTGCGCAACACCTACATCTACCCGCCCGAGCCGTCGATGCGAATCGTCTCGGACATCATCGGCTACACCTCGCGGCGCATGCCGCGCTTCAACCCGGTGTCGATCTCCGGCTACCACATGCAGGAGGCGGGCGCCACCGGCGTGCAGGAGCTGGCGTTCACCATCGCCGACGGCATCGAGTACGTGCGCGCCGCCATCGCCAGCGGCCTGGCGGTCGACGAGTTCGCGCCGCGGTTGTCGTTCTTTTTCGCCATCGGCATGAACTTCTTCGTGGAGATCGCCAAGCTGCGCGCCGCGCGCATCCTGTGGGCCGAGCTGATGGCGGAATTGTTCGCGCCGGCCGACGAGCGCTCGCTGATGCTGCGCACCCATTGCCAGACCTCCGGGGTGAGCCTGACCAGCAAGGATCCGTACAACAACATCGTCAGGACCGCCGTCGAGGCGTTGGCCGCGGTGCTCGGCGGCACGCAGTCGCTGCACACCAACAGCTTCGACGAGGCGCTCGCGCTGCCGACCGACTTCTCGGCCCGCATCGCCCGCAACACCCAGCTCATCCTGCAGCACGAGACCGGCGTGCGTCACGTGGTCGACCCGCTGGGGGGTTCGTACTACGTCGAATCGCTGACCGCGAGCCTGGTTGTCGAGGCGCGCAAGCTCATCGACGAGGTCGAGGAGATGGGCGGCATGACGCGTGCCGTGGCATCGGGCATGCCCAAGCTGCGCATCGAGGCCGCGGCCGCCGAGCGCCAGGCGCGCATCGACCGCGGCGAGGAGGTGGTTGTGGGCGTCAACCGGTTCATCGCCGACAGGGAGGAAGCCGTCGACATCCTCGACATCGACAACACGAAGGTCCGCGAGGCCCAGGTGACGCGACTCGAGAAGGTGCGCGCGGACCGCGACGAGGCGGCCTGCCGGGCGGCGCTCGAGGCGCTGACCGAGGGCGCACGCGGCGACGCCAACCTGCTCGAGCTGGCCGTCGAGGCGGCGCGCCGGCGGGCAAGTGTGGGCGAGATCTCCGACGCCCTGGAGAAGGTCTTCAGCCGGCACCGCGCCGTGATCCGCTCGATATCAGGGGTGTACGGTTCCCACTACGAAGGCGACGAGGGCTTCGCGCGCATCAAGGCAGAGGTGGTCGAGTTCGAAAGCGCCCACGGCAGGAGACCGCGCATGCTGGTCGCCAAGCTGGGCCAGGACGGCCACGACCGCGGCGCCAGGATCATCGCCACCGCCTTCGCCGATCTCGGCTTCGACGTCGATATCGGGCCGCTGTTCCAGACGCCCGACGAGGCCGTTCGGCAGGCGATCGAGAACGACGTGCACATCATCGGCATCTCGTCGCAGGCCGCGGCCCACAAGACTCTCGTGCCGCAGGTCATGGACGAACTGAAGGCGGCCGGTGCCGACGACGTCATCGTGGTCCTGGGCGGGGTGATTCCGCCGCAGGACTACGACTGGCTCGCGGGCCTCGGCGTGGCCGCGGTCTACGGCCCCGGGACCAACATTCCCCACGCGGCCGGCGAGGTCCTGAAGCTGATCCGCAAGTCCGACGACTGATTCGTCCAGCCGCTGCCGGATCCCTTGCAACGAACAAGGCGAGCACCATGCACCAGATCGTAGAAGAACTCGAGAAGCGGCGCGCGCGCGCCAAGCTGGGCGGCGGCGAGAAGCGCATCACGGCCCAGCACGCCAAGGGCAAGCTGACCGCCCGCGAGCGCATCGACATCCTGCTCGACCACGGCAGCTTCGAGGAATGGGACATCTTCGTCGAGCACCGCTGCAACGATTTCGGAATGGCTGAAAACCGCGTGCCCGGCGACGGCGTGGTTACCGGCTACGGCACCATCAACGGCCGACTGGTGTTCGTCTTCAGCCAGGACTTCACGGTGTTCGGCGGCTCGTTGTCCGAGGCGCACGCCGAGAAGATCTGCAAGATAATGGACCAGGCGATGAAGGTCGGCGCGCCCATCATCGGCATCTCCGATTCCGGCGGCGCGCGCATCCAGGAGGGCGTCGCCTCGCTCGGCGGCTATGCCGACGTGTTCCAGCGCAACGTCATGGCCTCGGGGGTCGTTCCGCAGATCTCGCTGATCATGGGGCCTTGCGCGGGCGGGGCGGTGTACTCGCCGGCGATCACCGATTTCATCTTCATGGTGCGCGACTCTAGCTACATGTTCGTGACCGGGCCGGACGTGGTCAAGACCGTCACCCACGAGGTGGTCACTGCCGAGGAACTGGGTGGCGCCGCCACCCATTCGACCCGCTCCGGGGTGGCGGACCTCGCCTTCGACAACGACGTCGAGGCGTTGATGCGCACCCGCAGCTTCTTCAACTTCCTGCCCGCCAACAATCGCGCGAAGCCGCCGAGGCGCCCGACGCCGGACCTGCCGGACCGCATCGTGCCCTCCCTCGATACCCTGGTGCCGGACAATCCCAACATGCCCTACGACATGAAGGAGCTCGTGGGGAAGGTCGTAGACGAAGGCGATTTCTTCGAACTGCAGGGGGACTACGCGCGCAACATCGTCATCGGCCTGGCGCGCATGGAAGGCTCCACGGTGGGCATCGTCGCCAATCAGCCCATGGTGCTGGCCGGCTGCCTCGACATCCAGTCTTCGATCAAGGCGGCACGCTTCGTGCGCTTCTGCGACGCCTTCAACATTCCCATCATCACCTTCGTCGACGTGCCGGGATTCATGCCGGGCACGTCGCAGGAGTACGGCGGCATCATCAAGCACGGCGCCAAGCTGCTGTACGCCTACGCCGAGTGCACCGTTCCCAAGGTCACCGTGATCACCCGCAAGGCCTACGGCGGCGCCTACGACGTGATGGCGTCCAAGCACCTGCGCGGTGACGTCAACTTCGCCTGGCCGAGCGCGGAGATCGCCGTCATGGGGCCGAAGGGCGCAGTGGAGATCATCTTCCGCCAGGACATGGACGACCCGCAGAAAATCGAGCGGCGCACCGAGGAATACCGCACCAAGTTCGCCAACCCGTTCATCGCCGGCAGCCGCGGCTACATCGACGACGTCATCCAGCCGCGCGAGACCCGCAAGCGCATCTGCCGCTCGCTCGCCATGCTGCGCGACAAGGCGCTAGAAAACCCCTGGCGCAAGCACGGCAACATCCCGCTGTAACCGGCCATCGTCACGGCGGCGTGCTCACGGAGAGTCGATGGTGAACACGCGCACCGGCCGGGTCTGACCCCGAATCGCGAACTCGCCAACCTCGGCGAGGGCGGCTGCCTCGACTCCCGCCCTCGCTCGGGTCGATTCGGCGATCAGCAGCCGTGTTCCCGTTTCCTTGTTCAACTGCTCGAGTCGCGCTGCCAGGTTGACGTCGTTTCCGTGCACGGTGTAGCCGACCTGGTGGGGCGTGCCCACGAGTCCGCCCACGACCGGGCCCGTGTTGACGCCGATCCGAGCGCGAAAGTGCATGCCCCCGAACGTGTGGCGTGCGGTCAGCTCCAGGATCTCGCGCGCGGCGGCGACGGCGCGCGCGGCGTGCGCGGGGTCCGCGTTTGGAACGTTGAAGCTGGCCAGGATGGCGTCGCCCTGGAACTGGCAGATGACGCCGCCGTTCCTGTTGATGGGATCGGCGACGGCGGCGAAGTAGTCGTTGAGCGCGGCCACCAGCGCGTCGGGCTCGAGCTGCTCGCTGATGCGCGTGAACGACTCGATGTCGAGGTAGAGGATGGTGGCCTCGTCGGCCTCGCAGTGGCCGGCTTCCAGGCGCGTGGCGGAAGAGCGCAAACGATCGACCACCTGGCGCGGCAGAAACCGCGACAGGTCGGACACCGCGCTCTGCTCCGCCACCGAACGCACCAGCGTGTCGCGGGCGCGGGCGATGCCGATGGCGAGCACCGTGGTGACGATGGCGATGGAGATGATCTTGTCCAGCTCGGCGCCGATCAGTATGCGGTTGGACGTCAGGTACTCGGCATAGTCGCGGGTGACGCCGGCCTCGGCGGGGGCGAGAGCCAGCGCGTAGGCGGCCAGCAGCAGCCATCCGAGGGATGCCGCAAAGCCCGAAAGGATGACGTAAAGCGGATCGAAGCGCAGCGCGCGGATGGCGATGAAGATGAACACGTACAGGATCGTCGGCGCCTTCAGGTAGAACGACGGCGGCTGCTCGTACTGCAGGTGGAAGCTGAAGATCAGGCCCATCAGCAGTGTCATGTCCAGCACCACGGAGAACACGAGCAGCGCGCGCGGCAGGGTGCGGCGGTGGGCGAGGACGAGCCGGATGAGCGTGAACGTGAGGTACAGGACGATCGCCCACGGGACCGGGGCGAACATCGTGTCCTCGGAGAAGGCCTTGGGCGAGACGGCGTACAGCGCGCCCATGGTGACGATGAAGATCAGCTGCACCCGGCCGATCAGGATTTCGCTGGCGTCCTGCCTTTCCTTTATCGTATCCTGTACCCGCGCGGGGAGATTGGCAGTCAGGTCGGAGCCTTCCAGCCAGCGAAACAAGCGCCTGATCGGTGTCAGCACGGCGGCGCCGGCGCCCTGGCCGGCAGCGCGGCGGGCGGCCGCGGCGACGGGGATACGGAACCACCGCGCCTGAAAATAACGCGATCCGCGGCGCGCAATGGCCGGCGCCCGCGCGATCGGCGGCAGACACCGGCATGTTGCAGCGCAATCACGCTACGTGGCACCTCAGAATGAACGACGGTTCCGATGAGTATCTCCCAGCGCCTCGATAATGCCAACGTCCTGATTTACAGTCACGACTCGTTCGGCCTCGGGCACCTTCGGCGCTGCCGGGAGATTGCCCATTCCCTGGTAGACCAGTACAAGGGCCTGAGAGTTCTCATTCTCTCGGGTTCGCCCATCATCGGCAGCTTCGATTTTCGCGCCCGGGTCGACTTCGTCCGCATACCGAGCGTGGTCAAGCTGCGCAACGGCGACTACACCTCGCTCAATACCCACATCGATCTCGCCCAGACGCTGTCGATCCGCTCGTCGATCATCAGCCACACCGCCAAGGTGTTCGACCCCGACCTGTTCCTGGTCGACAAGGAGCCACTCGGGCTGCGCGGCGAGGTGCGCGAGACCCTGGAGTACTTCCGCGACCGCGGCACCCGGGTGGTGCTGGGGCTGAGGGACATCATGGACGATCCGCAGGCGCTGAAGCAGGAGTGGTCGCGCCGCGACATCGCCGCGGTGCTCGATGATTTCTACGACGAGATCTGGGTGTACGGTCACAAGGACATGGGCAACCCGCTGCGCGGCGTCGGCCTGCCGCATTCCATCCTCGACCGCCTCGTGTTCACGGGCTACATCATGCGCCACGCACCCAAGGCCTCCCACCGCGAGTGGCAGGTGCCCGCCGCCCCGTACCTGCTGGTCACCAGTGGCGGCGGCGGCGACGGCCACGACCTCGTCGACTGGGTGCTGCGCGCCTACGAGAGCGGCGCGCCGATACGCTATCCCGCGCTCGTGGTGCTCGGGCCGTTCATGCCGATACGCGAGCGGCACGATTTCATCCGCCGCATCGAGCGGCTCGACAACGTCACCGCGCGCACCTTTTCGCCGATCATGGAGCTGTTGATGGAACGGGCGGCCGGCGTGGTGGCCATGGGCGGCTACAACACGTTCTGCGAGATCATTTCCTTCGACAAGCGCGCCTTGCTGGTGCCGCGCTCGACGCCCCGCCGCGAGCAGCTGCTGCGCGTCGAGCGGGCCGGGGCCCTGGGGCTGGTGCGCTACCTGGACGGCGACGGCCCGCGCGATACCGCCTCGATGGTCGATGCACTGAACGCGCTGGCCGATCAGCCGCTGCCCTCCGCCGCCGGTATCGGCCGCATGCTCGGAGGGCTGGAGAACATCAATGCCCGCGTTCTCGACCTCATCGACGGCGCCGGTGCGGGTGCGGCAGCGGCGGGTTCCGGTACCCTTTGATCCTGTTCCACGTCCAGCACCTGCTCGGCAGCGGGCACGTGCAGCGGGTGCGGCTGGTTGCCGAGGAGCTGGCCCGTCGCGGCGCCGGCGTGGTCGTCGTATCCGGCGGCATGCCGGTGGCGGGACTGTCCATTCGCGGTGTCGAGCACGTGCAGCTGCCGCCGGTGAAAAGCCGGGGGACGGACTTCAGTGATCTTCTGGACGCCGACGGCCGGCCCGCGACGCCAGAGCTGTTCAGTCGCCGGCGTCGCATGCTCGAGGACGCGTGGCATCGCTGGCGCCCCCGGGTGCTCGTGTTCGAATCCTACCCCTTCGGCCGGCGGCAGTTCCGCGACGAGATAGGCGCGCTCATCGACCTCGCCCGCGCAGCGACCCCGCCACCCGTGGTCGCAAGCTCCGTGCGCGACATCGTGCAGCGTCGCAGCCACGAGCGCGACCGCGAGAGCGCCGCGCTCGTCGGACAATGGTTCGATCGCGTGCTGGTACACGGCGATCCGGCCGTCATACCCTTTGACGCATCGTTTCAGTGCACCGGGGAGATCACCACCAGGATCGTGTACACCGGCTACGTCGCCCCGGTGCCGGTGGCGCGCTCCCGAGTCGGGTCCGACGCACCGGTGGTGGTGGCCGCCGGCGGCGGCGCGGCGGGCGAATCCCTGTACCGCGCGGCTATCGAGGCCGCACGGCGTGACGATTCGGGACGGCTCTGGAGGGTGCTCGTAGGCGGCGCGCTCGACGACGTCGAATTCCAACGCCTTGTGAAGGCCGCCGGCCGGGACGCAACCGTGGAGCGCAACCGCGCGGATTTCCGCGAGCTCATCGCCCGTGCCGCCGGCCTCGTCAGCCAGGCGGGCTACAACACGGTTGCCGACATCCTGGTCACCGGCGTGCCGTCGCTGCTGGTGCCCTTCGAGGGCGTCGGCGAGACGGAGCAGCTCCAGCGCGCGCTCGCATTCGAGGCGCTCGGCCGCTGCCGGGTCCTGCGGGAAGCCGATCTTGATCCGCAATCCCTGCTCGACGAGGTCCACCAGCTGCTCGCTGCCCCCGAGCCGACCCCGCCGGCGGTCGACCTCGGCGGGGTCGCGAAAAGCGCCGATTTCCTCGAGCGAAGCCCATGATCCCAAGGTGCGCCGCGCGACCTGCCTTGCCGGCGGCTGGAAGAATCGCCGTCCCCTGACGAAGCTGCTGTAGGAGCCTGCCTGCAGGCGATTGCATCGGTGTGCACGCCGTCAGAAGGAATCGCCGGCAAGGCCGGCTCCTACAGTGCCATCGCCCAACCCTCGAGGCTAAACGAAGCCGCTGTAGGAGCCTGCCTGCAGGCGATTGATGCGGCGGGCACAACCCCCGTAAGAACCGCCTGCAAGGCTTGCCTCCTACAGTGCCATGGCTCGCACGCGATTGCCTCCGCGTGGGCGACGCCCGAAAGAACCCCCGCCACGCCCGCCACTGCCCCGGTTCCATGACCAGGCCACAGGACGGGCAACACTCCCGTCGCCGCGATTTGCGGATCGAACCGCCGCTTTGCGATAGAATAGAGCGCATCGCTTTGGCCCGTTTTCCATGGTACGCCCACCAGTCTTCCCGAATACCACCCACCCGATGAACAAACTCCAGGAACTCCTCGAAACCCGCCAGTGGCTGCTGGCCGACGGCGCCACCGGGACCAACTACTTCGACATGGGGCTCGGCGCCGGCGATGCGCCGGAGCTGTGGAACATCGAGCACCCCGATCGGGTTCTCGACCTGCACCGGCGCTTCATCGCCGCCGGTTCGGACATCATCCTCACCAACTCGTTCGGCGGTTCGTCCTACCGGCTGAAGCTGCACAAGGCCGAAGCACGGGTCCACGAGATCAACAAGGCGGCGGCCGAGCTGGCGCGCCGGGCGGCCGACGAGGCCGGACGACCCGTGGTTGTCGCCGGCTCCGTGGGGCCGACTGGCGAGATCCTGGAGCCGGTGGGCACCCTGACCCACGCCGACGCGGTGGCGGCGTTCAAGGAGCAGGCCCGCGGCCTGCGCGACGGCGGCGCCGACGTGCTGTGGCTGGAGACGATGTCCTCGACCGAGGAGCTGCGCGCGGCCACCGAGGCGGCGCGTTTGGCGGGGATGGACTACGTCTCCACGCTCAGCTTCGACACCAACGGCAATACCATGATGGGTGTCACCCCCGACGGCCTTGCCCGCACCTGCATCGAGCTCGACCCGGCGCCGCTCGCCTTCGGCACCAACTGCGGCGTCGGCGCCTCGGAGGTGGTGGCGACCATCCTCACCATGCACACCGCCCTGGCCGGGCGCGAGGCGAACCTCGTCGCCAAGGCCAATTGCGGCATCCCCGAGTACCACGACGGCAAGATCGTCTACAACGGCACGCCGGAGCTCATGGCCCGCTACGCGGTGCTGGCCCGCGATGCCGGCGCGCGCATCATCGGCGGCTGCTGTGGCACCACCCCGGAACACGTCGCCGCCATGCGCGAGGCGCTCGAGTCGGTCGCCGCCGACGGTCCGCCGGCCGTCGAAACCGTGGTGGCCGAGCTCGGCCCGATCAGTGCCGGTGCCATGCGCTGTTGCACCGGCGGCGGCGCCCCGGCACGCGAACCGAGTCGCGCCGGTCGCCGGCGCCGCCGCGGCGCGGGCTGACCAGGTCTTAAGCGCCCGACCGCCCGAACCGAACGACTGCCACCCTCTGCGAGCCACGGGTAAAAATGCGACACGTCTTCATCATGGATCCCCTGGATTCGGTGAAGCCGTGGAAGGACACCAGCTATTTCATCATGCTGGCCGCCGCCGAGCGCGGCCACCGCGTCTATCACACGGGTCACGCCGCGATGACGCTCAGGCACGAACGGCTGGTGGCCGACGTGCGCGAGGTGCGGGTGCGCGAGGATCAGCAGCATCCTTTCGATCCCTTCGAGGTCGAGGAAATCGATCTCGCCTCGGTGGACGTGGTGTGGGAGCGCACCGACCCGCCGGTGAATCGCCGCTACCTGTACGCGTCGCTGTTCCTCGATTTCCTCCCGCCTTCCGTGCGCGCGGTCAATCGTCCCGCGGCGATCCGCGACTTCAACGAGAAGCTCGCCGCCCTGAAGTTTCCCGACCTCACCCCGCCCACCCTCGTCACGAGCCGCCCCGGCAAGATCCGAGAGTTCATCGGCGCCCATGGCCGCATCGTTCTCAAGCCGGTGGACGGCCACGGCGGCAAGGGCATCGAGTTCTGCGACGCCACCACGCCGGGCCTCGACGAGCTGCTCGCGCGGGTGACCGGGCACGGCCGCCACTGGATCGTCGTGCAGGCCTACCTGCCGCTGGCGAGCGAGGGCGACAAGCGCATCCTGCTGCTCGACGGCGAGCCGCTCGGCGCGGTCCTGAGGCTCCACGCCGAGGGCTCCGAGCTCAACAACCTCGACCAGGGCGGTTCGGCCAACGCCACCGAGCTGACCGACCGCGACCTCGAGATCTCGGCCGCGGTGGGCCCGGTGCTGCGCGAGGCCGGGATTGTCTTCGCCGGCATCGACGTCATCGGCGGTCGGCTGATGGAGGTCAACGTGACGAGCCCGACGGGGCTGCAGGAAGCGGCGAGGTTCGCCGGCGAGCCGCTGCACCACCGCATCATCGAGCACCTGGAACGCTCGTCGGCCTGAAGGCGCGCCGACTTAAGGTTTCTACATTTTCCGTGGTTTAACTTTGGATCCGGGCATCCATCTACATAATAGCCTGAACACAGGGAACGTCTTAGAGTATCGCAACGGAAACAAGTCAATTACTGGACAACACCCGGAAAGGTAAAAGTATGGTCTACGCAATCACCCGATCGCGCAACCTGGCGCGCTATCTCGTATTCGTCCTGGCGCTCGGTATCGTCGGCGCCGCGCCGAGTGTGGCCGACAACGGCGTCGAAAGCCTTCGCGAGGCCGGCAAGGCGTTCTCCGAGGTGGCCAAGAAGGTCTCCCCGGCAGTGGTGTACATCAGCGTCGAACGCGTCGAGGAGGTCGGCGGCGTGCCGGAAGGGTTCCCCTTCAACGACGAGTTCTTCCGACGATTCTTCGACATGCCATTTCCCGACAACCGCTTCCGGGGCCAGCCGCGCGAGCGGCGGATCCAGGGCCAGGGATCCGGGTTCATCGTCTCCAGCGACGGCTATATCCTGACAAACAACCACGTCATCGGCGACGCCGAGACGGTGACCGTGCACCTGCAGGACGGCCGCGAGCTCGAGGCGCGCCAGGTCGGCAGCGACGAGCGCTCCGACGTCGCGGTGATCAAGGTCGAGGCCGAGAACCTGCCGGTGCTCGAACTCGGCGATTCGGACCGGCTCGAGGTGGGCGAGTGGGTGCTCGCCATCGGCAGTCCGTTCGGCTTGTCGCACACTCTCACCGCGGGAATCGTCAGCGCCAAGGGGCGCAGCAGCGTCGGCATCACCGACTACGAGGACTTCATCCAGACCGACGCCGCCATCAACCCGGGCAACTCGGGCGGTCCGCTGGTGGACCTCACCGGCAGGGCCGTGGGAATGAACACTGCCATCTTCAGCCGCAGCGGCGGTTACATGGGCATCGGCTTCGCCATCCCGATCAACATGGTGCGCAACATCATGGACCAGTTGATCGACAGCGGCCACGTCACTCGCGGCTTCCTCGGCGTGCTGATCCAGGACCTGACCCAGGAACTCGCCCAGTCCTTCGGCCTGGCCAACACTCGCGGCGTGCTCATCGCGAGCGTTACGGCGGACAGCCCCGCCGAGCGCGGCGGTCTGAAGCAGGGCGACGTGGTGACCCGCTTCGACGGCGAGGAAGTCGTTGAGGTCGGCCAGTTCCGCAACCAGGTGTCGATGATCACGCCGGGCAGCGAAATCGAGATGACCGTGATGCGCGACGGCAAGGAGATCGACCTGACCATCGAGGTCGGCACGCTGCCGGACGATGCGACCGCCGCGACAATGCCGAGTCAGTCCCCGGGCGAGGCGCTCGGATTCGCGGTGCAGACCCTGACGCCGGAACTCGCCGAGCGATTCGGCCTCGAGGACGTCAGCGGCGTGGTGATCACGTCGGTGGACAATGCGTCGCCCGCTTTCAGCGCCGGCCTTCGTCCGGGCATGGTCGTCTCCGAAGTCAATCGCCGCCCGGTCTCGGACGTCGACGAGTTCAACGCCGCCCTCGGCGAAGCCGGCGAGGACGAGTCGGTGCTGCTGCTTGTGAACGACCAGCGCGGCTCGCGCTACGTCGCCATCAAGCGATAACCGTCGCCGCGTTCATCCCGGCGCGGGCGGTCCGGTTGGGGCCGCCCGCGCCCGTTCTAGCGCAGCGTCACCAGTTCCTCGGCGGCGGTCGGGTGAATGGCCACGGTGCGATCGAAGTCCGCCTTGCGCGCCTTCATCCTGACCGCCACCGCGAAGCCCTGGATCACCTCGTCGGCGGCGTCGCCGACCATGTGGCAGCCGACCACGCGCTCGTCGTCCCCCACGGTCACCAGTTTCACCACGCTCGGCGAGCGGCGCGAGGTGATGCCGTAGTACAGGTTGGTGAAGCGGCTCTGGTACACCTTGACGTTGTCGTTGCCGAAGCGCTCCCGGGCCGCGTCCTCGGTAAGGCCGACGGTGCCGATCGGCGGATGGGAGAAGACCACGCTCGGAATGTCCTCGTAGTCCAGGCATGCCTCGCCCTGGCCGCCGAACAGGCGGTCGGCGAGGCGCCGTCCGGCGGCTATGGCCACCGGGGTCAGGGCGATTCGGCCGGTGACGTCACCGACCGCGTAAATCCCCTCGGCGCCGGTGTTCTGGAAGCCGTCGGTGCGGATGAAGCGCTCGTCGTCGACACTGACTCCCGCCGCCTCGAGATTGAGGTTCTCCGTGTTCGGCACCCGGCCGATCGCCCACAGCAGGCAGTCGAAGCGGTCGATGCGCATGCCGTCGCGGGAGGTCACCGAGATGGCGTCGTCGCGGCGCACCTCGGCAATGGCGAAGCGAGTCAGTATGCCGATGCCCGCGCGCTGCATCTCCTCCATGACCGTCTCGCGAAGCGTGCTGTCGAACTCGCGCAACAGCGACTCCTTGCGCAACAACATCGTCACCTCCGCACCGAGGCTGCTCATCACCCCGGCCAGTTCCGTGGCGATATAACCCGCGCCCACCACCAGCACCCGCCGCGGCAGAGACTCGAGTTCGAAGAAGCCGTCGCTGGTGATGCCGTGCTCGGCCCCGGGCACCCCGGGTACCAAGGGGCGGCCGCCGGTCGCGACGAGGATGTGAGGGGCGCAAAGGCGCCGCCCGGCCACCTCCACCGTGCGCGCGTCGACGAACGAGCCATGGCCGTCGAAGCGCGCCACGCCGGAGGCGTCCAGGTTGCGGTCGTAGATGCCGTTCAGGCGCGCGATGTAGCGATCGCGGCCGGTTTTCAGGCGCAGCCAGTCGAAACCCTCGCGGCGGATGTCGAAGCCGTAGTCGGCGGCGTGCTCGAAGCTGTCGGCCATGTGCGCCGCGTGCCACATCACCTTCTTCGGGACGCAGCCGACGTTGACGCAGGTGCCGCCGATGCGGCCGGACTCTATCAACGCCGTACGCGCACCGTGGGCCGAGGCGCGCCGGGCCGCGGCGATGCCGCCACTGCCGCCGCCGATTACGATAAAATCAAACTCGTTGTTCACGCTGACGTTCTTCCCGACGGGCGGATCTCGGCCCGGGGTCCCGGACGTTACTGTTCGGCCCTGTGGGTCAGGCGGCGTCGAACAGGCCGGCGGCGCCCGTGTGCCGCCGGCAGTGCATTGTATTGGCAATCAGCCCGTCGTCAGAACCCCTTCAGGCCGGCTTTAGCGCGATGACCGCCATCAATCCCCTGCTCGACACCTCGTCGCTGCCCCGTTTCGCCGACATCGAGGTCACCCATATCCGGCCGGCCGTGGAGGCGGTCTTGTCCGACGCCGCCCGGCGCGTCGCCGAGCTCGAGCGTCTCGGCGACGATGCCACCTGGGACGACTTCGTCGCGCCGCTCGAGGACATCGAGGACCGGATCGAGCGGGTGTGGGCGCCGGTTTCGCACCTCAACGCGGTGATGGACAGCGAGGGCCTGCGGCGCGTTCACGACGAGTGCCTGGAGCTGCTGACGGCGTTCTATACCGATCTCGGTCAGAACGAGGGGCTCTACCGCGGCTTCGTGGCGGTTTCGCGCGGCGATGACTTCGCCGCCTTCGACGACGCCCGTCGCAAGACCGTCGACAACGCCCTGCGCGATTTTCGTCTCGGCGGTGTCGCGCTCAAAGGCGATGCCAGGCGCCGCTTCAAGGCTGTCAGCGAGCAGCTTTCGACCCTTTGCAACCGCTTCAGCCAGAACGTGCTGGACGCGACCGACGCGTTCTCTCTCAACGTCGCCGACGGCGACGATGTCGCCGGCCTGCCCGCGTCGGCGCTCGAGCTGGCGCGCGAGGAGGCAGCCTCGCGGGGCGAGTCGGGCTATACGTTCACGCTCAAGGCGCCTTCTTACGTGCCGCTTCTCACCTACGCCGACAACGCCGAGCTCAGGCGCCTCGCCTACGAGGCCTACGTCACCCGCGCGAGCGAGATCGGACCTGACGCCGGGCGCTTCGACAACACGCCGGTGATGGACGAGATCCTGCGCTTGCGCAAGGAGAAGGCGGCCCTGCTCGGCTTCGAAAACTACGCGCAGTATTCGCTGGAATCGAAGATGGCCGCCTCGGTCGACGAGGTGCGCGCCTTCCTGCTCGATCTCGCCGACCGTTCGCTTCCGGCTGCGCGGCGCGAACTCGGGGAACTCAAGGATTTCGCCGCCCGGCGCTACGGCGTCGACGCGCTCAACGCCTGGGACCTCGCCTGGTACTCGGAGAAACTCAAGGAGGACAGGTACCAGGTCAGCGAGGAGGCGTTGCGGCCCTGGTTCCCCCTGCCGCGGGTGCTGGACGGGATGTTCACGGTGGTCAACCGGCTGTTCGGCGTCACCGTGCGCCCGGCGCGCGGGGCCCAGCTCTGGCACCAGTCGGTGAAGTTCTTCGAGATCGTGGACGAGTCCGGGGAATTGCGGGGTCGTTTCTACGTCGACCTCTACGCCCGCTCGCACAAGCGCGGCGGCGCCTGGATGGCCGACTGCATCGGCCGCCGTCTCGCGGGCGGCTCCATCCAGCACCCGGTGGCCTTCCTGGTGTGCAACTTCACGCCGCCGGTCGGCGGCAGGCCGGCGCTGCTCACCCACGACGAGGTAACCACGCTGTTTCACGAGTTCGGCCACGGCCTGCACCACATGCTGACCCGGGTCGACGTCGCTGCCGTTGCCGGCATCAACGGCGTGGCCTGGGACGCGGTCGAGTTGCCGAGCCAGTTCATGGAGAACTGGTGCTTCGAACCCGAGGCGCTCGGCATGATCTCCGGGCACGTCGACTCCGGCGAGCCGCTGCCGGCCGACATGCTCGAGCGGCTGCGCGCCGCGCGCAACTTCCAGGCGGCCATGCAGATGCTGAGGCAGATCGAGTTCGCCCTGTTCGATCTCGAGCTTCACGCGGGATACGACCCGGCGGCGGGGCAGGGCGTGCAGTCCGTCCTCGACGCGGTGCGCGAGCGTGTGGCGGTCGTCACGCCGCCGCCGTTCAACCGCTTCGCCAACGGCTTCTCGCACATCTTCGGCGGTGGTTACGCGGCCGGCTACTACAGCTACAAGTGGGCCGAGGTGCTCTCGGCAGACGCCTTCAGCCTGTTCGAGGAAACCGGCATCTTCGATCGCGACACGGGCCGGTCGTTTTTGGTTAACATACTCGAAGCCGGCGGCGCCCGGGACGCGATGGACCTGTTCGTCGCGTTTCGCGGCCGCAAACCCGATGTCGAGGCGCTGCTCCGCCACAGCGGGCTCGCCGCCTGACCGCCCGATGACCACGCGCGAGGGTCGCCGATGAAACCAGCGCTGACCGCATTCCTCATCGTCCTGGCCATGGCCGCGTGGCCGGCGGCGGCGCAGCGCACCCTGTACAAGGTGGTCGACCAGTACGGCAACGTCACCTACCAGGACCAGCCGCCGGCGGACGGTGCCAGCTTCGAGACCCGCACCATAGAGGATCCGCAAAGCGGCGAGACCGTGACCTCGACCGAGGTGGGCGACGACGAGCGCATCCAGGCGGCCTCCGAGTCGCGGCCGCTGGTGCTGTTCACGGTGCCGCGCTGCGATCCTTGCGATTTCGTGCGCTGGTTCCTCGACGACCGCCAGCTGCCCTACGAGGAGATCAACGTCGAGAGCGACATCGACAACCAGCGGCGCCTGCGCGAAAGCACCGGCGAGTTCCGCGTTCCGGTGCTGATGGTCGGGGAAGTCCCGGTGTTCGGCTACGACCGCGACGACCTCGTCGCCGAGCTCGAGACCGCCGGCTACCTGGCGCCCGCCGCCGAGCCGACGGCCGCCCCCGGGGAAGTCTCCGGCACCGCCGACGCCGCCGTGGAAGCGGGTGTCCAGGGCGGCGAGGAATCCGCGGCGAGCGGGGCCTACCAGTAGGGTCGGTCGCCGCCAGAACCACCAGTCATACATCATCGAGGAGCTGCAACCCGTGAAACATGCCACTACCGTTCTCGCCGCCGGTCTCGCGCTGACCCTCGGCGCCGCCGCGTCCGCTGACGAGCTGCTGACCGGCGGCACCTCGGGCGCCTACTACAACGACATCGGGCCGAAGGTTCACGAGGTGCTGCAAGGCGCCCTGTTCCGCTATCCCCTCAAGCCCGGCAAGGGCTCGGCCGGCAACTTCAACGCCATCGTCGAGAACCCGATGGTGGTGGCCCTCGGCCAGGGGGACGTCTTTGCCCTGATGAACGCGCAGGATCCCGGCAAGGTGGTCGCGGTGCCCACCGGGGTGCGCGAGTGCCTGTTCGCCGTGACCGCCAACGAAGGCATCGCCGGCAGCCAGGACGGCGACGGCTGGGGCAACATGATGTCGCTCGCCCGGCGCATGCGGGTGGCTCTTCCGGGCGCCGAGTCCGGGTCGACCAAGACCTTCGAGTTCATCCAGTCCATCAACGAGGCCCTGTCGGCGGCTGAGAATATCACCCATCACGACTCCACCGATGCCGCCATCAACGCGGTCGCCAACGGCGAGGCGGACGTCGCCTTCTTCGTGCAGATGCCTGATACCAGCAACCAGCTGTTCCGCCAGATCAAGGAGCACAAGCTGCTGTGGATCGGCGTCGGCGACCGCTCGATGCTGCGCCAGGAGGTCGACGGCAACATGATCTACAACGTCGACACGGTGCCGGTCGAGGAAACCTGGGGCGGGTTCGGCACGCCGCGCACGCTGACCACCACCTGCACCCAGGTGGTGGTGATGACCGGTGATCCCTCGCGCGAAGACGTCTCCGACAAGACGACCCTCGAGGAGCAGCTCGCACTGCTTCGCGAGCACGAGGGCGGCTTCGAGCCCGATGCCGACTGGTACAAGGACATGGTAGGCAAGATCCGCTCGGTGAGCGAGAGCGCCACCGAGAAACTGCTCGACACCGTCGACAAGGCCTCGCAGGCGGTCAACAACGCCTTGCAGTAACCGCGTGTTCGGCGTCGTCGTCTCGGCCTCACGCGCGCGCCGGACGACGGCGCTGGCGGCGTTCGCGCTGCTGGCGCTGCTGGCGGCGAACGCGGCCGCCAGCCCCCTTCGCGACCACCCTTCTCCCTACCTCGCCTTGCACGCCGACGATCCGGTCGCCTGGCGCGAGTGGAACGAGCGCGCGCTGGCCGAGGCCCGTGCAGGAGATCGGCTGCTGCTGGTGTCGGTCGGCTACTTCTCCTGCCACTGGTGCCACGTGATGCAGCGCGAGAGCTTTCGCAACGCCGACATCGCCGCGCGCATCAACGAACGCTTCATACCGGTAAAGGTCGACCGCGAACTCGAACCGGCACTGGACGCGCGCCTGTCGGAGTTCGCCGAGCAGCTCCTGGGGCGCTCGGGCTGGCCTCTCAACGTGTTCGTGACCCCGGACGGGCATCCGCTGTTCGCCGTCCTGTACATGCCCGCCGGCGAGTTCGGCGAGGCCATCGATCGCATGCACGTCCTGTGGACGGAGCAGCGCGAACGCCTCGCGGGCCTCGCGGCGCGGGCGGGCGAGCGGGATCTGCCCGATGCCGCCGCCTTGGTCGACGGCGGCGCCGCCCGGGCCCTGGAGCAGGTGTTCGTCGAGCAGGCGCTCGCGCTGCACGACGACTTCCAGGGCGGCTTCGGCGGTCCGAACAAGTTTCCGCAGGCGCCGGCCCTTGACTACCTGGTGGACCTCGCCGGCCGCGACGGTCGCGAGGCGGTCCGCGAGCTCGTGAGGACCACGCTCGACGCCATGGCCGAGGGAGGATTGTTCGACCACGTCGGCGGCGGTTTCTTCCGCTACGTGGTCGACCCCGGGTGGGACACGCCTCATTTCGAGAAGATGCTCTACGACAACGCCCAGTTGGCGCTCGTCTACCTGCGCGCGGCGCCGATGTTCGAGGAGCGCGACTACGCGGCCGTCGCCCGCGCCACGCTCGACTTCATGCGCCGTGAACTCGCTTCGGCCGCCGGCGCGATGATCGCCTCGCTGTCGGCCGTGGACGGCGATGGCGTCGAGGGCGGTTACTATCTCTACAGCGACGAAGCCCTCGAGCGGGTCCTCGATGATCGCGAACTGCGCGTGGTTCGCGCCCACTGCGACATCTCGGGGGTGCCGGTCCTGGCGGCGGGGCACCACCTTCGCTGCCATCGTCCGCTGACCCACGTGGCGCGCAACATGAACCTCGACGAGGCCGCCGCGGCGGCGCTCGTCGCTTCCGCCCGCGAACGGTTGATGGCCGAGCGCGCACGCCGCCGCCTGCCGGCGGACGACAAGCTGCTGGCCGGCTGGAACGGCCTGGCATTGTCCGCGTTCAGCGAGGCCGCCCTGCGACTGGACGAGCCGGCCTACGCCGACACGGCGCGGCACATACGGGACTATCTCGTCGGCGAACTCTGGCGCGACGGGCGCCTTGCGCGGGCGCGGGCGAACGGCGCCGAGGTCGGCAGCGCCTCGCTCGAGGACTACGCCTTCGTCGCCCGCGGACTGTGGGACCATGCCCGACTGACCGGAAACGAGGCGGACGCGGCCCTCGCCCGCGAGATACTCGTGGCCGCCTTCGCCCGCTTCCGGGTCGGCAACGGCTGGCGCCTGGGCGAGGACGGATTGCTGGCGCCGGAGCCGCCGCGCGAGCTCGTCAACGACAGCCCGCTCGAGGCCCCGCCGGCGGTGCTCGCCGACCTCGCGCTGACCATGGGGCTCGCGTCGGACGACGAAGCCCTGGTGGACCTGGCCCGGCAGAGCCTGAACCGCGCCTTCGAGGCCGTGGCCGCCAACGCGTTCTTCCACGCCACCCACATCCGCGCGCTGAATCGCCTGGCCGCCGCGCGCTGACGGGGCCTGCCGGACGCCTACCTCGCCTGCGACACCAGTGCCTCGCGGTCGAGGTCCAGCCGCATCCCGGTGCCGAGGCCGAGCCGTTCGGCCGTGCCGTGCCTGAGTTCGATCGCGTAACGCACCGGCGCGCCGCTCGGATAGCGCGGCAGCCTGGCATGGTAGGCGGCGATCGATTCGTTCTCGCCGCGCGGCGGCTCCGCGTACATCTCCATGATGGTGGTAATGACGCCGCCGTCGTCGAGGAACAGGATGTCCATGTCGACCAGGCAGTTCTTCATCCAGAAGTGCCGCCGGGCGACGTTGGGAAACACGAACAGCATGCCGCCGTCGGCGGCGATGTGGTCGCGGTACATCAGGCCCTGGCTGCGCGCCGCCGCGTCGAGGGCGAGTTCCAGGGTGAACGTCTCCCCGCCGATGTCCACCTCGGCGACGCCCGCCGCGCGCGCCGGCAGTGCGCCGAGCATCATGCCGATGAACAGGCAGGCGAAGACGAGTGCTCGGGGCAGACGGGGCATCGCGATGGGTTCGGGTTCGGTGGGACGGCCGGTTCGATTATCGCGGCGCCTCCGGTGCGATTCAACTCGATCGCCTGCAGGGCACGGTGGGGCCCGGCCTTGGCGGCGATTCTTTTTCGGGTGATGTTTCCGCCGACGCAATCACGCGCGAGAGCCATGGCACTGTAGGAGCCTGCCAAGCGCCGCGAAAGGGGGTGATTATCGGCGGCCCGGTGCACTAGACTCGGGACCTTTTTGCCCGCCCGACCATGAAGCTCAACCCCGCCCAGAGAAAGGCCGTCACCCACGAAGGTTCGCCCGCACTGGTGCTCGCCGGTGCCGGCAGCGGCAAGACCGGAGTGATCACCCGCCGCATCGCCTGGCTGATCGACGAGCGCGCGGTGGACCCGGCCGGCATCGTCGCGGTCACGTTCACCAACAAGGCGGCGCGCGAGATGAAGGCGCGGGTGACGGCCCTGGCCGGTGCGCGCGCCGAAGGGGCGGGTATCTCGACCTTCCATCGCCTGGGCATGCGCATCCTGCGCCGCGAACACGGGCGCGCCGGGCTCACGCCGTCGTTCAGCATCGTCGGCCCGGCCGACAGCCGCGCCATCATCGCCGACCTCTTGGCGCGCGAGTTCGGCACCGACCCGTCGGCCGCCGACGCGGTGGCCGGGGCGCTGTCGGCCTGGCGCAATGCGCCGCGCGGCGCGCCCGAGCCGCCGGGCTCGTCCCTGGGCCGCATCGACGCCGCCTACCGTCGCCACCTGAGGGCGCTCAACGCCCTCGACCTCGACGACATGGTCTGCCTGCCGCGCGACCTGCTGGCCGAGGACGAGGAACTCCTCGGCCGCTGGCGCGAGCGCATCGGCCACCTGCTGGTGGACGAGTACCAGGACACCAACGCCGCCCAGTACGAGCTGGTCCGGCTGCTCGCCGGAGACGGGAGCAACCTCGTGGTGGTGGGCGACGACGACCAGTCCATCTACGCCTGGCGCGGCGCGATGCCGGAGAACCTGGCACGCCTCGCCCAGGACTTCCCGGATCTCGAGGTCATCAAGCTGGAGCAGAACTACCGCTCGCGCGGCCGCATCCTCAAGCTTGCCAACCACCTGATCCGCAACAATCGACGCACGTTCGAGAAGACCCTGTGGAGCGAGCTCGGACCCGGGGACCCGGTCCGCGTGCTGGTCTGCGCCAACGAGATGCGCGAGGCCGACCAGGTGGTCTCGGAGCTGATGTCGGCGCACTTCCAGCGCCGCGCCCGCTACGGCGACTTCGCCATCCTGTACCGCTCGAACCACCAGTCCCGGATCTTCGAGCAAAGGCTCATGCAGATGCGGGTGCCGTACCAGCTGAGCGGCGGCCAGTCGTTCTTCGACCGAACCGAAGTCCGCGACCTGATGGCCTACCTGCGGCTGATCGCCAACCCCGCCGACGACAGCGCGTTGATGCGCATCGTCAACGCTCCCCGCCGCGGCATCGGCGCCGGCACCCTGGAGAAGCTGGGCGAGGCGGCGCGCGCGCGGCGCATGACCGCGGCCGAGGCGATGCTCGAATCTGCGGTGGTGGATGCGCTGCCGCCCCGGGCCCGGGCCAGCGTCGAAGCCTTCGCCGGGCTCATCGTCCGTTTCCGGGACTTCGCCGAGTCCGCGCCCCCCGGCGAGCTCATCGACGACCTGCTCGAGGAAATCGGCTACCGGCAGTGGCTGCTCGATGAGTCCGATTCCGACGAGGCCGCCGAGCGCCGCTGGCAGAACGTGCAGGAACTGCGCCAGTGGCTGGAACGGGTGTCGCGTTCGGGGGACGGCGACGGCGGCCTCGCCGACGCCGTGCGCACCCTGGTCCTCACCGACATGCTCGATCGCCGCGAAGACGACGAGGTCGACGACGACAAGGTCCGCCTGATGACCCTGCACGCGGCCAAGGGCCTGGAGTTCGACCACGTCTTCCTGGTCGGCGTCAGCGACGACCTGCTGCCCCACGCCAACAGCACCGGCGAGGCGGGCGTGGAGGAGGAGCGGCGGCTGTTCTACGTCGGCATCACCCGCGCGCGCAAGCACCTGACCCTGTCGTGGCCGTCGTCGAGGCGGCGCTACGGCGAGATCATCGACTGCCGGCCGAGCCGGTTCATCGACGAGCTGCCGGCAGAGGACCTCGAGTTCGAGCGAGACGGCGAGGCAGACGACGAGCGGGTGCGAAACGCCGGGCGCGCCCACCTGGCGTCCATTCGCGCCCTGCTCGCGCGCTGAGCGGCACCGGCAGGGCGCCCAGCACCTCGCCCGCGCGCGATAGGCTTTTGCTATAATCGCAAGGCTTTGAATAGGTGGTGGACGGCCGGCGGCAGGCGGTCGCCCATCGCGCCGAATACGTATCTCTCTCGAGGAACCCATGAGCGACGTAAGCCAAGATACGAGTCGCCGGCGATTTCTGACGACGGTGACCACCGGGGTCGGGCTCGCCGGCGTGGCGGCCGCCGCGGTGCCCTTCGTGGCGAGCATGACGCCCAGCGCGCGGGCTCGTGCCGCCGGCGCCCCGGTCGAGGTGGATATCAGCAAGCTCGAGCCCGGGCAGATGCTCACGGTCGAGTGGCGCGGGCGCCCGGTGTGGATCATCAACCGCACCGGGGAGATGCTCGAGAACCTCAAGACCCTCGACGAGAAGCTGGCCGACCCCGACTCCGAGGAGCCGCAGCAGCCCGCGTACACGCAGAACGAATTCCGCTCCATCCGTCCCGAGGTCCTGGTGGTGGTCGGCATCTGCACCCATCTCGGCTGCGCCCCGACGAAGAAGTTCGAACTGGGCACCGCCGGCGGCATGTCCGAGGACTGGAAGGGCGGCTTCTTCTGTCCCTGCCACGGCTCGATGTTCGACCTCGCCGGACGGGTGTACCGCAACGTGCCGGCGCCGACCAACCTCGTGGTGCCGCCGCACTCCTACATCGACGACAACCGCGTGCTGGTGGGCGTTGATCCCGAGGGGGTGGCGTGATGGCCAGGTTCATGGAATGGGTCGACGCCCGCTTTCCCGCCACCAAGGTGTGGAAGGAGCACATGGCGGAGTACTACGCTCCGAAGAATTTCAACTTCTGGTACTACTTCGGCGTGCTGTCGATGGTGGTGCTGGTGATCCAGATCGTCACCGGCATCTTCCTCACCATGCACTACAAGCCGGACGCGGCGACCGCCTTCGCCTCGGTCGAGTACATCATGCGCGACGTGCCGTGGGGCTGGTTCATCCGCTACATGCACTCCACCGGCGCCTCGATGTTCTTCGTGGTGGTGTACCTGCACATGTTCCGGGCGTTGCTGTACGGCTCCTACCGCACGCCGCGCGAACTGGTGTGGCTGATCGGCATGGTGATCTTCGTCGCCCTGATGGCCGAGGCGTTCATGGGTTATCTCCTGCCGTGGGGCAACATGTCCTACTGGGGCGCCCAGGTCATCATCTCGCTGTTCGGCGCCATCCCGGTGGTCGGCGAGGGCCTGGCGGAGTGGATTCGCGGCGACTTCGTCGTCTCCGATGCCACCCTGAACCGCTTCTTCGCCTTCCACGTCATCCTGCTGCCGCTGCTGCTGGTGCTGCTGGTGTACCTGCACATCGTGGCGCTGCACAAGGTCGGCTCCAACAACCCCGACGGCGTCGAGATCAAGAAGCACAAGGACGCCTCCGGCAAGCCGCTAGACGGCATCCCGTTCCATCCCTACTACACCGTCAAGGACACCTTCGGCGTGATGGTGTTCCTGGTGATCTACTTCGGCATCGTGTTCTTCGTGCCGGAGTTCGGCGGCTGGTTCCTCGAACGCGACAACTTCGCGCCCGCGGACATCCTGCAGACGCCGCCGCACATCGTGCCTCTGTGGTACTTCACGCCGTTCTACTCCATCCTGCGCGCGGTGACCTGGGAGTGGCTGCCTGGCGGCGCCAAGGTTTGGGGCGTGATGGCCATGGGCGCGTCGATCGTGATGCTGTTCCTGCTGCCGTGGCTCGATCGCGCCCGCGTGAGGTCGATCCGCTACCGCGGCTGGATGTACAAGACCGCCCTTGCGATCTTCGTGGTGTCCTTCGTCGTTCTCGGTTATCTCGGCACCAAGAGCCCGGCCGACGTCGACCTGGCCCTGTTCGCCAACGTGTACTGGGCGCAGGTGTGCATGATCCTGTACTTCCTGTTCTTCCTGTTGATGCCGTGGTACACGTCCAAGGATCCGACCAAACCCGAACCGGACAGGGTGACGAGCAAATGAGAAAAGCCATTGCCGCCTTCATGTTGTTGCTGACCCCGGTCCTGGCGCACGGCGCTCCCGCCGGGGGGGGGTTCGACAAGGCCAACATCGATCTGTCCGACACCGCGTCGCTCCAGCGCGGCGCGCGGATATTCGTGAACTTCTGCCTGTCGTGCCACAGCGCTTCGTACATGCGCTACCAGCGCATGGCCGAGGACCTGGACATCGACCCCGCCATCGTCGAGCGCGACATGATGTTCGCCACCGACAAGATCGGCGACCTGATGACCACCACCATGCCCGCGGATGACGCCCAGCGCTGGTTCGGGGTGGCGCCGCCGGATCTCAGCCTGGTGGCGCGTTCGCGCGGAGAGGATTACCTGTACACCTACATGCGCAGCTTCTACCTCGACGAGAGCACGCCGAGCGGCTGGAACAACACCGTGTTCCCCAACGTGGCCATGCCGCACGCCATGTACGAGTGGCAGGGCGTGCAGAAGGCGGTGTTCGTGACCAACGAGCGGGGCAACAGGCAGTTCGAGCATTTCGAACTGGTCGAGCCCGGCGCCCGGTCGCCCGAGGAGTACGACATGGCGATTCGCGACCTCACCAATTTCATGGTCTATCTCGCCGAACCCGCCAAGCTCGAGCGCTATACGATCGGCTTCTGGGTCATCGTGTTCCTGCTGATCATGGTGGGGCTGACCTACGCGCTGAAGAAGGAGTTCTGGCGCGACGTCCATTGAACGCCGCCGGAAACAAGGATCACGCCAGGCGCCGGGGAATCCCGGGGGCGGCGGCCGTCGCCGCGGCCATGACGGGGCCGGGTCCGACACCACAGGTGCGATGATGTGAACGGTACAGTCAATCGGCGAGGCGTCATGACCCTGTTCTCGGGCAAGGACTGCCCCTACAGTCATGCGGCGCGAATCGTCCTGCGCGAGAAGGACGTCGAGTGTGACTATCGCTACCTCGACGGGCCCCGCCAACTCGAGGCCCTGGCCGAGTACAACCCGTACCTCGAGACGCCGACGCTCCTCGACCGCGAAGTGGTGCTCTACGACGCGGCGCTGATCTGCGAGTACCTCGACGAACGCCTTCCGCACCCGCCGCTCATGGCGGTCGATCCGGTCGGACGGTCGCGCATTCGGTTGCTCATCCATCGCCTGCGGCGCGACTGGATCGACGCGGTCAAGAAGCTCGGTGGACGCAACGACCGGCTCTCCGAGGCGAATCGCGCCTTGATTCGGGACGGACTGATCTCCATCTCCCCGGTGTTCCGCGACCAGGCGTACCTGATCGCGAGCGACTACACGCTGGCCGACGCGTTCATGGCGCCGCTTTTGTGGCGGCTGCCGGCGCTGGGAATCAAGCTGCCCAAGCCGGCGGCGCCCCTGCGCCGCTACGCCGATCGGCTGTTCGCGCGCCCCGCGTTCCTGGAGAGCCTCACCGAGACCGAGTCGGCGCTGCGCCAGAACGCCTGACACCGGGGGTCATCCCTTGACCGATAGCGAAGACAAGCTGCCTTCGACAAAGCCCTACCTGCTGCGTGCCATCTGGCAGTGGTGCATGGACGCGGGCCTGACGCCGCAGATTCTCGTCGATGCCGGCGCGAGCGGCGTCGACGTGCCGGCCGAGTTCGTCCGCGACGGCGCCATCGTGCTCAACATCCACGAGCGCGCCGTGCGGGGACTGGACATGGGTGACGAGGCGTTGATCTTCTCGGCCCGGTTCTCCGGCCGCCCGCGCAGCCTGTACGTCCCCGTGGCCGCCATCCGTGCCGTCTATGCGCGGGAGAACGGGCAGGGGTTGTTCTTCGACGCCCCCGCCGCCGGGGCCGAGGCCGCCCACGGCGAGTCTCCCGCCGAGAACGAGACCGCGACTCCCGCCGGTGAGAAGCCGCGCAAGAAGCCGGACCTGAAACTGGTCTGACCGTCCCCTTCGAGACACTGAAATTGCCCCTGGACCCGATGCACGGAACCACCATCCTTTCGGTCCGCCGCGACGGCGTCGTCGTGGTGGGCGGCGACGGCCAGGTGTCCCAGGGGGACACCGTGATGAAGGGCAATGCCCGCAAGGTGCGGCGGCTCTACCGGGACAAGGTGCTGGCCGGATTCGCCGGCGGCACCGCCGACGCCTTCACCCTGTTCGAGCGCTTCGAGGGCAAGCTCGAGAAGCACCAGGGGCACCTTGTCAGGAGCGCCGTGGAACTGGCCAAGGACTGGCGCACGGATCGCATGCTGCGGCGCCTTGAAGCGCTGCTGATAGTGGCGGACGCGTCGGACTCGCTGATCATCACCGGCAATGGCGACGTCATCGAGCCGGAAGACGGCGTCATGGCAATCGGATCGGGCGGCAACTTCGCCAAGTCCGCGGCTGTCGCGCTGCTGCGCCACAGCAGCCTGTCGGCGCGGGAAATCGTGGAGAACAGCCTCGCCATCGCCGCCGACATCTGCGTCTACACCAACCACAACCTGACCATCGAGCAACTTCCCGGCGATTGATTAGCGAATCGCCGGCCGCGATATTCCTCCTGGCGCCGCGATCAACATCCTGCACCGGATCAGTCAACCCATGTCCGAAATGACCCCCCGCGAGATCGTCGAGGAACTCGACAAGCACATCATCGGCCAGGACGAGGCCAAGCGCGCGGTGGCGGTGGCCCTGCGCAACCGCTGGCGCCGATCCCGGGTCGGCGACGCCTCGCTGCGCGAGGAGATCACGCCCAAGAACATCCTCATGATCGGCCCCACCGGCGTCGGCAAGACCGAGATCGCCCGACGCTTGGCGCGGCTCGCCAATGCACCGTTCATCAAGGTGGAAGCCACCAAGTTCACCGAGGTCGGCTACGTGGGCCGCGAGGTCGACTCCATCATTCGCGACCTGGCCGACATGGCCGTGAAGATGACCCGCGAGGAGCAGATCCGCAAGGTGCGCCCGCGGGCCGAGGACGCCGCCGAGGAGAGGCTGCTCGACATTCTCCTGCCGCCGGCCCGCAAGTCCGAGTGGGACGAGGCGGGCGCCGACCGCGAAGGCGCCGCGCGCCAGCGTTTTCGCAAGCTGCTGCGCGAAGGCCAGCTCGACGACAAGGAAGTGGAGATCGAGGTCAGCGCGCAGTCCATGGGGGTGGAGATCATGGGGCCGCCTGGCATGGAGGAGATGACCCAGCAGCTTCAGAGCATGTTCCAGAACCTCGGCGGCGGACGCAAGAAGACCCGCACGGTCAAGGTCGCCCAGGCACTGAAGATCCTGACCGAGGAAGAGGCCGGCAAGCTGGTCAACGATGACGACATCAAGGCGCGCGCGCTCGAGCGCGTGGAGCAGGACGGCATCGTGTTCCTCGACGAGGTCGACAAGATCGTCAGCCGCGCCGAGGCCGGCCGCGGCGGCGCCGACGTCTCGCGCGAGGGTGTCCAGCGCGACCTGCTGCCGCTCGTCGAAGGGTGCACGGTAAGCACCAAGTACGGCGTGGTGAGGACCGACTACATCCTGTTCATCGCCTCCGGGGCCTTCCAGCTGACCCGGCCCTCGGACCTGATCCCGGAACTGCAGGGTCGCCTGCCCATCCGCGTCGAACTGACAGCGCTCGGCGTCGAGGATTTTGTACGCATCCTCGAAGAGCCGGACGCGTCGCTCACCGAGCAATACGCGGCGCTGCTGGCCACCGAGGACGTGCGCCTTCAGTTCACTGCCGACGGCTTGCGGCGCATCGCCGAATACGCCTTCCAGGTCAACGAGCGTACCGAGAACATCGGCGCCCGGCGGCTGCACACCATGCTCGAGCGCCTGCTCGAGAAGATCTCCTTCGAGGCATCGGACGCGAGCGGTTCCACCGTCACGGTCGACGCTCCCTACGTCGACGAGCAGCTTCGCGCCCTCGCCGGAGACGAGGACCTGTCGAGGTATATTTTGTAGGGTGCGCTTCAGCGCACGCGTCGTGCTTGATCAGGCAATACGCGTGCGCTGAAGCGCACCCTGCGGCCAACACGGTCGCCGCCGCTGGCCGTCGCCGTCGTCCCCGGCCTATACTGCCCGCCGGTGCACAATCAACCCGGGGCACCGCCGCCCCGGCGGGGAAGCGATGCATGGGCTCATTGTCGACGGCCTGAACCTGATCCGGCGGGTGTGGGCGGCGCTCGCTGCGGGAGATGACCCGCCGCCCGCCGACCGCGCCGTGGAGGCCTGTTGCGCTTCGCTCGCGCGCCTCGTCCGGCACCAGCAGCCGACCCACGCGCTGTGCGTGATGGATTCGGGACAGCGATCGTGGCGCCACGAGCTGTTTCCCGGGTACAAGGCCAATCGCGGCCCCATGCCCGAGGAGCTAGCCGTCGTGCTGCCCGAGATTCTCGCTGCCTTCGAGGCGCGCGGCGTGCATGCCCTCGAGCGCGCACCCTTCGAGGCCGACGACGTCATCGCCACCTGCGCGGTGCGGATCGCCGAGGCCGGCGGGCGCGCCACGATCGCCTCGACCGACAAGAGTTTCTGCCAGCTCCTCGGGGACAACATCCGCGTCTACGATCACTTCTCCGACCGCTACCTCGACGCCGACTACGTGCGCCTGAGGTACGACGTCGAGCCGCGCTTCCTGCGCACGGTCATGGCCCTGACCGGCAATGCCTCGGTGAACGTGGCCGGTGTGCGCTCGGTCGGGCCGCGCACTGCCGCCGCGCTGGTTCGTGAGCACGGCGATCTCGACGCCATCCTCGCCGCGGCCGGGACAATCAAGGGTCACACCGGCGCCATGCTGCGTGCCGACCGCGAACAGGCCCTGCTGGCCATGCGGCTCTTGTCCCTGCGCACCGACCTCGAACTCGGCGTCAACCTGCGCGAGTTTCGCTACGTTCCGGCCGCGCAGCGGGCCTGAACCTCTCAGGTGCCCCCGTGGGCGAGTGCGCCGAACAGCGAGCGGAGCAGCCAGCGCATGTGCGGAAAGCGCCAGCGCGTGTCGATCTTCTCCCCGTCGGGCGTGGTCAGCGAGTCCGGGTCGACCACGAGCGCGCGCGACACCTCCACGCGGTCGTGCGGCGCCAGGCGCGCATAGTCGACCGCCGGCGACACCGGCTTGCAGGAAAAGAACACCACGCGGCCGTCGTCGAGGCTGAGCAGGACCTCGCCGACCGATACCTCGAGCCCGGTCTCCTCGCGGGTTTCCCGCGCCGCGGTCTGGCGGGCGCTCTCCCCGGGTTCGTTCTTGCCGGCCGGCAGTTGCAGCCGGTTGATGAGCCGATTGACCGCCATCACGAAGCCGTGCGGCGTGGCGATCAGGCAGCCGGCGGCTTCGAGGCGGTCGGGAGCGGGAACCTCCTGCGCGGCGTGGGCCGGGGCCAACGACGCCGCCAGCGCGGCGCCAAGGGCCGCCGCCCGGCGGGGTTCAGCCATTCGTGCGCTTGAGCAGCGCGTTGATCTCGCGAAGCGGCCCGCCGTTTCGCACGCGGGTGAACTTCAGGTCGAGGCCATCCTCCACCAGGGTGCGTTCGTAGGTCTGCATCTCGTAGCCGCCGTCCTCGGTGATGATCATCGCGTGCACCACCAGCGTGCCGTCGGTGATGTGCGCCCACACGTACGGATCGCCCTTCATCGGGTCCAGCGGTTCGCGGCCGCCGAACAGGTTGGCCTTCATCGCCGAGCGGTAGATGTGCTCGCGCTCGGAGGGAATGAAGTCGATGGAGTAGGACTTCGTGTTCTCGCTGCCGTCC
>CBFGVH010000002.1:0-84259 GCA_965652415.1 uncultured Gammaproteobacteria bacterium | reverse complement strand
GCCTGAATCATTGACTTCGGGCGGGGACAGCATTTTCAATCAGGTGCACAGGTATCGAAGCCCGCCGAGGAGGCTTCCGGGATGACCGCCGCATCGACCTATCGCCTGGCCGCGGACCTGGTCCTGCTGCTCCACTTCGCCATCGTACTGTTCGTCGTGGGCGGCCTCGCCGCCATCGTCGTCGGCAACCGGCGGGGCTGGATCTGGGTGAACGACCTGCGGTTTCGCCTGGCACACCTTTCAACCATCGCTATCGTGGTGGTCCAGGCCTGGCTCGATCGATACTGCGGCCTGACTCTTCTCGAGTCCTGGTTCCGCGAGCGGGCAGGGCAGGCGGGATATGAATCCGGGTTCGTCGTGCACTGGATCCAGCGCCTGATCTACTTCGAAGCACCCCTATGGGTGTTCGCCGTGGCGTACACCGTGTTCGCAGGTGTCGTCGCGTGGGCGTGGTGGCGTTTCCCCCCGGTACGTTAGTTGACTGGTGAGCTGTTCCGAGGTAGGGGTGCGACGCGCGGCGCGGATGTTGCAGGGCGCTGGCGGTCGGCCTACACTTTGGCGCCGGACTATGGCAAATGGGGGAAACGGGACTCGCCGGAAACAATGTGACGGTTCGCGGCCTCTTGCCGAATTCGAGGCGGAACGCGATCGCACGATATCCGGCGCAACTCAAGGAACTGCATGTCGAACAGCGCGGCCACCGCCGACTCGAGGATCAACCAGCGGATCTTTGAAACGTCCCTCGACCTGATTCTGGTCGTGGACCGCCAGGGTTACTTCGTTCGGGTCAGCCCGAGCTGCGAGCGGATACTCGGGTATGCCGCACACGAAATGCTGGGGCGCAACGCCAGGGAGTTCCTGGTCGAAGAGGACCTCGAGCATACGCGGCAGGAAATGCGCCTGGCCCGCAGGAACCGCGAATCACGCAATTTCGATTGCCGCTACGTGCACAAGGACGGCCACGTGGTCCCGATATCCTGGAAGGGCGTCTGGCTCGAGTCCGACGGGCTGTACTTCTTCATCGGCCGCGACATGACGGAGCGCTACGAGATGGAGCGGCGCCAGACCCAGTCGCAGCGGCTCGAGGCCATCGGTCAGTTGACGGGCGGCATCGCCCATGACTTCAACAACCTGCTTTCGGTGATCCTCGGCAACCTGGAGCTGGCGAAGCGGCGTCTCGATGACGACTCGGAGGCAGGCCGCCGGCTCGAGAGGGTGGAGCAGGCGGCGCTGCGTGGCGCGACCCTGACCGCCCAGTTGCTGGCGTTCGCCCGCCAGCAGCCGCTGAGCGCCCGGGTGTTCGACATGAACGCCTCGGTGGAAGGAACCATGACCCTGCTGCAGCGAACCCTGGGGGACGGCGTCGAGATCGAAAGCCGGCTTGCTCCGGATCTTTGGAAGACGCTGGCGGACCCCACCCAGTTCGAGTCCGCGCTGGTCAATCTCGCGCTCAACGCGCGCGACGCGATGAACGGCGACGGCGCCCTGGTCGTGGAGACGGGCAACGTGCGCATCGACGGTCCGGTGCGTGTGCACGGCACCGACATCCCGCCCGGCGACTATTGCGCCCTCTCGGTTTCCGATACCGGAACCGGAATGGACCCGGACACGGCGGCGCATGTGTTCGAACCGTTCTTCACCACCAAGCCGACGGGGAAGGGCACCGGCATGGGCCTGAGCATGGTCTACGGATTCGCCAGCCAGTCCAGCGGCGGCGTCAGAATATACAGCGAGGTCGGTGTCGGCACGACGGTCCGGATCTACCTGCCGCGTGCGTCCGCCGACGCCGACGCCATCGAGGCCCGTGGATCATCCGTCATCGATGCGGGTGAGCTTGCGCGCGGCGAGACGATTCTCGTTGCCGAAGACGACACCGACGTGCGCGAAGTCGTGGTCGCACAACTCAAGGATCTCGGATACCGGGTGATCATCGCACCCGACGGCGAGGCCGCGCTGAATGTTCTGCAATCCGGCGAAGCCGTCGATCTGCTGTTCACGGACCTGACCATGCCCGGTGGCCTGAACGGCACCGAGCTGGTGGAGGCGGCGCGTTCGTTGCGCCCGGGACTCAAGGCCCTGCTCACCTCCGGCTTCGCGCTTGCCGGTTCCATCGGCGGCGACAACGTACACGGGCGGCTGCCGCTGCTCGTCAAGCCCTACCGCCGTTCGGAGCTGGCGGCCCGGATTCGCGCGGTGCTCGATTCCTGAACAGGCTCGCCATGCGAGGATCGGACCGCGGCAAGCGGCCCTCGGGTCGAGCGCGTCCCGGCGCGCGTTGACCGCGTCTCGACCGCGTGCCTATACTGGTCGCGACCCCGGCAAGCGGCTGCTATCGAGCAGGGCGGGACGATAGATCGCGCCGGTCACCGCGATACAACGACGATCTTCACCAACCGAGGAGAGACGAACATGCTCAAACGAATCGCGCTCGCGTTGTCGGCGGCGGCTCTGGCAGTCGCGGCCGGCCCGTCGATGGCCGACACCCTGGAAACCATCAAGGAACGCGGAAAGCTGGTCGCCGGCATCAAGAACGACTATCGCCCGTGGGGCTTCATCGACAGCAACGGCAACATCGTCGGTCTCGAGATCGACCTGGTCAACGATCTCGCCGACAGGCTCGGCGTCGAGGTCGAGCTGGTGCCGGTGGTGGCCTCGAACCGCATGGAGTTCCTCCAGCAGGGGCGCATCGACATCATCGTCGCCACCATGGGCGATACGCCCCAGCGCCGCGAGGCGGTGGGCATGATCGAGCCCAACTACTATGCCGGCGGCACCAACGTGCTGGCGCCGAAATCGGCGGGGCTCGCGGCATGGGACGACCTGCGCGGCAAGGACGTGTGCGCCATCCAGGGCGCCTATTACAACCGCCGGGTCAGCCAGGAATACGCGCCCAACCTGGTCGCGTTCGCGGGAATTCCCGAGGCGACGGCGGCGCTCGCCAACGGCAACTGCGTGGCCTTCCTGTACGACAACACCTGGATCGAGTCCCAGCTTGCCAGCGATCCGCAATGGGCCGACTACGAGATGCCGCTTGAAACGGAGGACCTTCAGAGATGGGCGGTCGCCGTTTCCCTGGACGATCTCAACGGCCCGTGGGGCGACTTCGTGCGCGACGCGGCCACCGACTGGCACGCCAGCGGCAAGCTCATCGAGCTGAACCGCAAGTGGGAGATCAAGGACAATCCGTTCCTGATGGAGATGCACGAGAAGCTGAAGGGCGGCTGAGCCTGCCTTCATGCGGGCAGCCGGCGGCGTGCGAAGTGACCGGCAACCCGGGCCGAAACCGCGGCCCGGGTCCTGGCGGGTTCGCGCGTAATCGTGGAAGAGTTCGAAGCGCTGTTCACCTGGCTGCATCGTGAACACGGCATCAATCTCACCATCGGCTACGACGCCTACGACCGCGGCCGCTTCGTCGAGGGTCTCTGGGTCACGATCAAGCTGTCGGTCCTGTGCATCGTTTTCTCCCTCGTCATCGGCGTTCTCGGCGCGGCCGCGCAGGGTGCGCGCTCGCGCCTGGCGCGATGGCTGGTCGGCGGATACATCGCGTTCTTCCGCAACACGCCGCCGCTGATCCAGCTCTACTTCTTCTTCTTCGCGCTCGGCTCGGTGCTGCCGCCGGTCGTGCTCGACGGCGGCGCGACGCGGCCGCTGGTGAGCAATTTCGGCTGGGCGGTCATGGCCTTGTCCTTCTTTGCCGGGGCGCTCAACGTGGAGATATTCCGCTCCGGCGTCGAGGCGGTATCACGCACCACGGTCGAGGCAGCCGAGTCGCTCGGCTATACCCGGCTGCAGGCATATCGCCACGTCGTACTTCCGCTCGCGCTGCGCATCTCGCTGCCGGCGCTCGGCACCAACCTCGTCAACCTTGTCAAGACGACGACGCTGGCCTACGCCATCGCGGTTCCCGAGCTGCTCTACGTCTGCGCGCAGATCTGGTCGGACGTGCTCAACGTGCGCACCATGATGAACGTGGTGCTGCTGTCGTACGTCGGCATCGTGGCCGTGCTGGTGTGGGTCCTGCACCGCTGGGAGCGAATGCTGCACGTGCCGGGTTTCGGGGAGTCATCGACATGACGCGCCGCGCATGGCCCGGCGGCGGGTCGAACGTGCTGCCCGTGCTGGTGCCCGTATCGGAGCGATCGACGCGCCCTCCAGCGCTTCACGAACCGGCCGCTCCGGTGCACGGCTGGACCGGCCGGCTGGCGACAGGCAGTCTTGCAGCGCTGACGCTCGTGGTCGTCGTCAACGACGTCGCCGCGCTCGACGACTCCGCGCGACCGGGGATCGTCGTGCTGCTGGCCAAGTGGACGCCGGTGATGTTCGACGGTTTCCTGTTCAACCTGCTGATCTCCGTGCTGTCCATGGCTGTCGGCACCGCGCTGGGCGTCATGCTCGGCCTGCTCCAGGTCTCGCTGCTGACGCCGGTGCGACGCGGGGCGTGGGTGGTGACCCAGTTCTTCCGCAACGCTCCGTGGCTGGTGCTGCTGTTCTACTGCATCTTCCTGATCCCTTACCAGGTCTCCGCGTTCGGCGTGCAGTTTCCGTTACCCGCGTGGATCAAGGCGGTCATCGGCCTGTCGCTGCCGGTGATGGCCTACGTGTCGGAATTCGTGCGCGGAGCCGTTCGCTCGATGCCGAGCGGCCAGTGGGAGTCGGCAGAGTCGCTCGCCTTCACGCGCTGGCAGACCATGCGCATGGTGATCCTGCCGCAGTGCGTCAAGCGGGTTCTGCCGCCGTGGATGAACCTGTATGCCATCCTCACCATGGCTACGCCGCTGGTGTCGATCGTCGGGGTGCAGGAGGCCATGAACCTCACCCGCGCCGCCTTGAGCGCCGAGGGACGGGTCGATCTGTTGATCCCGATGTACCTGTGGCTCATGAGCTGGTTCTTCATCTACTGCTACCCGATTGCCCGCATCACCATGCACCTGGAACGTCGCTACGCGGTGAACACATGAGCGAATCCTGGGCCGCGGACGAACCCATCGTCGCCATCCGCGACGTGCACAAGTCGTTCGGCGCCACCGAGGTGCTCAAAGGCGTGAGCCTGGAGGTCATGAAGGGGCGGGTGGTGTGCATCATCGGCCCGTCCGGCTCCGGAAAGTCGACGCTGCTTCGCTGCATCAACGCGCTCGTGCCCATCAACAGCGGGTCGATCCGCGTAATGGGCCGCGAGGTGAACTCTCCCGACCTGGACAAGCTGGCACTGCGACGCACGGTCGGCATGGTGTTCCAGCAGTACAACCTGTTTCCCCACCGCACCGCGCTCGAGAACGTGATGATGGCGCCGGTGCACGTGCTGCGCCAGCCGAAGGACGAGGTCGAGGAGCGCGCCCGCGGTCTGCTGGCGAAGGTGCGTCTTGCCGACAAGGAGGACAGTTACCCCGGCGAGTTGTCGGGGGGGCAGCAGCAGCGGGTCGCGATCGCGCGCTCGCTGGCCATGAACCCGGAAGTCATGCTTTTCGACGAGGTCACCGCGGCGCTCGACCCGGAGACCGTCAAGGAGGTCCTGGTCACCATTCGCGAGTTGGCCGAGGAGGGCATGACCTGCATGCTCGTGACCCACGAGATGGGGTTCGCCCGCGAACTGGCCGATCACATCTACTTCACGGACCACGGCGTGATCGTCGAACACGGTCCACCAGCCACCTTCTTCACCGAAGCGCGGGACCCGCGCACGCAGCGCTTCCTGAGTCAGATCCTCTGAAGTCCGCGCGCCGGCGGTCAGCGGCCCATCATGGTGGACGGCAGCCACAGCGCGATGCCGGGCGCCAGCAACAGGACGATCAATGCACCGAGCAACATCAGGGCGTAAGGCACCACGCCGCGCATGATCTGCTGGATGGGCGCGCGCGTGATGCCCTTGATGGTGAACAGGTTCATTCCCACCGGCGGCGTGATCAGCGCCAA
This sequence comes from uncultured Gammaproteobacteria bacterium, assembly GCA_965652415.1. Taxonomy (GTDB): domain Bacteria; phylum Pseudomonadota; class Gammaproteobacteria; order Arenicellales; family CAJQKF01; genus BQJD01. The sequence continues at coordinate 78,349 of CBFGVH010000002.1, read as the reverse complement.
TTCCAGGTTGATCATCAACAGCACGCCGTACCAGATCGGGCTGATGTCCAGCGCGGAGAGAACCGGCAGCACCACCGGCGTGGTGATCAGGATGATGGAGATCGTCTCCAGGAACATGCCGAGCACGAACACCACCAGCATCACCGCGAGCAGGAACTCGATCGGGCCGAAGCCGAGGTGGGTCACCAGTTCCACCATCTCCTGCGGAATCCTCAGCTTGGTCAGCACGTGGCTGAAGATCGCCGCCGCGGCGAGGATCATGAAGATCATCGCCGACGTTCGCGAAGCGTCCAGGGCCGAGCGCCACACCTCGCGCAGTGGGAGCGAGCGGTACACGATCATTGCCACGAGCATCGCCGCCAGGGCGCCGGCGCCGGCGGCCTCGGTGGCGGTGAAGACGCCGAAGTACATGCCGCCCAGGACGAACGCCGGCAGGGAAAGGGCCCAGAACGATCGCCGCACCGCGCGCGCCATGTCTGCGAGCGGCGCGCGCGGCGGCCGCTGAACGGCGCCGGGGCGGAGCGACTGCGAGGTGAAGCAGAACAGCGCGAACAGCGCTGCGATCAGAAGTCCCGGAACGATGCCCGCGATGAACAACTGGCCGATGGAGGCATCGGCGATTACCGCGTACAGCACCATGGGACCGGAAGGCGGGATGAGAATGCCGAGAGTGCCGCCTCCGCCGACCACGCCGTAGGCCTCGAACGGCCGGTAGCCGTAGCGGATCATCTGCGGGATGGCGACCGCGCCGATGGTCAGCGCGGTGGCGACGCTGGAGCCGGAAATGGCGGCGAACAACGTGCACGCCGACACGGTGGCGATGCCCAGGCCGCCCGGCAGGTGGCGAAGCAGTGTGTTGGCGGTGCTGTAGAGGTCGTCCACCACCCTGCCGCGGATCATGAAGTGCGCCATCAGGGTGAACAGGGGGATGGCGACCAGCAGGTAGATGTTGAGCTTGCCGAAGACGATGTCGCCGAGCCCGCCGATGTCGCCCTGGAAGGCATACATCAGTATCCCGGCGAACAATCCCATGGCGGCGAACACCGGCAGGCCGGTGAGCAGGACCACCACCAGCGCCGCGAGGATGACGAAGAAGGTCATGGCGACGTCGTGTCGCGGCGATGGGCGCCGTGGGCGCCTGGCCGGTCCTCTTCCTCGGCGGGCGGCAGCCCGACGGCCATGCGAACGAGCCCGCCGAGCGCGGCGACGGCGAGCAACCCCCCGCCAATCGGAATCAGCATCTGCGGCAGGTGCATGGGCAGGTCGAGGTAGCCGGTGGAGCGGATCCCGAGCATGCGGGTGAAGGCCACCGTGTCCCAGCCGCCGACCGTCAGCGCGACGCCCGCCGCGGCAACCGCGACGAGGCCCGCAAAAGCCGTGATCCGGCGTCCCGTCGGGCCGAGGCGCTCCGTGAGAAGGTCGACCGCGATGTGTTCCCCGCGGCGCAGCGCATCGGCCGCCGCGGTCATGACGATGGCGACCAGCAGGTAGCCGACCAGCTCGTCCACCCAGGGAATGGGTTGATTGACAAAGTAGCGCATCGCCACCGAGTACACGACCAGGGCGAACGACAGCAGCAGGGAGGCCGCCGACACGGCGAGCGCCAGCCCGCAGATCGCGCCGATCAGCCGGTCGATCCCGAGGGCGAGGGATTTCATGGTGCGCTCATGCAAACGCCGGGAGCGCACGCCCCCGGCGTCGGCATCGGGGCATGCGCTTTACAGCGCGTCGACGGCCTCGATGACCCTGGCGGCGTCGGGGGACGAGGCCAGGAAGGCGTCGAGCACGGGCTTCTGCATGACCGCCCTGAACGCCTCGACCTCCTCGGGAGTCTGGATGTGGATCTGCATGCCTTCCTCGCGAAGGGCGCCGATCGACTCCTCGGCGGTCTGCTCGGTCAGCGGGATGGAGTCCTGCTCGGCCTTGGCCGCGGCCTCGGCGATGGCACCGCGGATGTCGTCCGGCAGGCCGTCCCACCACGCCGGGTTGACGTAGAGGTGGAAGTACACGGTGAAAAACGGCGCCACGGTGCCGTACTTCTGGACCTCGAAGTACTTGCGGCTGAATGCGGCGGACACGTCGGTGAGACCGGCATCGATCACCCCGGTCTGAAGCGCCTGGTACACCTCGGAGCCGGGCATGGCGGCGGGAGCGGCACCGGCGGCGATCAGCGCCTCGTCGACCAGCTTGTTAAGGCCGCGAATCTTGGTTCCCTGGAAGTCTTCGATGCTCACGAGCGGCTTGTGCCCGGAAGTGAAGATCGACTGGCGCGTGGTGAAGAACCAGGCGACGTTGCGCACGCCCTTCTCGAGCAGCTTCTCCTCGAGTATGGCGGCAGCCGGCGAGCCCGGAAAATTCTCGACGCGGGCGAGATCGGTGAAGTAATAGGGGATCGTCACCACGTTCAGCTCGGGGATGGTGTTGCCCCACTGGAAGTTCACGGAGATCGCACCCTCGACCTGGCCGCGGGCCACGGCGGGGTGGTTCTGGTCGGGCGGAAAAGCCTGGTTGGCGCCGAAAACCTGTACGTCCACGGCGTTGTCGGTGCGCGCCTCGACGTCGGCCGCGAACTGGTCCACCAGCTTGGCGATATGATGCGCCGGCGGCAACTGGTGGCTGATCCTGAACTGGACCGGGTCGGCGGCGTGGGCCGCGCCGATGCCGGCGGCGAGCAAGGTGGCGGTTACGAGGGAGGCGAGTCGCTTCACTTTGTGATCCTCTTGGGCAAGTGATTATGGTGGTCAGTCGCGCCGGTCCCTGCGCATCATCCGGATCCCGTCCGGGCGTTATTTTCCATGCCGGCCCGGGCGCGGTCCAGCCAGCCCTGCTCTCTTTCACGCAGTTCCGGCAGGCCGACCAGGGCGTTGAAATCGTCGAACTCGAGCATGTCGCCACGAACTGCGTCGGTGGTGCCGTCGGCGGCGAGCGTGGCCATCAACCGTTGGACCGCCGCGGCGATGGTGTAGCTGCATGCCACCGGGAATGCGACCGCGGCGTAGCCGATCTCCTCGAGCTCGGCGGCGGACAGCAGCGGGGTTTTTCCGCCTTCGATGTTGTTGGCAAGGCAGGGGGCGTCGATCGTCCGGCAGATGCGGCGCATCTGTTCGACGTCCGTCGGCGCCTCGACGAATACCAGGTCGGCCCCGGCCTCGCGGAAGGCGAGGGCCCGCTCGAGCGCGTCGTCGATGCCGTTGACCGCCAGGGCGTCGGTGCGCGCCATGATCACGAGGTCGGCGTCGACCCGGGCATCGAGCGCGGCGGCGAGCTTGCCGAGCATCTCCTCGAGCGAGACGACGGCCTTGCCCGCCATGTGTCCGCAGCGCTTGGGAAAGCGCTGGTCCTCGATGAACATTCCCGCCACGCCCGCGCGCTCGTAGGCGCGAACCGTGCGCTGCACGTTGGTCGCGTTGCCGAAACCGGTGTCGCCGTCGGCGAATACGGGCACTTCGACGGCGTCCGAGATGCGGGCATAGTGCTCGGCCATCTCGGTCATGCCGAGCTGGGACGTGTCGGGCTGGCCAAGCAGGCCGGCGGTGGCGGCGTATCCGCCGCAGGTGATCGCGTGAAATCCCGCCCGCTCGGCGATCTTCGCGCTCAACGCGTCCTGCACCCCGGGGAGCACGAGAATGTCGGGGGCTTCGATCAGTCGGCGAAATCTCGTGGTCTTGCGCATGAGCCTCGGCGCCGGTTGGCAATCAGGGTGGCGACCGCTGGTGAGGCGGCCGATCGGGAACCGCGTCCTGCACGGGGCGGGAGATCGGCGGAAAGTATAAACCATCGCCCGGGCAGCCGGGCTGCGCGATGCCATTGGCCGAAACGCCGCCGACAACGAGGCGTCAATCCAGGGTGCGGGCGCGGTGACTGAATTGCCAGCCTTCCAGGCCGTGATAGAAGCCGTTGGCAAAGGGGGCGTCGAACCCCTTTGCCTCGAGCAGCGCGTCGGCCTCGTCGGCGGACAGCTCGCCTTCGATGACGTCGCGAAACACCCGCGCCACGGCGACCATGTCGTGACTGTGCGGGGACAGCCTGAATGCGCCGATGCCGGCGGCGGCAAGGGCGGACAGTTCATGGACGAGGTTGATGCAGGCACGCGACAGGGTCTGGATGCCGTTGATCACCAGGAACGGCTCGCCGTCGAGGGTGGCGAGTTCCATGCCGTCGGGATCGTTGCCGCAGACGAACTGGCAGTTGTCCTTGACCCGGCCGTGGGCGCGGGCGTGGTAGCAGCGTGCCGACAGCGCCAGCGGCGCACGCCCGTACACCTGCACCTCGAGGCCGACGCCGAGATCTGCGGCGGCGCTGCCGAGAACGGCCAGGGCAGCCGCGGGCAGCTCGACCGGCAGTGCGAAATGAGTCGCTCCGCGGGCGGTGAGGCAGGACAGCGAATCCTCGTTGTAGACATTGACGAACGCTCCGACCCGGTGGGGCCGGCCGCGCAGGTGATACAGCGCGGCGGCGTCGTTGGCCTCGATGTCAGCTCGCCCTCCGGAGACGAGTGAGCGCGTCGTCGCTCGCTCCTGGCGGGTCATGATCTCGGCGAGAGTCGAGAATACCACCTGCTTGCCGGCCCGCTCGAGGCGCCCGGCGATCTCGTCGTAGTACGGCTCGATGAACGGCGAGCGCTTCGCGCAGACCACCTCGCCGAGGTACACCGTGTCGACGGGCGCCTCGTCGGCAATGCGAAACCAGAAATCGCGCCGGGCGTCGGCATCCCAGTGAAACAGGATCGGCCCCATGGTCAGGGCGGGCCGCCGCACCTTCATCGCCATCGCTTGCCGCCGTACGCGCCTTCGGTCTGCTTGTGACCCTCGGTCAGCGCGAGCAATTCATCCAGCCGCGCCGTCCCCCCGGCCATGACGTCGTCGACAGCGCGGCGCCACGCGGACACCACCGTCCGCACATAGGCCCTCGAGCGCTGGCGTCCCTCGATCTTGAACGCGTTCACGCCCGCCGCGACCAGGTCCGGGAGCAGGGTGGCGAGGTTGAGACTGACGGGCTCTTCAAAGGCGTAGTAGGACGCGTCGCGGTGAGACGCGAGGTAGCGGCCCTTGCATATGGTCGGGTAGCCGGGGCTCGCGCCGCGGGCGAAGCAGTCGATGGTGAATCGTCCGAGCCGCGTGCCGAGGTTGCCGCTCGCGTCTTCGGCGTAGTGGACGTGGCTGGCCGGAGAGCAGACCCCGTCCATGTTGGTCGACAGGCCCGTCGCATAGTTGGTCAGGCTACAGCGGCCTTCTGCCATGAGCCCGTGGTTCCCGAACACGAAGCACTCGATCTCGCAGTCGATGGCCTCCTTCAGGGCGCGGATCTCCGGTACCGTGAGAATGCGCGGGAGCACCACCCGGCGGATCCCGAATTCTTCCGAGTAGAAGCGGATGGCCTCCACGGACGGCGCACCAGCCTGCACCGACAGGTGCAGGCGAAGGTCCCGATGGTGACTGCGGGCGTAGTCGGCGACGCCCATGTCCGCCACGATGATGGCATCCACGCCGGTCGCTACTGCGTCGTCGACGGCCTGCTTCCACGTCGCGGTGCGGCCGGCCGGCGGGAACGTGTTCACTGCCAGGAGCACGCGGGCGCCACGGGCATGCGCGTAGGCGACGCCCTCGGCCAGCTCCGCCACGGTAAAGTTCAGGCCCGGGAAATTGCGGGCGTTGGTAGCGTTTCGAAAGCCGCAGTACACGGCGTCGGCGCCGGCGTCCACGGCGGTGCGAAGGCCTGCCGGGGTGCCTGCGGGGCACACCAGTTCGGGACGCGCCGGCGTCTCAGCGACCACGACGATCCCGGATGCCTCGCAGCGCCTCGAGGACGATGCGCCCCGGCGCCCCGAACAGGGCGGCGGCATCGTCGGCCACGCTTCGATCGCTGTCGTCGAGGGCGTTGCGAAGGCTGACCACGGCCTCGGTGTCGCCCTCGATCACGAGTTCCCGGGAGAAGAACAGGGCATCGCCGTCCGCCTTGCCGTCGATCATCGCCAGCAGGGTCAGGAAGCTGCCGGCGATGCGGGCGTCCCGGCGGACGGAATCGATGTTGCGTCGGCGAACGGCTCGCATGCGGGGACGCGCCGGGTCCGGATTCAGCAGCACCGCGAACGGCAGGTTCAGCGGATCGACGAGGAACGTGCTGCCGGCGTGTCTGCCGAGCCTTTCGAACAGCTCCGGCCGCCTCGCTGCCACGCCTGTGATCATTCGCCGCAGTACCGGTTGCAGGAGCGCGATGGGCGCCGGCAGCAGGCGCGCAAACGGGGGCGGCGCGGCGGGGAATCCGGAAGTGGACGCGCGGGCGGACATGGCAGGAGAGTAGGGGGCCGCGGCGCTGGCATTCCTTGACAAGAGTCAACCGGGTCAAGGCCGGTTCGCCGGCACCGGGCGTTTTCCGGTTCCCCAAAAAGAACGCCGCCCGGGCGGGCGGCGAAGAGGAATCAGGACTGTGGAGGACCCTGATCCTGAAGGGAACCTTGCGGACTGTCGACCCTGAAAGTATCGTAAAGTTCGTTCAGCCTATATTCATCAATTGCGGCACAGGTTTCTGTGAACTGGTCGGCAGAATGATCTCCGCAAATGTGAACTGGTTCACATTTGGGGCCTTGACGGCGCCCGCGAGTCTACCACCGTGTCGCCAGCGATTCCCGTGACCCGGCGCCTCGGCGGGTCCGATCGTGTCCGCGGCGGGGCACGAGCCGGCGCCACATACGGACCAGGCACGCCGCCGACAGGACGACGGTGCCGGCCAACAGTCCGATCCAATAGCCGGCAACGCCCATCTCCCGCTCGAAGGCGAGATACATGGCGACGCAGAACCCCACGCCCCACAGCGCCGCCAGCGACCAGGCCATGGGCACGCGGGTATCGCCCACGCCGCGCAAGGCCCCGATCGCCGTGGTGCCGATGGCGCCGATGGCCTCGACCGGGGCCAGGATCCCGATCAGAAGGGCAGCAAGAGCAGCCGTCGAGGCGGCGTGTGAACCGGCCGGAATGAACAGCGCGGCGATCCGGTCGGCGAATATCCACAGCGCGACCCACTCGACGAGGGCGATCACGCACGCGAGCGCGAGTGCGGCGCCGACCGAGCGCGCGACCTGTTCGGCGCTGCCCGTGCCGGCCCCACGGGCGACTCGGACCGTCACCGCCTGGGACAGCCCGAGCGCGAACGCGTAAAGCACGCCCGACAGCCTGAGCACCACGGCGTGGGCCGCGACCGCGGCGGCGCCGAAGGCGACCACGATGACGGTCGAGAACAGGTACACGCCGAGTTCGGCCAGGGACGAGACGCCGACCGGCACGCCGATGGACCAGCACTCGACAATCCCCCGGGCTCGCGGCCTGCCGGGAGGTGCGCGCCGGAACACTTTCGAGCGACAAACCGCCAGCGACAGCCCGCCGGCCAGGTACAGTGCGACCAGCAATGATGCCGCCCCCGCGCCCGGCATGCCCAGCACCGGCCCGCCGAACCAGCCGAACATCAGCACCCCGTTGGCCACGACATTGAGAGGAATCGCGCTCAGGGTGAAGGCGAAAACGACAGTGGTGCGACCGACGGCGCTGAACCAGGCGATGCACGCGCGCACCACCAGCATGGGCAGCATCGCGGCCGCGAGCCAGTGCGCGTAGCCGGCGGCGTCGGGCAGCACCTCGGCCTCGATGCCAAGCCAGGCGAGCACGACGGCGCCGTGCCAGACCAGCGGAACCAGCACGGCTCCCGCAGCCAGGGTGGCGATCAGCACCTCGGCGAACATGCCGCGCAGCCGCTCATGGTTCGACGCGCCGATGGCCGACGACAGGATCGCCGCCCCGGCGGACGCGATGCCGGCAGCGAGATAGTAGAATATCGAGTACAAGTCGCTGATCGCGGCGCCCGCACCGAGCAGCATGGGTCCGAGCCAGCCGATCATGATGACGTCCGTGATGGAAACGCCCATGTTGGCGAGCGCCGTGAGCGTCAGCGGACCGCCGATCCGGACCAGTGCGGCCGCTTCGCCGCGCAAGCTGTCGGCGGTGTTCACGGCCGGCCCCGCTCGGCATCGGCGCCAAGCGCCGGAGTCAGCACACCGAAGGTAATCTGCATGGGCGTCATGCCGAGAAGGCAACTCAGCCGCCGACGCTCCGCAGCCGCAACGAGCACCAGCGCACGACGCCGGTCCCGCGCGAGTCCCGACGGCGTCATCCGCGACCGTGTCGGCGAAGCGACGGTGCGCCTTCGTGAAGTCAGGAATCTCTTTCCAATCCACGGGTGCTGTGGAATGCTTGGGCTGTTCATGAGGCGTCAGGGTCCTTGAGTTCTTGATGCAGACGGCGCGAACCTTAGCCGCCGGCCGTCTGCCGGCCATCCGTCAAAACGTCAAAATATCGTCAACTCACCCATGGATCGATGAAGGAGAAACTGTCGCTGCTCCTGTTCGGCGGCTTCGAACTGACCCGTGCCAACGGGGAACCGGTCACGATTGCCGTGAAGAAGGCGCGCGCCCTGATCGCCTACCTCGGCGTGCAACCGGGCCAGGGGCACTCCCGCGACCGTCTCGCGGCACTGTTGTGGGGCGACTCGAGCGACAACCAGGCGCGGCACAGCCTGCGCCAGATCCTGTCGGCACTGCGCAAGGCGTGCCCCGAGATCGCCGCGGCGCTCGTTGCCGGCCACGATGCCGTCGAATTGCGCCCCGGCGTGATCCGTGTCGATGCCCTCGAGCTCGAACACCGGGCGCACGGCAGCGGGGATCGCGAGCGCTGGCTGCTGGACACCTGGCGCGGCGAGTTCCTGGAGGGGCTGAGCGTCAACTCGCCGCCGTTCGACGACTGGCTGTTCGAACGGCGCGAGCACTATCGCCGTGTTGCCTCGGAGTGCTTCGAACGGGCCGTGGAATCGGCGATCGCGGAAAAACGATTCGCCGATGCGGTCCGTCTCGGCATCCGGCTGGTGGCGCTCGAGCCGCTGCGTGAGGACCTGCATCGCACGTTGATGCGATGTTACGCGGCGCTGGGCCGCATTCCGGACGCACTGCAGCAATATCGCCAGTGCCGCGCGATACTCGAGCGCGAACTTCAAGTGGCTCCTTCGCGCGAGACCGAGCTTCTCAAGGCAGGATTGATGAGCGAGCGCTCGCGCGCGGTGCCCCTGCCAACCGGCACCGCCGGTAATGGGGCCGCGGAGCACTCGGGTAGCGCGCGCCGCACCGAACTCAGGCAGGTTACGCTGCTGGCGCTCGCGCCCGGTCCCGGCGCGACGCCCGATCCGCTTGCCGAGGACCGCGAACTCGACCGGTTGACGCGCCTGGCCACGGAAACCGCCCGCCGCTACTCCCTCGCCGACCCGGTACGCGGCAGCCACGGGGTGGTGCTGGTGTTCGGCTGCCCGCGAAGCAGTTCCAACGACAGCCTGCGGGCGTTGCGTGCGGCGCGAGAACTGGCAGCCGCCGAGAGTGCCGCGCTGGCGGTGGCGTCCGGGCGCGCCGTGGTGTATTTCGGCGATTCAACCGATGGTGTGGATAGCATCGAAAGGCTGAGCGGCGCCGTGCTTCGGCAGGTCGAGCTCATGTCGTCGCTGGGCGAGGAACGCTGCGTGCTGATTTCCGACCCGGTGCGCCTGAGCTGTATCGATCATGTCGCCGTCAGCGGCCCCGTGGGCCTGCCGCTGCCCGGCCAGGTACCGGTGTGGCGGCTCGACTCGGTCGATTTCAACCGTCCGGTGCGCCCCCTGCCCGGGTTCGTCGGCCGCCGGATCGAGTTGACACAGCTAGCCATGATGCTCGAACTGTGCCGGGAAGGGGGCCACGGCCACGTGTTCATGCTGCGCGGCGACGCCGGCATCGGCAAGACGCGGTTGGCACACAAGGCCCTCGATGCCGCGAAGGCCGGCGGCGACACCTGCCTGCTATACCGGGTCGACGACGGCGCCGGGGCCGATGAGAGCCTGGTGGAGTTCCTCGCCCGGGCCATCGTCGAGGACCCCGGCTCCGCGACGGCCGCGGCCCCATCGTACGAACCGCTCGACGGGCTTGCGGCAGCGCTCGACGCAGAGCCGGAACTGCTCCGATACGCCGGGTTGCTGATCACGAACGACGAGGTCGCCCGGCGGCAGTTCTTCGAAGCCGTCGATGTCGAAGAACTGGCCGCCTACGACCGGCGCCTCGTGGAGGCGATGGTCGAGCACGCCTGTCGCGAACGACCGCTGGTGCTCCTGGTGGAGAACATTCACCTCGCCGGCGGCCACCTGCTGGCGTTGCTGGCCTCGCTCGCGGGACTGACTACCCGCCTTCGCCTGGTGCTGATCATGACCAGCCGGCTCGAGGGCGAGGCCCTCAGCGCGGCCTGGCGCGGCGCCATGGGCGGCGCGCCGATGACCACCATCGACCTGCAGCCGCTGGCGAAGGAGGCCTGCCGCCAGCTGGCCGAGCGCCTCGCCGGCTCGGACCATCCCCGTCTCGACGACTGCGTCGCGCGAAGCGGCGGCAACCCGCTGTTCCTGGAGCAACTGCTGCTTGCCACCGATCACGGCGATCGCTCCCTGCCGGACAGCATCCAGAGCATCGTCGCCTCCCGGCTCGACGCGATGCCGGTGCCGGAGCGGCGCGTGGTGCGCGCGGTGGCGGTGCTCGGTCCGCGTTTCAGCGTGCAAGCCCTGGCCGCCATGGTCGGTCCCGTGGAACATGAATTGGATGGTCTGATGGCGCGGGCGATGGTCATCATCTCGGCTGACGAAGGCCGCTTCCTCCACGATCTCGTGCACCGCGGCATCATCGACCAGATGCTGACCGACGAGCGCCGCGAGCTCCACCGGCTGGCGGCGGAATACTTTCGGCAGGTCGACGACGTCCAGTACGCGTGGCATGCCACGGAGGCCGGCCTGGATGACTCCGAGGCCGCCTGTCTCAAGGTCTGCGAGCGGTTGTTTTCGTTTCACGAGTACGATCGCGTCCTGGCGCTGGCCGACCGGGCCCTGGCGCAGAACCCGCAGTCGGCGAAGTTCCTGCACATGAAGGCGCGGGTACTGCAGACGACGGGCGCCACGGCAAAGGCGGTGCAAGCCTACGAGCGGACGCTGGAACTGGCGCACTCGCCGGCGGCGGTGGTCGGGCTCGCCGATGCCCTGATCGTGCTCGACCGGTACGACGACGCCCTCGAACGGCTCGACGCCCTCGAACGCGCCGCGGACGGCCTCGACGCCGAAATCCAGGCCCGGGTCGACATCGTGCGCAGCCGCATCGCGTTTGCGCGCGGCTTCGTCGATCGCTGCGTTCACCACGGCGAGAACGCCATGCACCGGGCGCGCGCCGCCGGCAGCGTCGACCTCGAGATCGAGGCGACAAGCACCATGGCCGACGCCTGTTACCAACAGGGCCAGATGACCCAGGCCGCAGAGCTGTTCGAATCGAGCTACAAGCTTGCCGCCGAGCACGACCGCAAGCAGCATGCCGCCATCAACCTGGCGATGCTGGCCTGCTGCAACAACTACCTGTGCCGGGTCCACGACGCACTTGACGGCACCCGCCGTGCACACGAGCTGGCGCGAGCGGCCGGGCATCGTCGGCACGAGGCGATCATTGCCGGCATCCTCGCGCAAATCGTCTACCAGCTTGGCGATGCGCGACGGGCGCTGGATTACGCCGGGCAGGCGCTGCAGATCAGCCGCTCGGTGGGCTCGGTGCGATTCGAGAACGAGGCGCTTTGCGCCATCGGGCATTTCAGCTGCGTTCTGGGCGACGCGGAGAGCGGCTTCCGCCAGGCGCTGGAGGCGGCGCGCCGCATGGTGGAACTTCGTCCCGCGTACGCGGGGCCGTGGCTGCTGGCGGTCGCCGCCCGTTTCGCACCGGATACCGCCGGCGCGCGCGCGCTGCTCCAGGAAGGTGAGACCATTTTCCGGGAGATCGAGTGTGTGTCCCACAACCACGTGCACTTCTACCAGTACGCCATCGACCGCATGCTCCTCGACGGCGACCCCGACGCCGCGCAGCGCTACGTGGAGGCCCTGGGGACATACCTCGAAGGCCGGGACATTCCAATGGCGGCGTACCACCGACGCCGCGGCGAACTGATGGTCACGCTCGCCCAGTCACCCCGCGACGGGCAGCTCCGGTGCGAGCTCGAGGCCCTTCGGGCCGCCCACGAAGGACTCGACGTGCCCGACCACGAGGAGTTGCGCCGGCGATTCGCTCCCTGAACGAGAGCGAAGGGGAGCCCGCAGGCTCCCCTTGCGCGGATCAGTACTGGTACAACTTGCCGCGGTAGCGCCGGGTCATGGGACTCATGGGACGGTGTACCGAGCGCTCGTTCAGAACGTTGCTCGCGACCCCGCGCTCGCCGGCGCGGATCGCCGCCTCCAGCAGGGTCTGGGTGAGAATGTCGCGCTGGGCGTTGCTGCCGCCGAAGCGGTTGGCGATGCTGCGAACAGGCATCAGCTGCGCCACGGCTTCCGCGTAACGACCCTCGGCGAAGGCGATGGCGGCGGTGCAGGTCGGGATGCCGATGTCCCTGGCCATCATGCGCGTCAACTCGGGGTTGCCCGACGCCGCCGCCCTGACCTCGGCCAGCACCTCGCGCGCCGCGTCGGTGCGGCCCGACGCGGCGAAGGCGATAACCGCGTGCAGATCGTTGAAGGCGTAGTAGCCGTTTTCGACCGGGGTCTTTCGGGCCCACATCTCGGCCACCCGTCCGAAGCGCTCGCTCACGTTCACGCCGTGCAGGTAGAGGCGCCACAACAGGGCGGTGGCATCGACAAGCTGCAGGGACACGTCGGAGTCTGCCGGCATGATCTGCCGGTCGAACAGGTCGAGCGCCCCGGCGAAGTCCTCCTGCTCGATGTGGAACAGGGCGAGGTGCCACCAGTTGTGGAAGGCGAAGCCGTTGTCCGGCGCCCAGTCCGCGACCCGCGAGGAGAGCAGGGCCTTGCCCTCGTCGACCCGGTTCTGCATCTCCATCACGTGGGTGAGGGCGTGCACGGTCCAGCCGTCCCGACGCTCGATATCCAGCGCCGCGCGTGCCGCGGCCTCGGCGCGGTCGAACTGGTTGCATTCCTCGAAGCCGAAGGCCTGCATGCCGAGGATGTAGGAATAACCGGGCATGTCGCGGTCGAAGTGACCGATGACGCGGCCGATGCGGTCGCGCAGGTTGACGGCGTCGCCGAGGTAGAAGTCAGTCAAGTGTCCGCACTGGACGGCCAGCGCGTCGCGCGGCCAGGCGGCAAGCACGCGGTCCCACGCCGCCCCTGCCTTGTCCCAGCGGCCTTCCATGAAGTGCCGCGCGGCGGCGGTCAGCATGCGCTCGCGGTCGTTCGCCTTGTCTGCCAGGGCCTCGGCTTTCTCGATACTCTCGCGAACCGCGGGCAGATACTGGCGCTCGCTCATCATCAGCATGGCGCTGGCGTTGAAGACGTGGCCGAGCACGAAGCCGGGGTCTTCTTCGACGGCGGCGGAGAGGGTCTCGGTCGGGTCGCCGAAGTAGCTCTGGAACTGGTGCAGCGCCTTCTCGTACGCCTCCAGCGAGCGCGGCTGGCAGGCCGAGACGGGCACGCCGCGGGCGTCGGTGCGGGTGGTCGGGTTGGTGGTCATGGTCAACTCTCCATAGAAGTTCCGGATTCATCGGGGCCGCGCACTGCGGCGCGACGGGGGAGAGCGTACGGGGCCGCCGTCCGCCAACCGTCGCCGATGTCGTCAAAAAAACGTCAAGGAACCGCTCGACGGTCCCGACGACACGGCGAGGCGAGTTGGTAGAATGTCCGACAGGCGGCGCCTGCCGGCGCCGAGTACCGCCAAACACCCGACTCCCGGAGCTGTCCGATGACCCGTGAACATCCCTGCCGCAGCAGTCGCATCACGCTGATCTCCCTCGTCCTGACGCTGGCCCTGGCGAGCATGCCGCTTGCCGCCCAGGAAACGGCGGGTGTGCGAAAGTGGACGCCGAGCACCGCGGCCGGCGACCTGCGCCAGGGGGGACACGTCGTGGTGCTGCAGCACGCGGCGGCCGGCGAGCCGGAACGAACCGAGTGCGACAGTGACGAGCTGGGCGAGGAGGGACGCGCACTGGCGAAGCGGATCGGCGAGGAGTTTCGCCGCCTCGGCATACCGGTGGCTCGCGTCGAGTCGAGCGAGCGCTGCGTCGCCCGGCAAACGGCAGAACTGCTCGGCTTCGGGGATGTCGCGGTGAACCCCGACCTGAACCCGGTCGGCGCCGAGACCTCCGACGCCGACGAGGTCGCGCGCCTTCGGGCCCTGGTGACTACCGGTGCTCCCGATGAGGCCAACGTGCTGCTGGTCTCCCACGGGGTCAACGTCAACCGCCTGCTCAAGACCAGCGTCGAACACGCGCCCGGTACGGTGCACGTGTTTCGCACCGCCGAAAGCAAGACCGCCTACGTGGGCATGGTCGAGGCGGCGGCGCTCTCCGGCGTCGAGTAGCGGCGCGCGCCGCCGGCGTCAGAAGTGGATGGCGCCGGCAAGGAGATAGCCGTCGGCTTCCTCGGATCCGCCGTCGTAATCGAGCTCCCGGATCCGGTAGCCGGCGCGCAGGTTGAGGAACGGAAACGGCGTGAACGACACGCCGACCTGGTACTCGTGACCGCTGATGTCGTCGCGCGGCCCGGCGTCACCGAGGTCGGGCATCCACACCGCCCGGCCGTAGGCGTGCAGGATCCCGAGGCCGACGCGCGCGTCGGCGGTGAGGCGCACGCCCTCGGTGGTGTGGCCGCCGACCAGCTCGGCGTCCTGCCAGCCGACGCCCAAAGCGATGAAGTTGTTCTCCGTCGGCGACAGCACCCGCCGCTTCACGTCCACCGAGAAATCGGTCGTGTCGCCGAAACCGCGCCGGTCAGGGTCGGACTTGTAGTAGTCAGCGGCAAGACCCCAGCCCTCGGCCCACCAGAGTTCGGCATAGGCGCCGGTGCCGTCGGCATCACTGCTGCCGAGATCGGCGGTGTCGACGTCGTGGCTCCACCACAGCACACCGGCCTCGGCGTCGAGCGGGCCCAGGGCCTGCACCGCCGGGGCGGCGGAAAAGGCGCTGAGGGCGGCGAGAAGGGCGATGGTGCGGCACGAGATCCGGTTGCGGTTCATGGGGTTCTCCAGCGGTCACTCGGGTCTGCCGGCCGGGCGAACCGGCCGGGAATCGGTCGTCACGATACCCGATTCTACACGCTTCAAGCCTGTGCCTGCCGGGGGACCGATCAGGCGCTTCGCAGCCGGAACCTCTGCAGCTTTCCGGATTCGTTGCGCGGAAGCTTGCTTACGACGAACACCTTGCGCGGATACTTGTACGGCGCCAGGCGCTCTCGAACGTGAAGACGAATCCCGTCGGCGAACACGTCCTCTTCGTTCGTGCGATACCGGGGAACGACGTACGCCGTCACCACCTCGCCGCGTTCCGGGTCGGGCGTGCCGATCACCGCGCACTCGGCCACGTCCGGGTGCTCGAGGACGACGTTCTCCACCTCGGCGGCCGAGATGTTGTAGCCGGCCGAGATGATCATGTCGTCGAATCGGCAGTGATAGGCGACGTAGCCCTCCTCGTCGATGGCGCAGGCATCCCCGGTCACGTTCCAGCCGAAGCGGACGTAGTCGCGCTGCCTCGGGTCGTCGAGGTAGCGGCACCCGGTGGGGCCGACGACTGCCAGGGCGCCGGTCTCGCCAGCCGGCAGCGCCCTGCCGTCCGGATCCAGTACCGCCACCCGGTAGCCGGGTATGGCGCGGCCGATGTACCCGCATTTCGCCTCGTCGGCGACGGCGCCGACGAAGGCATGGAGCATCTCGGTGGAGCCGAGCAGTTCGCTCAGTCCGACGCCGCTGACCTCGCGCCAGGCCTCGCGCACCGGGACCGGCAGCGCTTCGCCGGACGACACCGCGAGGCGCAGAGAAGCTGCGCTGCGCGGGGAAACGGCGGCAACCATGCGCTGGTAGAAGGTGGGCACGGTGAAGCACACGCTCGCCCGGTGCCGCCCGATGGCCTCGACCAGGGACTCGGCGCCGTAGCGCGGCTCGAGCACGGACGCGGCGCCTGCCCACAGGGGGAAGATAACCAGCCCGCCGAGGCCGAACGTGAAAGCGAGCGGCGATGTGCCGATGAATATGTCGTCGTGCGCCGGCCGGATGACGTGGCGCGCCGTGGTCTCGCAGATGGCGATCACGTCGCGATGGAAGTGGATCGTGGCCTTGGGGCGGCCGGTGGTGCCGGAGGTGAAGCCGATCAGCGCGACGTCGTCGCTGGCTGTGGGGCAGGGCGGAAAGGTCGGAACGTGCCGGCGCATGCGCTCGGCGAGTTCACCGCCCGACGCAGAGAAGGTGACGAGCGCGCACTCGGAGCCGCTCGCGGCCAGCGCTGCCTCCAGTTCCCCGGCGAGGTCGGCGTCGCAAACGGCGAGGGCCGGCCGCGCCATGTCGATGATGGTGCCGAGTTCGGCGGCCCTGAGCAGGGACATCGTGGTTACCGCCACCGCGCCGGTGCGCAGCACCGCGAGCCACAGCGCAGCCAGGGTCGGTGAATTCGGTGCGCGCAGCAGCACCCGGTTGCCGGGCACGATGCCGAAGTCGTCGACGAGCACGTGCGCCATGCGGCCGATCATGTGGTGCAGTTCGCCGTAGGTGATCGTACCGTGCGACGAGATCAACGCCGGGCGCTCGGCCCGGCCCGCGCGAACGTGCTCGTCGACAAGGCGGTCGACGCAGTTGAGCGGAACGCTGCTCGCGAATTCGTCCGGGAGCAACAGCCGCGGCCACTCCCCGCTCGGCGGCAGGCGCTCGTGGACGAAGCGGTCGACCTGCGCCGAGCGCGCCTCGCCGGCGGCTTTCAGTCCGGCTTCCATGCCGGCGGTACCAGTCGCCGCTTGCCGTCGCGGCTCTTCGCGATGCCCGGCTCGTCGAGATCGAGGCGGTCCCAGAGCTGGCAGGTCACCTGCTTGTGCTTCTGGTCGAGGCCCTCGCAATAGTTGGTGTACTGGCAGGTGCGGATCTCGTCGCCGTGCCCGGTTTCGAGCTTCAGGTACCAGTCGGGATCGGCCAGGGCCTGGCGCGCCGATGCCACGATGTCGGCGATGCCGTCGGCGAGCACGCGCTCGGCGGTCTCGAAGTTGTGAATGCCTCCGGCGCCGACGACGGGGGTGTCGAACCCCGCCGACCTGACCGCTTCGCGAATGGCGCGGGTGGCCGCGAAGTTGCGGCCGAAGGGGCCGCTCGAGTCGGAGAGGTACTGGGGCATGCACTCGTAGCCGCTCGGGCCGGTGTAGGGGTAGGCCGCGTCCCCGACGCGCGGCTGCTTGGCGTCGTCGAACTTGCCGCCGCGCGACAGTGACAGGAAATCCATGCCGGCGCGGGCGAACTCGACGGCGAAGAAGCACACGTCCGGCAGAGGCGAGCCTCCCTCGATGCATTCCTCGGCCAAAAACCGCGCCCCTACGACGAGGTCGTCCGCCACCGCGTCCCGCACCGCGCGGAACACCTCGAGCGGCAGGCGCACACGGTTGTCGCGGCTGCCGCCGTAGCCGTCGTCGCGGGTGTTGGTGGCCGACAGGAACGAGGCCATGGTGTAGGCATGGGCATAATGGAGTTCGACGCCGTCCATGCCCGCTTGCTCGGCACGCCGCGCGGCGGCGGCGAACAGCTCCGGTAACACGGCCGGCAGATCGCGCACGTGGGGAAGGTCGAGGTCCGTGACACGTTCGCGATAGCCGCGGGTGAGCGACTCGAAATCGCGCGGGTCGAGAATCGCCGACAGGGCGTCGTCATCGAGTTCGGCAAGCCGGGTGCGAACGGCCTCATCGTCCGCATCGGCCAAGCCGACTGCCTCGCGCAGGCGTGGAGTCATCTCGAGGTAGCGGGACAGGAACTTGCCGCGTTCGGGCCTGCGGCGAATCGCCAGGAAATCGATGAGCTGGATGAACACCCGGGTGTGTCCGTCGCTTTCCTCGCGGATCCTGTCGACCAGCCGGGTCAGGCCCGGAACGAACCGGTCGTGCCCGATCCTGAGCAGGGGTCCGGAGGGAACGTCGCGAATACCGGTCGCCTCGATAACGATGACCGCGGGACGCCCGCGTGCGAAGCGCCCGTACCAGTCGAGATTCTCGGCGGTGACGTAACCCTCCTCGGTGGCCCTCCAAGGTACCATCGCCGGAACCCACGTGCGGTTGCGAAGGCGCAGGCGACCGCGCTCGAGGGGCGCGAACAGCCGCGAGCGGGCAATGTCGGCGGGCGGCGGTATGAGCCCTGGCGAGGATTGCCAGCGGATGCGTTCAGCAGGCTTCCACATCGGTGCGGTCGGTTGAACGAACGGGCGGAGCGGACGGTCTGGAGCTTGAGTGACGAACCCTAATCTAGGTGGCGGCCGTATCCGTGTCAACGCGAGTTGACCATACTCCGGCTCCTACCAGCACTCTTTGGTAGTCTCGTTGCCGCCGGAGTCAAAGGCCCCCCGTTCGCCGTCGGACTCGATGACGAAGCGGCGGCACCGGGAGTCGGTCCACTGTCTGCCGCCTCGATCGGCCGTGGCGACAACGCGATATCCCGCTCCGTCCGCCTCCACCGCCAACCTGTACCAGCCCTCGTCGCTGCGGTCGGCGATGCCGGCGTCGCGTGGATCGGCCGGGTACTCGAGGTGGTCGGTGAAGTATTTTTCGAGGCGCACCGTCGCCTCGGTGAGGGCGGTCCTTGCATCGGTGCGGCGGGCGCTCGCGACGTAGGCGCTGTATACCGGCACCGCGATCGCAGCGAGAACGCCCAGCACGACCAGGGTGACCATCAACTCGATGAGCGTGTAGCCCCGGCCGCGGTTCGGGTGGCGGCTCATGGGCCCGGACTCGGACCGAGCCGCCGGTAGCCGCGCTCGAGCCGCACGCGGGAGGGGCCGTGACGGGCATCGGCGGTGATGGTGAAGTGGCGGCTGATGAACGGACCGTCCAGGCTGTACCCGGGCGGCGGATTCGCACTCGCGGCACGGTAGCGCGACGTCGTCGTGACCCGTGTCGTCGCCGCTTGCGTGTCGGCCCGGCAGGACCGCCCCTCGTCATCGCGACAGATCCGAGCGTCCGCGACCGTGTACCCCGTGACATTCGCGGGGGCGTCCGGCCCGGTCACCGTCAACGACTCCCGTGCCGCGAGCACCAGCGCGGACTCGGCCGCTTCGAAGGCCTGGCCGCGGTGAAGGGCGTTGCCGGCCATGCGTTCATCGAGCGATGCGGACTGCATGGCGCGCACGCCCACCAGCATCGCCAGGGCGAGAAAGATCATGCACGAGAGAAGGGCGAACCCGGATGTGCGATGGAACCGTGCGGTGTGAAGTCGCTCCAGCTGACGATTCATCGTGGATTTCTCAGCAGCACGGTGGCGGAATAGCGGTGGCGACCGCGCGGCGATTCGTCGCTGGCATCGCCCGTGCCTGCGGATCGAACGACGACTTCCGCCGCGACGGCGCGGACCCTGGTCCATGCCCCGACGTCGTCGGCTGCCACGTAGCGGTCGGCCCTGCCGTCGCCGTCGGCGTCCTCGCCATAGAGAAGCTGAAGATCGTCGACGCCGTCGGCCACGGCCTCGGTCGTGGCGCGTCCGGAGCGCGACAGGTAGCGGCGATAAAGCGCTCTCGACGCGCGATCACCGTCTCGGCGTTCGCCGACGAAGTAGCGCACCGCGACCAGCGGAGCGAGCTCGGCGCCGGGCCCGTGGCCGGTGCCCGATGCGCTGGCCGAGGCGGCCGATCTGTTTCCCGGGAGATGACCGGTGCCCGGGTCGCGGGAGATTCCGCCGTCCGCGGAGATCGACGTCGCCTGGAACACCTCGGCATGGTCGCAGTCGGCTGCGACGACGATCTCTCCCGCCTCGAAGTCTGCAGACCCGGGGTCGATACTGATTCCGGCACCGCCGGGAAGTATGGGCACGGAACGGTCGGGATCGACGAAACGCAGCGTGACCGCGTCCGTCCCCGGCAACGCGTGATTGACGTCGAGCAGAGCACCGGACGGATGCCATGTACGGGATTGATCGTCGCCGTCGAATCCTTCGAGCGGGTTGCCGGTGTCGTGAAGCGATCCGCCGGCGTGGTTCAAGCCGTTGACCACGGTGCCGCCGGATCCAAGGCAGCCGAAGTAGCCCGCCATGCGCAGGTCGCGGGCGAGCCGTTCGACGACGAAGCGGGCGTTCTCGTGGCTCCGGGCATGGTTGGCCTGGGTCTCATAGGCGGAAACGCCGCCGAGCAGGATCGCGATGGCCGCGGCCGTAACGAGTATTCCGATAGCGGCGCCGACCGCCAGTTCCACCAACGTGTAGCCGGCACACCGACTGCGGGTGGTCACTGGACAATCACCCATTGTCGGCGGCGCAGGCACAGCGGCTCGGCGGGAGGATCCCCGGCCGGGAAAAGGTCCGGACGAGTGCCGTCGTACCAGAGCCGGTAAGGACCGTCGCAGTCACCAGGGTCCGCGGTCGAGGCCCGGTCCTGCCAGGCGATGGTGACGCGGTAGCCGCCCGCGCTGTCGGCGTCAATGGCGCCGACGCCGACGGGCAGCCGTTCGGCGATGCTCGCGAAGAAGCAATTGCGATCGTTGCGCGGATTCACCGCGTGCGGATCGCAGGCCGCGTCGGAGGCTGGAGCGCCGGCGAAAGAATCGGCGGCAGTCGAGGAGGAGGGAACGCCGCTCACCCGGATGCGCTCGATGATCTCCGCGGCGATGGCCGAAGCCTGCGAACCGGCGGCGGAGTCCTGCCCGAATCGCTGGCCCCAGAAGTACAGGTGGGCGCAAGCGAGAGCGCCCAGCGACACGACCAGCAGGGCGATCATGGATTCGAGCAAACCGAAACCGCGCTCCGTCTTTCCAGGAGGTACCTGTGCGCAGGCACATCGGAGGGCGAACGTCAACGGACGTCGTCGGCCGGCACTGTGGAGATGTTTCGGATTGCTGCCTTCCATGGTATCGGGATGGTGCCCGGACGTCCTGTCCGTGTTGGCCCGAATTGTGCCGGCCCCGGCCGACGCGCGTCAACGCGTCGCCGGTAACCGGCGCAAGATGTTACATGAGCCCCATCTCGAGATCGGTCTGGATGGCATCGAGACCCGCCTGCGCGCAGGCCTCGTCGACCTCGCCGGACGGCGCGCCGCTGACGCCGATGCCGCCGAGGATGGTGCTGGCCGCCGCAATCGGCAGTCCGCCCGCGGACAGGATGAGTCCCTCGAGCTTGCCGGGCGAGAACGGCGAGGTGAAGCGACCTTCGAGCTGTGACGTGGGCGAATTGAAGTTGAGGGCGGCGAAGGCCTTCTGCTGGCTGACGGGAACGGTGATCGGCATCGCCAGCGTATCGCGCAGGGTGACCTGGGGATGTCCTCCGCGGTCGACGACGGTGACCGCGACGTTGAGACCCTGGGCCCGGCACTCCTGCAGGGCCGTCTCGGCCGCGGTCAGGGCCATGTTCATGTGCAGGCGCATGATCGGCAGCGCCACGGGATCCTCGGCGCGCGCGGGTGCGCCCGCCGCCAGCATCGCGGCGACGGCGGCGGCTGCAATCCGGATGTTCATGGGCATTCTCCTGTCTGCTTGCACTGACGAAACCGGGCGGCCGGCCGCTTGCGGGGCGAGCGGACCGACCAGTTGGCAAAGAATAGGCGATACCGTTGACGAGTCCAAGCGGGGCCGCTCGACCCGGCATTCCAATGCCCTCGCCAATGACTGGCCGCGGGGCGGCGGTTATACTCGAATTTCACCATTTCCATTCGACGAGGAGCACCGAACCGATGTCCACGGTCAGCCGCGAGATGTTCGACCAGTTCATGACGCCCAACTACGCGCCGGCCAAGGTCATCCCGGTGCGCGGCGAAGGCTCGCGCGTGTGGGACCAGGACGGGCGCTGCTACGTCGACTTCGCCGGCGGCATCGCGGTGACGGCACTGGGACACGCCCATCCGCAGGTGGTCGGAGCCCTCGAGCGCCAGGCGAAGTCTCTCTGGCACCTGAGTAACGTGTTCACCAACGAACCCGCGCTCGAGCTGGCGCGCCGGCTGTGCGAGGCTACATTCGCGGAGCGGGTGTTCTTCGCCAATTCCGGCGGCGAGGCCAACGAGGCGGCATTCAAGCTGGCGCGCCGCCACGCCTATGACCGCTTCGGGGCGGACAAGCACGAGATCATCTCGTTCCACGAGTCCTTTCACGGGCGCACCCTGTTCACCGTCACCGTCGGCGGCCAACCCAAGTACACTGAGGGGTTCGGACCGCTGCCGGCCGGCATCACCCACCTGCCGCTGAATGACGTCGAGGCGCTTCGTGCCGCGATCTCGCCGAAGACCTGCGCGGTGGTCGTCGAGCCGGTGCAGGGCGAGGGCGGTGTGCGCAGCTGCACGGAGGAGTTTCTGCGCGTTGCGCGCGAGCTGTGCGACGCCAACGACGCGCTGTTGGTGTTCGACGAGGTGCAGTGCGGCATGGGGCGAACGGGAACCCTGTACGCCTACGAAGGCTTCGGCGTGGTGCCGGACATTCTCACGACCGCCAAGGCGCTCGGCTGCGGCTTTCCGATCGGCGCCATGCTCACCCGGGCCGATATCGCCGCCAGCCTGACGGTCGGCACCCACGGCAGCACCTACGGCGGCAACCCGCTGGCGTGCGCCGTGGCGTCGGCCGTGCTCGACATCATCAACACGCCCGAGGTGCTCGCCGGCGTGGCCCCGCGTCGCGCCGCCATCGAGGCGGGTCTTGACGCGATCAACGCGAAGTACCCGATGTTCACCGAGGTGCGCGGCCGCGGCCTGCTCGTGGGCTGGGTGCTCGACGACGCCTGGAAGGGACGGGCGCGGGAGGTGCTCAATGCGGCGCTGGCGGAGGAGCTGTTCGTGCTGGTCGCCGGTCCCGACGTCGTGCGCCTTGCGCCGTCGCTGATCATTCCCATGGACGACATCGAGCAGGGTCTCGAGCGGCTCGAGCGCGCCGTGGCCACCGTCTACCGGGCGACCTGAGTCACGGGCGGGCCCGCCGTCACGGCGCGGCCGGATGCGTGCTGGTTGATGTGCGTCAAGTACATCCGCGCCGGCACGGCTTAGTATCCCGGCATCTACTGCAACAGGCCGGGTCAATGTTGGCAAAGTCGCCGGAAACCGACGAAACGCGGGGTCGGTTGAAAGATAACGCCGCGTTCGCCGTCCTCGGCGACCAGGAACTCGACGCGCTTCTCAAGGCTTCGTGCCGGCGCAGGTTCTCGCGTTCAAGGCCGCTGTTCCGTGAGGGAGACGAAGCTCGCTCGATATACGTGCTGCTGGATGGCGGGGTCAAGATCTGTGCCGCCAACAAGGGGCCGCGGCCGTCGGTGCTGCACCTGGTGGATGTGCTTGAACCGTTCGGGATCTACGACGTCGTCACCGGAGCACCGCGAACCGAGTCGGCGATATCCCTGTCTTCCTGCGACGTCGTCGAGATCGCCGGCGCGCAATTCCTGCGGGTTCTCGGCAACAACGCACAATTCGCGGTGCGGACCTTGTCCGCCTGGGGCGCGAGATTTCGCAACTATGCCATCTGGTGTGCGCGTTTCAACCACTGCGGTGCCCGCGAGAAGGTCGCCGCCTACCTGGTGTCGGACGCAAGCCGACGCGACGAGACGGGTTTCCGGGCCGCGTATCCGACGCGACGCGACATCGCCAGCCTGCTCGGCATCACCCCGGAGACGCTGTCGCGGGAGCTTTCGTACTTCCGCAGCAAGGGCTGGGTGCACGTCGGCCAGAACGGCTCGCTGACCGTCGACGACGGCAACTCGCTGAAGGCGATGATCAGCGCCTGCTGATCCGCGTCAGGGTCTGTTCACACCGCCATGGGGCGGGTGAACGGGCTTCACGGAACGCGACGGTTGATGACGAGCTCGAGCTCGGCGCCGGCGCCCGTGGACACGCTTTCCACCAAACCCTCGAGGTCCCCGCTTGCCGCAACCGGCTGACCGCTGCGGGAAACCCGCGCGATCACGTCGACGCGGTCGAAAGACGACAGCTTGATATCCGGGACCATCGCCCGCGAGTCGTCGAGGACGACCTCGAACGGAAGGTCTCCGACGCGGCGTCTTGCCGCGGCCACCGGCATCGGCGGACCTTCCTCGGCGCGCGCGAAGACGAACACGGTGTCGTCGGGCGCGGTGCTTGCGGCAAGTTCCGGCGCGAGCGAGACCTTGACGGTCAGGTTGGCATCGCTCGGGGGCTCATCCTGGCGCGCGTCGGTTGCCGACGCCGTGAGCGCCGGAGCGACCGGCGGCGCCTCGAGTGCGATGCCCTGCGCCTCTGCGCGGCGTTCGAGGTCGTCGATCATGCTTTCCAGCCGTGAGCGCGTCTCCGGCTCCTCGGCGAGCTGCGGCAGCAGCCGCGTCCAGTGTGCCAGGGCCGCCGCGTACTCGCCCCGCGCCTCGGCCGCCATGCCCGCCAGCCACAGGGCCTGCGGATGATCGGGTTGAAGGTCCAATGCCTCGCGCAGGAGTTCGGTCGCGCGTCCTTCCAGCCGGCCTCCGGACTGCATGGCGAGGGCGTCGGCGTACTGTACCAGGACATCGGCGTCGCCGGGCGTGAGTGCGTTGAGCCTGTCGTAGGCGAGCACCGCATCGTCGTAGCGCTCGAGTCGCATGCTGGTGCGGGCGAGAATGCTCCAGCCGCGCGCATCGTCGGGGTTCTGGACCAGGCGTTCCTTGAGCTGGTCGATCATCTCCTCGATGGACGGCTGCCCGGGTGCCCCCGCGCCCGCCTGGCCGCCCTGAACGGGAACGCCGCCGACGGCAGCGGGCTGGCCCACGAGAAGGTAGATCGTCCCGGCGGTCGCGGGAATCGCGAACGCCAGCACCACGGGCAGCACTAGCGCCGCGGCCGATGAACGTTCGCGCACCGCGGCGCCGGCGTTGCGCGCACTGTCGAGCTGGGCGATATCGAGGGCCAGCGCCTGTTCGAGTTCGCGCCGCCCTTCCTGGTAGTCCTCCTCGTCGAGGGCGCCGTCCTCGCGAGCCTTGTCAAGCTCGGCGAGGCGTTGACGGGCAATGGCCACGTTCTGCGTCTGCTGGTCGACCGCGCGCGAGGCGGGCGTGGCGATGAGCGGTGGAACGATGAACAGCAGCACCAGTGCCGACAGGGCGGCGGCCACGAGCCAGAACACGATCATTTCAGGATTCGTCTCGGGGTCCGAGAAGTTCCCGCGCACGGGCGAGATCGGCGTCGGAAACGCCGGGGTCGACGCGGCGGCGAGGACGGACCAGTGTGAAAAAGACCACCGCGCCGATCAGGGCCAGCAGGGCGGGGGCGAGCCAGAGCAGGAGCGTATGCACGTTGAGCGGCGGCTCGTAGAGGACGAACTCACCGTAGCGCTCGACCATGAAGTCGGTGATCTCCTCGTCGGAGTTGCCGGCGAGGATCATCTCGTAGGTCTTGTCGCGAAGGTCGCGAGCCAGGTCGGCGTTGCTGTCGGCGAGGTTCTGGTTCTGGCACACCAGGCAGCGCAGCTTGTTGATGAGATCGAAATAGCGCGCCTCGCGGGCCGGGTCGTTGAACTCGCGGCTCTCGATGGCGCCGAACGCCAGCGCGGGCAGGAGCAGAAGCAGGACAAGCCAGCGCCGCATCAGGACTCCTGTTCGAGGCGGGCGATGAGAGGCACGATCTCGTCCTGCAACGCGGCCTCGTCGATTGGTCCGATGTGCTTGTAGCGCACGACACCGGCCTTGTCGATGACGAACGTTTCAGGAACCCCGTACACGCCCCACTCGATGCCGGTATCGCCCTCGATGTCGACCGCGATGACCGTGTAGGGATTGCCGAGGTCCGCCAGCCAGCGGCGCGCCTCGATCTCCTTGTCCTTGTAGTTCAGACCCACGAGGGTGGTGTCGGAAGCCGCCGCGAACCGGTTGAACAGCGGATGCTCGGCGCGACAGGCCACGCACCACGAGGCCCACACGTTGAGCACCCAGACCTTGCCGTCGAGATCGGCGCTGGTGATCCGCGAACCGGCCGGGTCGAGCCGCGGCAGGTCGATGGCCGGCGCCGCCTTGCCGATGAACGGGGAAGGCACCTCGCGCGGATTGAGGTTCAGTCCGACCGCGAGGAACACGGCGATCAGGACGAACACCCCGAGCGGCACGAGGTAGCGAATCATCGCCGAGCCTCCACGCCGAGGTTCTCGGTGAGCGCGAGGCGTTCGCTGCGGTAGCGCTTGTCGGCGGCGCCGAGCAGCCCGCCGAATGCCATGAACAGGCAGCCGAGCCAGATCAGCCGGATGTAGGGCTTGTAGTAGATCCGCACGGCCCAGGTGTCGTCGCCGAGCGGTTCACCGAGGGACACGTACAGGTCGCGCGTCAGGCCGGGATCGATCGCCGCCTCGGTCATGGGCTGGGAGCCCGGGCCGTAGGCCCGCTTCTCCGGCTTGAGTATCAGCGTGCGGCCGGCATCGGTGGCGACCTCGACGCGCCCCCGCTGGGCCGTGTAGTTCGGCCCGGGCCGACTCTCGACGCCCTGGAAGGTGAAAACGTTGCCGGCCACTGAAAAGCTCTCGCCGGGCGCCATGGAGATATCCTTCTCCACCTCGTAGGCGCTGACCATGGTCACGCCGGCGATGAACAGCCCGACTCCGGCATGGGCGACGACCATGCCGTAGAACCCGACGGGCGCGTTCGCCAGCATCGCGGGTCGCCATCGGCGGCCCATGCGCTCGACAAGGGGCAGGAGGCTGGCGAGGACGACCCAGAAGGCGAGCATCATGCCGATGGCGGCGCCGGCCGACCACGGACCGGGGGCGGTCAGGGGAAAGGCGAAGCCGGCCACGATGCTGATTGCCAGGACGATGAGAGGCGCCGTGCCGAGACGGCGGATGCGGTCGCGCTTGAACCGCAGCAACGCCCCGACGACCGCCAATGCCGCCAGCGGCGCCATGATCGGGATGAAGACCTTGTTGAAATACGGCGGTCCGACCGAGTACTTGCCGAGTCCGAGCGCGTCCATGAACAGCGGAAACAGCGTGCCGAGCAGTACCGACACGGTGGCGATGACGAGCAGGATGTTGTTGATCAGGATCGCGCTTTCGCGGGACACCGGCGCGTACTGCCCGGTACTCTTCAGGGTCGGTGCGCGCCATGCGTAGAGAACCAGCGAGCCGCCCACCACGATCACCAGGAACACGAGGATGTACAGCCCGCGGGCGGGATCGGAGGCGAAGGCGTGCACCGAGGTCAGCACGCCGGAACGCACCAGGAAGGTGCCGAGCAGCGACAGGCTGAAGGCAAAGACCGCAAGCAGCACCGTCCAGGCCTTGAACACGTTGCGCTTCTCGGTGGCCGCCAGCGAGTGGATGAGCGCCGTGCCCACCAGCCACGGCATGAACGACGCGTTCTCGACCGGGTCCCAGAACCACCATCCGCCCCAGCCCAGCTCGTAGTAGGCCCACCAGCTTCCGAGCGCGATGCCGACGGTGAGAAACAGCCAGGCGACGTTGGTCCACGGTCTCATCCAGCGGGTCCACGCTGCATCGAGCCGGCCGCCGAGCAGGGCGGCGATGGCGAAGGCGAAGGCCACGGAAAAGCCGACGTAGCCCATGTAGAGCATCGGCGGGTGGATGGCCAGCCCGATGTCCTGCAGGAGCGGGTTGAGATCGCGTCCCTCGGCGGCCGCGGGAACCAGCCGGTCGAACGGGTTGGAGGTGAACAGGATGAAAGACAGGAAGCCGATGCTGATCAATCCCATCACCCCGAGCACCCGGGCGGTCATCACCGTCGGCACATTTTGCGAGAACACGCTCACCGCGAACGTCCAGCCGGCGAGTATCAGCACCCACAGCAGCAGCGAGCCTTCGTGCGCACCCCACACGCCGGAGATCCGGTAGATGAGCGGCAGCAGGCTGTTGGAATTGCTCGCGACGTAGGCGACCGAAAAATCGGACACGATGAACGCGTACGTCAGGCAGGCATACGACACTGCAACCAACAGGAACTGGGTGCGCGCGGCCGGCACTGCCGTGGCCACCAGGCGCGCGTTGCCCGTGGCGGCGCCGGTCAGCGGAAGCACGGTCTGCACCGTCGCGACCACGAGGGCCAGCACCAGGGCCAGGTTGCCGATCTCGGGAATCATTGGGTCGGCCGGGTGTTGTGCGCGGCCTTGATGGCGTCAGCGACCTCCGGCGGCATGTAGGTCTCGTCGTGCTTGGCCAGCACTTCCTCGGCGGTGAACACGCCGTCGTCACGCAGGCTGCCGAGGGCGACGATACCCTGGCCCTCGCGGAACAGGTCGGGCAGGATCCCGGCGTAGACGACGGTGACTACCTTCGCCGTGTCGGTCAGGTCGAACTCGACCTCGATATTGCCGCTCTCGCGCCGCACGCTGCCTTCGACGACCATGCCGCCGACGCGGAACTTGCTGCCGGCCGGCACTTCGCCGGCGGCGACCTGGGTCGGGCTGAAAAACAGGTTGATGTTCTCGTTGAGCGCCATCAGGGCGAACCCGACCGCCACGCCGATACCGCCCAGTAGCAGGCCGACCAGGATCAACCGTTGTTTTCGCTTCGCCCTCATGACTCACTCCTGGCCGGCCGCCGCCGCGAGCGCGCGGCGATCTCGCGCAGCGCGCGGCGTTCGCGTTGCCTGGCGGCGACGATGTTGGCGACCAGGACCACCAGCGTCACGGCATATGACGACCAGACGTAGGCGGCATATCCGCCCATGTGGAGAAACTCGGTCATTGCGACGCCCCCCGAACATGATTCTGTACCCAGTTCGCCCGGTGCTCCGCCAGCAGCAGTTCGCCGCGGGCCCGGACAAGCATGACGCTGAAGTAGAAACACTTGAACGCCGCGAACATCAGGAGCAGCGGAACCAGCATGCTCATGGCGATGGACGGCTTGTCGAACTTGGTGATCGTGGCTCCCTGGTGCAGGGTGTTCCACCATTCCACCGAGTAGTGGATGATCGGCAGGTTGATCACGCCGACCAGGGCCAGGACCGCGCCGGCGCGCGCGGCGTTGCGGCGGTCCTCGATCGCCGCCTGCAGCGCGATGAAGCCAAGATAGAGAAACAGCAGGATCAGCTCCGAGGTCAGGCGCGCGTCCCACACCCACCACGTTCCCCACATGGGTTTGCCCCAGATCGATCCGGTGGCCAGGGCGATCGCCGTGAAGCTCGCCCCAAGCGGCGCGGTGGCGCGCGCCACGACGTCGGCGAGCTTGAGCCGCCAGATGAGGGTCATGGCGCCGCACACGGCCAGCACCACGTAGCAGAACATGGACATCCACGCCGAGGGCACGTGGATGTAGATGATCCGGTAGCTGTCGCCCTGCTGGTAGTCCGGCGGCGCCAGCACCAGGCCCCCGTACAGGCCGGCGGCGAACAGCAGTGCGCTCGCCGCGCCGAGCCACGGTGCCAGCACCCGGCTGAGACGATAGAAGCGCTCAGGCGAACCCAGGCTGTGGAACGCGACCTTGAAGCGGGACGGCGGCGTTCGCGCGGCGCTTTGCGCGGGGGCTGACATCGGTGAGATTCTGCAAACCGCTTTATGGGTATGGGACGGGAACGGACGGCGAGCGGATATTACCCGAAATCCGGGACCGTTCGTATATCGTTAAACGGATGTTAATACGACGAAAATCCTGCTCGGCCAAAGGGCGCGCGCTCCGCCCGGTCACGGCCGGAACGGCGCGGGGAACAGCCCTGGGCGAGGCGATGATGATACCCTGCCCGCCGTACCTGTACCTGATGCGCGTCAAGGCAAGTGGATCGGGCCGCGCCAACCGGTGCCCGACACCCCGGGTACGGGTTGTGCTGGCGGGAAGAACCGAATTTCAATACAATACGCCGGTTGCGTTCTCTCCCGGAAGTTCATCCGCCCCCGCTCGCCCGGACTAGAATCGGGCTCGAAGTTTCCCCTGTATCTGATTGATTTATCGAATGAGCACATTCGAGCAAAGCCGGATTCGGAATTTTGCCATCATCGCCCATATCGATCACGGCAAGTCCACTCTCTCCGATCGCCTGATCCAGGCCTGCGGCGGCCTGGAGAACCGGGAGATGAGCGAGCAGGTGCTCGACTCCATGGACCTCGAGCGCGAGCGCGGCATCACCATCAAGGCGCAGAGCGTGTCGCTGCGCTACACGGCGGGCGACGGGGAGACCTACCTGCTCAACTTCATCGACACGCCCGGTCACGTGGACTTCTCCTACGAGGTGTCGCGCTCGTTGAAGGCCTGCGAGGGCGCGCTGCTGGTGGTGGACGCCTCCCAGGGCGTGGAGGCGCAGACCGTGGCGAACTGCTACACGGCGGTCGACCTCGGCCTGGAAGTGATCCCGGTGCTCAACAAGATCGACCTGCCGGCGGCGGACCCGGAGCGCGTCAAGGGCGAGATCGAGGACGTGATCGGCATCGACACGGCTTCGGCGATCTACATCAGCGCCAAGACCGGCGTCGGAATCGAGGACGTCCTCGAGGGCATCGTCCGCCACCTTCCGACCCCGGGCGGGCGCCGGGACGCGCCGCTGAAGGCGCTGATCATCGACTCCTGGTTCGACAACTACCAGGGCACGGTGTCGCTGGTTCGGGTGTTCGACGGGCGCATCGACGAGCGCACCCGGATCCGCATGATGTCCACCGGCCGCGAGTACCAGGTCGAACAGCTCGGACGCTTCACCCCCAAGCAGACCCGCAGCGGCACGCTGGAGGCGGGCGAGGTCGGATACCTGATCGCGGGCATCAAGGACATCAAGGCCGCCCGCGTGGGCGACACGGTGACCACCGCGAAAAACCCGGCCGAGGTGCCGCTGACCGGGTTCAAGAAGGTGAAGCCCCAGGTGTTCGCCGGCCTGTACCCGGTCAACAACGCCGACTTCGAGGCGCTTCGCGACGCCCTCGACAAGTTGAGCCTGAACGACGCCTCACTGGAGTACCAGCCCGAGGTTTCCGACGCCCTGGGGTTCGGTTTTCGCTGCGGCTTCCTCGGCATGCTCCACATGGAGATAGTCCAGGAGCGGCTGGAGCGCGAATACGAGCTCGAGCTCATCACCACCGCGCCCACCGTGGTCTACGAGGTCGAGCTCACCGACGGCTCGGTGATCGAGATCGACAATCCGGCGAGGCTGCCGGAACCGGCGCGGATCGCCGAGATCCGCGAGCCGTACATCCACGCCCAGGTGCTCACACCCCAGGAGCACGTCGGCGCGGTGATCACCCTGTGCGAGGAGAAGCGGGGCATCCAGCGCAACATGCGCTACCTCGGCCGCCAGGTGATGATCGAATACGACCTGCCCCTGAACGAAGTGGTGCTGGACTTCCACGACAGGTTAAAATCCGTCAGTCGCGGCTATGCCTCGATGGACTACGAGTTTGCACGCTACCAGGCGGCCGACATGTGCAAGCTCGACATCCTGATCAACGGCGACCGAGTCGATCCGCTGGCGGTGCTGGTCCACCGCGAGCACAGTGCCCGGCGGGCGCGCGATCTTTGTTCACGCATGAAGAAGATCATCCCGCGGCAGATGTTCGACGTGGCCATCCAGGCCGCCATCGGCGGCAGGATCATCGCCAGGGAGACGGTCAAGGCGCTGCGCAAGAACGTCACCGCCAAGTGCTACGGCGGCGACATCACGCGCAAGCGAAAGCTTCTCGAGAAACAGAAGGAAGGCAAGAAACGCATGAAGCAGGTGGGCTCGGTGGAGATTCCCCAGGAGGCGTTTCTGTCGGTACTCAAAGTAGGGGACTGAAGCTGGTGGATTTCTCGCTTATTCTGCTGATCGCCCTCGTGGTCACCGGGGCCATCGTCCTCGTGGACCAGCTGGTGCTGGCCAAGCGCCGGCGCGCCGAGGTAATGGTCGAAGGCGGCGCGTCGATCGCCGGCCAAGGCGGCAAGGGACGTGCCGAGGCGCCGATGCCGCTGGTCATCGAGTATGCCCGGGCCTTTTTCCCGGTCATCCTGCTGGTGTTCGTACTGCGCTCGTTCGTGGTCGAGCCGTTTCGCATTCCTTCGGGTTCGATGTACCCGACCCTGCACATCGGCGACTTCATCCTGGTGAACAAGTTTCACTACGGCGTGCGCCTGCCGGTGATCAACACCAAGCTCATCGACGTCTCCGAACCCGAGCGCGGCGAGGTCATGGTGTTCCGCTACCCGCACGACGAGGACGTGAACTTCATCAAGCGCGTGATCGGGGTGCCCGGGGACGTGATCCGCTACGAGGACAAGCAGATCTGGATCAACGGCGAGGCGGTGGAGATCGCAAGCGAAGGTGCCTACATGCTGCCCAGGGAAGGGGGCGGCCGCACCGAGACAGGCCTTTTCGCCGAGACCATCGGCGATTCGACCCACTCCATCATCAACGACCCGGGCAGGCGTTCGCGGGGCATGGAGATCCGGGTGCCGGAAGGACAGTACTTCGTCATGGGCGACAACCGCGATCACAGCAACGACAGCCGTTTCTGGGGGTTCGTGCCCGAGGAGAACATCGTCGGCCGGGCGTTTTTCATCTGGTTCAGCTGGGACTCCGTCAACGGCGGCGGTGTAAACTGGGGCCGTATCGGCAACGGCATACCGTAGGCGGGTGCGGCGCCCGCGTCGCGGCGTCGTGCGGGCAATGGGGAGAAGGCCATGAAAATCCGAAACAGGCAGCACGGCATCACCATCTGGGGCGTACTGTTCACGGCCGGCGTGCTGATGTTCTTCGCGCTGCTGTTCATGAAGCTGTTCCCGCCCTACTACGACAACCTGCGCATCTACAAGGGCATGGAACTGCTGGTGGACGAGAACAACGTGGCCGACATGTCGCGACGCGAGATCATCCGCCGGTTGAACCGCATCCTGCTCATCGACTACGTCGACGAAGTGGTCGACATGAACCAGGCTCTCAGGCTCGAGCGCAAGGACAAGGGCATCGACGTACGGGTCAGCTACGAGGTAGTGGTGCCGCTGGCCTACAACCTGAGCGCGCTGATCCAGTTCAACAACGTGGTGTTCGCCGAGTATCGGCGCTGATACCCCTGCCGCGATGCGACATGACAGATCGTGAGCGGCTCGGCCGCACGCTCGGCCACGAGTTCGCCGACGCCGAACTCCTCGATCGCGCCCTGACTCATCGCAGTGCCGGGGCCCGCAACAACGAGCGGCTCGAGTTCCTTGGCGACAGCGTGCTGCAACTGGTGGTCTCCGAATCGCTCTACCAGCGCTTTCCCGATGCGGGCGAGGGCCAGCTCACACGCACGCGCGCCGGCGTCGTCAAGGAGCCGACCCTGGCCGGGGTGGCGCGTGACCTCGGCCTCGGCGAGCACCTGACGCTCGGCAGCGGCGAGCTCAAGTCCGGGGGGTTCGACCGCGATTCCATCCTCGCCGACGCGCTCGAGGCCGTCATCGGCGCGATCTACGTGGATGCCGGCCTGGACGCCGCGCGGCGCTTCGTGCACAGCCGTTTCGGCTCCCGGCTCGAGTCGGCCGACCCGACCAAGGCGCGCAAGGACCCCAAGACGATGCTGCAGGAACGGCTGCAGGGGCAGGGACTCGAGTTACCCGAGTACGTGGTCGAGAGCGTCGAGGGTGCCGGGCATGACCAGCGCTTCGTCGTCCAATGCCGGGTACCGGGTGCCGGAGACGCATTCGAGGGAACCGGCACCAGCAAGCGCAGGGCGGAGCAGGCCGCCGCGGCCAGGGCCCTGGAAGCACTCTATGGAACCGCGGACGTCCGCACGTAGCCGGCCGTGACGAGTAGCGCCACGTCAGCGACGGTTTGCGGGTTCGTCGCCATCGCCGGGCGCCCGAATGTCGGCAAGTCCTCCCTGCTCAACCGCTTCGTCGGGCGCAAGGTCAGCATCACCTCGCGCCGGCCGCAGACCACTCGCAACCGGATACTCGGCATTCGCACCACGGGCCGCGCCCAGGTCATCTTCGTCGACACCCCGGGAATCCACGGAGGCGGCGGCAAGGAAATGAACCGGCTGATCAATCGCACGGCGATCGCCAGCCTTGAGGGCGTCGACGTCATCCTCATGATGATCAGCGCCACCGGCTGGCGGCCCGACGACGATCTCGTCTACCAGCGCGCGGCGGCAATCGGCGTTCCTATCGTGCTCGCCATCAACAAGTGCGACCTGCTCGATCGCCAGGAGAATGTGCTCCCCCTGATCGCCCGAATCACCGAATCGCGGCAGTTCGCCGATATCGTTCCCATCTCTGTGTCCAGCGGCTACA
Source organism: uncultured Gammaproteobacteria bacterium (assembly GCA_965652415.1). Classification (GTDB taxonomy): domain Bacteria; phylum Pseudomonadota; class Gammaproteobacteria; order Arenicellales; family CAJQKF01; genus BQJD01. Next base: position 44,257 of record CBFGVH010000002.1, on the reverse strand, counting down.
ACATGGACCACATGCTCGAGGTCCTGGTGGCACACCTGCCGGCCGGTCCGCACGGATTCCCCGCCGATCAGCTCACCGATCGCGGCCAGAGATTCCAGGCCGCCGAGCTGATCCGCGAAAAGATATTCCGGCGGCTCGGGCAGGAGGTTCCCTACGTCAGCGCCGTGGAGATCACCCGTTTCGAGCGCGACGCCAAGGATCTGCTGCACATCGAGGCCGTCATCTGGGTGGAGAAGCCCGGACAGAAGGCCATCGTCATCGGCCGCGACGGAAGCGGCCTGAAAAAGATGGGGCAGAGCGCGCGCATCGAACTCGAACGCCTGTTCGACTGCAAGGTCTACCTCGGCCTGTGGGTCAAGGTGCGCAAGGGCTGGACCGACGACGCCGTTGTTCTCAGGAGCCTGGGCTTCGACGAGTGGTAACGGCGGCCCGCTTCGAGAGACGAGGACGGTGAGGCGATGGCGACGTCGCGCAAGGTCCAGAGACAACCGGCCTACATCCTCGCCCGCCACCCGTTCTCCGAGAGCAGCCTCGTGCTCGACGCGTTCTGCCGCGACCATGGCCGAGTGCCGCTCATGGCCAAGGGCGCGCGGCGACTGAAGTCGCCGCATCGCGGCATCGTGCAGGCGTTCTTCCCCCTGGCGCTGGACTGGAGCGGGCGCCGGGAGCTGGTCACCCTGGTGCGCGCAGAACTTGTCGGGGCCGTCCCGCGCCTTGCCGGTGCTCCGCTCATGTGCGCGTGGTACGCCAACGAACTGCTGCTGAAGTTCCTGCACCGCGGCGATCCGCACGAGGCCCTGTTCTCGGCTTACGAGTCGCTGCTCGCCGAGCTTGCCGAGGACGACCCGGAATGGGCTCTGAGGCGGTTCGAGGCGGCGCTGCTGGCGGACGTCGGCTATGGCCTGGTGCTCGAGCGCGAGGTGATCGGGCAACAACCCATTGAAGCAAGGCGCGGCTACCTCTATATCATCGGAAGAGGACCGGTGGAGGACGGCGCGGCCGGGTTCGCCGGCACGCCGGTCAGGGGCGAGACCCTGCTTGCGCTGCACTCGGGTGCGCGGCCCGGCACCGCGGCCCGTCGCGAGGCCAAGATTCTGATCCGCACGCTGCTCGCCGGACTCATGGAGGGCCGCCACCTGAAGAGCCGCTCGGTGTTCATGCAGATGTACGGCCCCCAGGCGGCCGTCGACGACGGCTGAAGCGCCTGCCGGCTACTTCTTGCGCGGGCGAAAGCCGGCGGGAAGGTCGCCGCCCTCGCCTTCGCCGAACAAGAAGCCCTTCATCTGCTCTTCGATGAACTCGAGGTGCCGGGGGTCCGCGGTGCTGAGCTGGTTCTCGTTGATGATCAGGACGAGACGCTCGAGCCAGAGCTGCCAGCCTTCCGCCGAAACGCTGGCGAGGATTCGCTCCCCGAGTTCGCCGGGATAGGGGGCGCTGTCGAGCGCCGGTGCCTCGCGGCCGAGCACGGAGCACTTCACAAGGCGCGCCATTTACCGGACTCCGGGAAAGGGATTACATCCCTGGTGGAACATTGATGCGTTGCGGGATTTGCTGTAAAAGACATGATTATACGTAACTCGAGGTTGATCGACATGACAGACATCGGAGCCATCGAAAACGCCCTCGGCATCTCGGAGAACGACCTCGCCATCACCGCGTCCGCCCGCGGCAAGCTGGCCGGGCTCATCGCCGATGCCGACGACGACATTCGCGCGATTCGCATCTTCGTCTCCGGCGGCGGCTGCTCCGGCATGAACTACGGCATGACCTTCGCCGAGGAGGAGTACGGTACCGACAGCGTGCTCGACGACGGCAACGGCTTCCGCGTGGTCGTCGATCCGGTCGCGCTGGGCTACCTCAAGGGCGCCGAGATCGACTTCGTCGAGGACGGCGTCAACGCATCCTTCGTGTTCAACAACGTGTTCCAGGCCGTCGGCGGCAGCGGTGCGTGCGGCGGCTGCGGCGCCGGGCGCGGGGGCTGCGGCTGACGCAAGGGGCCGTCGCGCGTGCCGGGGGGCGAGCCGCCAGGCGCCTCCTCGTGGTGGCGCCGCACGCCAGTTACCGCACCGCGCCCTACATCGAGGCGGCACGGACGGCCGGCGTCGAACCCTTTCTCCTGTGCGCGCGTTCCGCGCTCGATCTGCCGGCGCACGTCGCCGGCGCGGTCCACGACGCGGGCGATGTGGATGCCGCCCTCGAGATTGCAGGGGAGAGGCATCGCGACTTTCCTTTCGACGGCGTTTGCGTGACCGACGACGCCACGGCTGAACTCGGGGCACGAATCGCCCGGCGACTCGGCCTGAACGGTAACGACCCGGCGGCGGCCGCGCTGACCAACGACAAGCTCCGCGCCCGCGGTCGACTCGCCGAAGCAGGCGTCGCGTCGCCCGACTTCGCCTGTGTCGATCTTCGCGATCGACCGACGGCGATCTTGGCGCTGCCGCCGTTTCCACTGGTCGTCAAGCCTCTGTCGATGTCCGCCAGCCGCGGCGTGATCCGGGTCGACGACGAGGCGGCGTTGATCCGCGCACTCGATCGCATCGAACGGCTGCTTGCAAGGGAATTCGCCGAACCGGATTTTCGCGTCCTCGTCGAGCGCTACATTCCAGGTTTCGAGGTTGCCGTCGAGGGTTTGCTGACCGGCGGGATACTCGAGGTGCTGGCGGTGTTCGACAAGCCCGAACCGCTCACCGGTCCTTACTTCGAGGAGACGTATTACACGACGCCGTCGCGCCTGGCTCCCGCCATCGTCGAGCGTATCGGCGAAGACGTCCAGGCCGCGTGCAGCGCGCTCGGCCTGGTCGAGGGGCCGGTACACGCGGAGTGCCGCGTGAACGCCCACGGCGTCTGGCCGCTCGAGGTTGCCGCGCGAACCATCGGCGGCAAGTGCGCGCGGCTGCTGACTTTCGCCACCGGACTCACGCTGGAAGAGATCGTCATCGCGCACGCAGTCGGTGAGAAACCGGCCATTGCCCCGCTGCGCGGCGGGGCAGGCGTGCTGATGGTGCCGGTACCGGCCTCGGGAGTGGTGCGGCGCGTGGAGGGCATCGGCGAGGCGCGCCGGGTGCCGGGCATCGAGGACGTGGAAATCGATGTAGGGAGCGGGCAGGTGATCACCGCGTGGCCCGAAGGAGGCGCCTACCCGGGGTTCGTGTTCAGCCGGGCGGCGACGCCCCTTGATGCCGAGATGGCACTGAGGCGCGCCGGCGAGCTGATCCGTATAGTGGTGGCGCCGCTGCTGGCGTGACGCGGCGCGTCAGCGAAACTTGTACAGGCCGCCGAGGGAGATGATCGAGAGGTCGTTGTCGCCGCTGGTGCCGACGAATTCCAGTTCCAGGTTGAAGTTCCCGGTCTGTCCCAGTTTCAGCCCCAGCCCCGCGCCGTAGGCGAAACTGGTGTCCTGCTCGGTGACGCCCGGCACACCGTCGAGGCGGGTGGTGACCTCCGAACGAAGCGCGCCGATCTTGCCCTTGAAGTAGACGTTGCCGGGGGTACGGTAGGTGAAGAACAGCGCCAGGTTCTCGCTGTCCCATTCACCTCCGGTGCCGAAGATGCTGTCGCTGCCGACGTCGCCTTCCTCGAGCGTGTCGGTGAATTCGAGTTCGACGCTGGAAGTTCCGTCGAGGCCGATCGGACGCGAGAACTCGTATCCGAACAGAAGGCCGAGGCCCGAGGCGTCGTCGTAGCCGCCCCGCCCGTGACTCACCGATTCGACCTTCGCGCCGGCCAGCCAGTTGCCGTCGGCTCGCTGCCCGAACCACGTGAAATCATCTGCCGCCGCACTCGACGCGCCCAGCGCCGCGGTCAGTGCCAGGGCGGTTTTCAGGCATCCTTTGTGGGTCATTGCGCGATTCCTCCCGGTGGGCGTTCAGAAGTACGATGAGCAGGTTTTGTTATGCCGCCCAAGGTTATCAGAAATCATCGGATAATCAAGAAGGTAAAGCCCGGCAGAGTGTTTTTTGCGACGCTGCCGCAAGCATCGGCGCATCCTTTCCCGTGCCTGCCTCGCCCGGTATGATTGAAGCGGCCGATGTGGCGCGACATGGACAGCGCGACCCGATCGGTCCTGACATCGCCGGCGCCGCCGCGCCGAATCATTACTCCATCGTGTTCCGGTTCGTCGATGCGCCCAACAAACGTGCTGTCCCGCTCGATCGCCGCCCTGGCGATCTCGTGTCTCGCGGCGGGGCAATCGGTTGCCGCGGCGCAACCCTACCGTCTCGATCTCGACCGTGCCATCGAGCTGGCCGTCTGGCAGAACCGTTCGCTGGTACTGGATATTCTCGACGTCAAGGGCGCGAGCCTGGCAGTGGAACGGGCCGAGTCCAGCTTCGATATCGAGGTGCGGCCCGTGCTGGAAATCGGGACCCTCGACGACGAAACCACGTCTCGCTACGGGCTCGAGACGTCGAAGCGCTTCGGCACCGGCGCGCGCCTGTCCGCGACCGTGACCAGCGACGATTTCGACCGTTCCCTCGGCCGCCGCGCGCGGCTTGCCATCGAGTTCAACCAGCCGCTGTTCCGGCGCTTCGGCCGCCTGGTCAACGAAGAGCCGGTGGTGCGCGCGACTAGCGCGCTGCGCCGCAGCGAACGACTGTACTTCGCGCGCCGCTCCGACCTGGTTCTCGACGTCATCGAATCCTACGAGAGCATACTGCGCTTCGAGCGCCAGGTGGCCGCCGACCGCGAGTCGCTCGATCGCGCCGAGGAGCTGCTGCGCAGCACCCGCGCCAAGGAGGCTCTGGGGCGCTCGACGCGCATCGATTCGCTGCGCGTCGAGCTGCAGCAGGGACTGGCGCGCTCGCGCCTTGCGGCCAATACGGAACGGCTCGAATCCGAGCGGCAGGCGCTGGCCGAACTGCTGGGGCTGGACCCGGACATCGTTCTGGCACTGGAACCGACGGGGATCTTTTCCATCGACCTGCCGACCTCCCACGAGGCGGTCGAGCGCGCGCTGGATAATCGTCTCGACTATGCCCAGGCCCTGCAGGATCGCGACGACGCCGTGCGCGGGGCCCGCATCGCGGAGAACCTGCTCCTGCCGGACGTCACCCTGACCGGCCGCTACGAGCGCGCCGACAAGCCGCTGACGTTCTTCGGCGGCGACCGCAGCCGCTGGTTCGTGGGGGTGCGGGGCGAAACCGATCTCAACGACCGGGCGGCGCGCATCGACCTCGAGCAGGCGAGGCTGGAGGAGGTGTCGGCCGAGCAGCGGATCCGGGTGGTGCAACTCGGGATCTCGCGCGAGGTGCGCCAGTCCATGCTCGCCTACCGGCGCGCGCGCGCGGATCTGGCCACCTTCGAGTCGAATCTCGATCACGCCTCGGCGCGGCTGGAACTTGCGCGCCGCCTGTTCGAGAGCGGTCGCACCGACAACTTCTCCGTGACCGACGCCGAGGAGGCGTACCTGGATGCCGAGAGCCGCCTGCTGGCGGGCGAGACCGATGCGACGCTGGCGGCCTGGAGGTTCCTGCACACCATCGGCGTGCTGATCGAGTACCCGGCGATGCTCGCCCCGGAGGCGCTCCAATGAGCGCCGTGCGCTGGCTCGCAGTGCTCGTACTCGCCGCCGGCGCTGCCACCCTGGCGTGGTCGTTCAGGGACACCACCACGACACGCGACCTGCCCGCCGATGTCTCCACCACGATGGTCACCCGCGGCGAGCTGTCCGTGCTCAGCGCCCACGACGGCGTGATCGAGTCGCGTCACATGGTCAGCGTGGCCTCGCGCTTCCAGGGCCCGGCCACGCTGGTCGAACTGGTGGAGGAGGGCGCCACCGTCGCCCCCGGCGACGTCCTCGCCCGGTTCGACGCCAGCGAGATCCGGGCCCGCATCATGAAGCTGGAGCAGGAACTGGCCATCGCCCGCAGCGAACTCGAGAGTCTCGAGCACGCCCGCCTGCCGCTGGAACTCAAGGAACTCGAACTGGCTCTCGACGAGTCCCGCCGCAAGCGCGACGCCGAGCGCGCCTACCTCGACGACTCCGAGGCCCTGATGCGCGACCGCATGCTGTCGGCCCAGGAGGTCGAGCAGCAGCGGCGCAAGGTGGCGAGCCTCGATGCCGAGGTGGACAAGGCCGAGCTCGAATACAGGCTGACCCGGGACTACCTGCACCCGGCGGCATTGGCCAAGGCGCGAACGACCGTGGCCTCGGCGGAGCAGTCGCTCGCCGTGGCCCGCGAGCAGCTCGCCAGCTCGGTGATCCGCGCTCCAGCCGGCGGCGTCGTCGTCTACAAGCCGCTCGGCATCGGCAACGAGTTCAGGCGGGTTCGCGTCGGCGACACGCTGTACCCGAACCAGCCGTTCATGATCCTGCCCGACATGTCCGACCTGGTGGCCGTGCTCGACGTACCCGAGGCGGAACTCAACACAGTGGCGCACGGCGCTCCCGCGCTGGTTCAGCCGCTGGCCTATCCGGACCTGCGCTTCGACGGACACGTGGAAACGGTCGGTGCCGTGGCGCAGTCGGTCCCCGGCAAGCCCGACCGGCAGAAGTTCTTCCACGTCGTGGTGCGCATCGAGACGAACGACCCGCGAATCCGGCCCGGCATGTCGGTGGTGGTACAGGTGCAATCGTATTTCGCCGAAGACGCCGTGCTGGTGCCGCGCCGCGCCGTGCGCTTCGGCGGCGGCGAACCGCGAGCCCGCGTTCTCGTCGACGGCACGCCCGAGTGGCGCGAGGTTTCAGTCGGCCGAGCCAACCTCACCCACTACGAGGTGGTCGCGGGCCTCGCGCCCGGCGACCGGGTGGTCGTGGATTGACCGCCCCGGTGCTCGCCATGGACGGCGTACGCAAGGCATTCGGATCGGGGCACGCCCGGGTCGAGGCGCTGCGGGGCGTCGATCTCGTCATCGACGCGGGTGAATTCGTCATGGTGACCGGGCCGTCCGGCTCGGGCAAGAGCACGCTGCTGCACCTGTCGGCGCTGCTCGACGCGCCCACGGCCGGCGCCCTGGCGTTCATGGGCGAGGACCTCTCCCGCTCGAGCGAACGCGCGTTGAGCCTGGCGCGTGCGCGCGCCGTGGGCATCGTGTTCCAGCGCTACGCGCTGCTGCCGCGGCGCAGCGTGCTGGAGAATGTCATGTTCAGGTTTCGTTACACCGACCGTGCCCGCGGCGACGCCGAACGCCTGGCGCGCGAAGCGCTCGCCAGGGTCGGTATCGACGCATTGTCGGATCGCCCGGCGCGGGTGCTTTCGGGCGGTGAGATGCAGCGCGTGGCGATCGCCCGCGCCATCGCCGCGAGTCCGAGGCTGCTGGTGGCCGACGAACCGACCGGAAACCTCGACCGCGAGGCGGCGCGCCGGGTGATGGAGGTCTTCGGCCGCCTCCACCAGGACGGCATGACCATCCTCATGGCGACTCACAACCTCGACTTGCTGCGCCACGGCTCGCGCCACATGAAACTTGTCGACGGCGCCTTCACCGGCGCGGATGCGCGACCATGTTGACCCCGCTGCCGATGCGCGGCGCGCGGCTCGCAAGCGACCTCGCCGAAGGCTTCAGAGGGCACGGCGGGCGCCATGCCCTGGCCGCGTTCGCGGTCGCAGTCGGCGTCATGGCATTTGCGATCCTGGTTCTCGTGGTGACCGCCCTGCAACAGCGGATCGACGCCGTCACCGCCGAGTTCGGCGCCGATGTCGTGTCCATCGGGCGCGAAGACGCGCTCGATGGATCGGCAGACGGCCTGGGCATCCAGCATGCCGATCTCGTTCGCCGCAATTTCCAGGGGGTCGATGTCGCTACGCTCACTCACTACCGCTCGGAGATGCTCGGGCGGGACAACCCGCTGACCGTGATCGCCACCGACGCGGAGCTGGTCCCCATGCGCGGCTGGACCATTATCGATGGCCGCAACCTCGATGCGCGCGACGTTCGCGAGCAGGGCCGCGTGGCGCTGGCGAGTCGTGCGCTGGCCCGCGATTTCGACTGGCGAACGGGGAGCATCGCGATGCTGGACGACGTCCCGTTCACCATCGTGGGCGTGGTGGACGCGCCGGCCGCCAATGCCGGCGACGGCGTCCGGGGGCGCACCCTCGGCGAGCGTTTCGTGCTGGTCCCGTGGTCGTCGGCGGCGGCGGCCCGAGGCCTGCCCGGCGCCCGCGGCCGTCGCGTGGAACAAATCCTCGTCGCAGGTGGAGGCGATGCCGAGAGCCTCGCGCGGCGTCTCGGCCGCCTGTTGGCGCAACCGGGCGTCAATGCCGGCGAATTGAGCTGGGTGACCGCGCGCCGGCTGGTAGCCGACCTCGAGTCGCTGCGCCGCGCGGTGGTGCTGGGGGTCGGCACCGTGGCGCTGCTGTGCCTGGTGCTGGGCGGCACCACGCTGATGAGCCTGATGGTGCTGAACGTTCGCGAGCGGATACCGGAAATCGGGCTCAGGCTTTCGCTGGGCGCGCGCAGGAGCCAGGTATCAGCACTGTTCGTGGTCGAGGCGGCGGTGGTGACACTGGCCGCGGGCGTTGTCGGAACCGTCGCCGCTCACGTGCTGACCGCCCTCGCCGGGCCGCGATTGCCATTGACGCCGCAGCCGGGCTGGATCAGCGTGCTGGCACCGACACTGGTGGCGCTGCTGCTTGGGGCGTTGTTCTCGTGGTGGCCGGCGCGACTAGCCGCGCGGGTGTCGCCGGCCGAGGCGATTCGCGACGAATGATTCGGCTCCGCATGGCTGGCGAAACCTACTGGAAGTCGACGAGGATCTCGATGGTGTCGCTGTCCGACTGCCCGTCGTCGGTCAGTCCGACCTCGATGGTGCCGGCGATGGCCGCGACCACGAGGCAGTTGTAAAGAACCGTCACCGTGGCCGAGTCTCCCGGCTCGACCGACTGCCCCTGGCCGGTGGTGGAGATGCCCTCGATGGGAACCACCGTCACCCGTGCGGCGACGTCGCCGGTGTTCTCTACGGACAGGTCGCCGATGGTGGTGGGACAGGGGCTGGTGCCGAGCTCGAAACTTCCGGTCAGCATCTGCGGCGTCACCGAGACGCGGACCACGTCTACCGGTTCGTCCGGTTCATCGTCCGAGGATCCGCCGCCGCCACCACCGCCGGCCAGCCCGGCGACCGCGAGCACCGCGGCGCCGGCCCACAACGCGGTTCGCGAGCGCGGCTTCTCCTCGCTCGCGGGTTCCGCCTGCTGGCCGGAGGGTCGGACCGCTCCGGCGCCAACCGAGATCCGGATTGGCTGCTCCTCGCCCACGAACACCCGGTACTCGCCATTGGGAAGCATAATACAGTCGGTCCGTCCGGACGGTGCGGCGGCGCCCTCGGCCAGCAGGCAGATACCACCGGAGCCGTCCGTCGTGCCCTGGCGGGCGAAGGTGCCGTCGGCGGAAATGACGTCGACCCGAACACCGGCGAACGGTCGTCCGTCGCCGTCGAGCATTGACGCGATGCCGTCCGACACCTGCATGGACACGGCAGCAGCGGCCGGCGCGGCGCCGAGCGCGATCACCAGCGAGACGGACAGCGCGACGACGAGCCGGCGGGCATTGGGCATCTGGCGTTCTCCTTAAAGGCGTAACACGTCGACGATGCTCCGGCGCCGGAGCGCCGGAACACGTGTGTCGATTGTAAGCAATCGGCGCGGAGAATGCCTCAAGCGAACGCCTGTCGCCCGGGTCGAGCCGGGATCATGAACAAGGCACGGCCGGCATGCGCTTGGCGGGCCGGCCGCCGGGGAAGGGATCAGTCCTCGTGGTGCGGGCCGATCATGGCGGCGCGGAAGCTCGCCGCTGCGCGCGATGCGGCTGCGGCCCGCGATGCCGCCGCGGCCCGCGACGAAGCGGCCGCCCGCGACGAAGCCGCGGCGCGCATGCCTTCCTGCTCCTCGATCACGCGGGCCAGCAGGATGTCCTTCATGTCGCCGACCTCGAGATCGATGGCCACCGACATGTCCTGGCAGTCCATCTTCCAGACGCGGATGTCGGAGGCGAAGCGGAACGCCTTGCCCTCGATGCCGGTATTCACGGTGAAGAAGGTTGGATCTCCGGCGCCACGAACGGGGACTACTCCGCGGCGGGGAGGAGCAATACCGGTTTCGGTCGGAACGTCTTCCGGTACTTCGCCTTCGCCCCAGACGAGGTATATCACCGGCTTCGGCAGCTTGTAGTAATGCCCCTCGAACGAGAAGCTGTAGATACGGGCCAGCTGCGCGGCGTCCGGACACTTGTCGTCATCCTGGTCCACCCTGAGCCGTCGCAGGCTTCGTTCCCACCGTGGGGGCGGCATGGGAACATCACGCTCTTTCGGCACCTTGTCCGATGGAGCGTACGGCGTCAGCGCGAGGTCACCGATATTGAACGACAGGCTCTGGAATCGCTTCCCGAACAGGTAGATCTTGGTGGGTTCGTAGAGATCCTCGAACAGGTCGTTGGTCGGATCGAGTGCCATTCTTCCACCTCTGCGGCGTGGGGCGCCGCGGTCATTCGTCGCGTGGTCGACAGGTTAGTTCAGCCCGCACGCGTTGTCCAGATGCGCGCGGGGTCGTCATTCTCCGATCTCGCGCCACACCAGGGACTGGAGTATCTCCGGATGAAACCGGCCGCCCGACAGCTCGAGGTCGGCCCGCAGCAGGGCGCGGCCGACGTCGACGAAGGTCAGGTCGAAACCCAGTTCCTCCCACGACAGGGCAAGCACCTGCCCCATGTAATCCCGCGCCTCGCCGAGAACGCGCTTAAACGCCGCGGGTGCGCGGGCCCAGGCGCGGTCGAACCCTGCCTGACTGGGCCCCAGGCGGTGGCTGCAGGCGTCGCGGCGGGAGATGGCGTCGAGGTGTTCGCTGATCAGCCCCTCATCGACCAGCATCTGCTGGAAAACTTCCACGAGAATGTCGAACACCGCGCCCGTGACCGGTTCGCCGAGCAAGTGGCGCTGGCGCTGGGACAGTGCCGCCAGCGGCGACGCGCGATCAGGAACGTCGCGCATGCGCAGCCGGTTGCTGGCGAGTCGCAGCTGCTCGGTGGGCGAGGTCTCTCCGATGCGATTGAGGACGTTTCGCACGTACAGGTTGCCGCGAGTGCGCTCGAGCAGCAGGTCGACGATGGAATCGAAATGCAGCACGGAGATGATGGCGACGAGGTCGCTGGCGGACTCGTGATAAGCCACGTACTCGGCGCTCGCCTCGCCATCGGCCGGCAGGCCCAGTTCCGAGTAGAGGATGCTGTGACCGAGTTCGTGGGCGAGCACGTCGAAGTTGAGGCTGAGCGGCACCCGCTCGCCGCCCGGCCCGAGTCGATACCCGGTCTCGATGAACCCGAACCCGGCCTGGGCGTTGTTCCACCGCAGCCACGGAATCAGCTCGAGCCGCGGCAGCACGTCCTGGAAGTGCCACCCGATCCGGCGCTGGAAGTAGCCTTCCCAGATGTCCAGCACCATGCGCATGACGCCGTACATGTGGGCGGCTCGGAACTCGCGGCTGTCGGCCGCCAGGTGATCGAAGTGACCGTCGGGACCCGCGGTCACTTCGGGATGGCGCCGACCTTGCCACGGCGGCAGGGCGGGAAAGGCGTAGGGCTCGTCCTTGCCGACGGCATCGACCACGTACATGCGCGCGTCTGCCGGACCCGGCTCGATCTCCCAGGGCGCCGTGGACACCCAAACCGTTTCCGGCTCGGCGAACTCGTCGAGCACCGGGGACTGGGGATAGAGCCGGAAACGAGTTCCGGTCTCCTCGAAAGCCAGGCCGTTAAACAGCATCGCCAGCCGTCCTCGCGCCGGTGTCGTCCTGTTTCGATGTGAAAAGATACTCGTCGAACACGGCCTGGATCAATGCCTCGGCGTCGGTGAACCCGTGTGTCCGGGCATGTTCGCCGAGATCGTCGGGCAGCTCCGCGCCAAGGCGACGCCCGAAGTACCAGTCCAGCAGCTGGAGGTCCTCGGGGCCCCTCAGCGCCGCGGCGGCAAGGGGGTTGCCGAGGGTATCGAGCACCTCGCGCTTTTGCGCCGCCCGCCGCTGAAGTTCCTCGAGCCGGCCGTCGTCGCGAAGCTCGGCTGCCATGTGCCGCTCGATGACATCCGCCGGGATGCCGCGAACCCAGGACTCGAGTGTACGGGCGGCCAACTCCCGGCCGAGCAGGTCATCGACGCGGTCAGGATCGCGGTGGATGTCGTTCAGCTGTCGTGCCGAACGTTCCGGATGCGCCAACTCGAGGACCGCGCGAATATCGGCGAGGGCATCATCGTCGCGCCCCGGTGAATCCAGCGCCAGCAGCCGCCGCACCGCGCGGCGGCGGCAGACGATATAGTCGTCGCCGCGAAGGGCGAGTTCCACGAGCGCGGGATTCGCCGCTTCGGTTCGGGCATGGATGCCTTCGATCATCCGCTGCCACTGGCCGGTGTGCTCGAAATGGAACCGCGGCTTCTGCGGCATCGACTCCGTGGCGGATTTCATCGCCGCGATCATGGCCTCGGCGTCGAGCCTCTTGCGATTCACGCGCCCGCCGGCGAGCCAGGAGCTCAGACGGTCGTACGGACATGCGAGCCCGAAGGTCTGCGCCGCCTGCAGCAGCGACTCCCACGTGCGGTCGGCATAGTACATGGACCTGGCGAGGTCCTTGAGCGCGTCGCGTTGACCGGGGTCGATCACCGACTCGCGTTCGGCCCGGTCGAGAGTGGTTCGAATGTTGACCAGGGCCTCGGACACGGCGGGGTAGCCGAGTTCCGCCGGGCCGTGCATCACCGCCACCTCGTCGTCGTGCTCGAAAGCGTCGTTGTAGGGTGCGAAGCGGCCGTCCCGGTATGCCTCGTAGACGACCCCGACGCCGACCATGCCGAAGGACGCGAGCTCGGCGGCGCGCAGCGCGCCCATGCTGGCGCTGCCGAACACGGCGACGCCGCGGGACAGGGCCCACAGGATCTCCTTGTGCCATACCGAGGGAACCTGGTGGAAGTAGCCGTCGACGATGCCGATCATGCGCGGCGCGTGCGCCTCGACCAGGCGGTAGACGTCGCCCTGGCGGACCGGCGGCAGTACCACGGCGTCGATTGCCGCGGTCACGGCGGCGACGTCGATGGTCGGCCCGGCGAAGATCGCGACATTCACAACGGCAGATCCGCGACGGCCGCCCGGGCACGTTCGCCTGGCACGTAGTCGGCGCCGTCATGGTCGCGCGGACCTTCCAGTCCCGGCACGATCACCCTGACCACCGGAATCCCCGGGGGCTCCCGGGTCAGGTCGACGACCACGATTGTGTCCATCCCGGCGCGAGCCAGGCGTTCGCGGGCGTGGTTGAGATCCGACTCGATCGAGTCGGCGTTGCGGGTGGGGGTGTCGGCGAACGCACGCAGCGGCCGGTGACGGGCCGCCTCGCCAAGGCAGTATGCGCGCCGGCGGGTGCGGGCCTCGCGGCCGTAGAGCGCCGGGTCGAAGTCGTCGCGGGAGCCGGCGATGAACGTGGTGCGCGCCTGGGCGGCCTCGGTGAGGGCCCGCGCCAGGGCGATCTCCCTCGCGGGATGGGCGCCGCAGCCGAACTCGGGATCCGATGCGTCGGCCTCGCGCGAGAACACGAGACAGAGGAAAACCGCGATACCGACATCCGAGGTCACGTCCCAGGTCCGCACTTCGAGCCCCGCCTGTTCGAAACGAGCCAGCAGTGCGCGGCAATCGTCGTCGTCGATGGTGGCCGGGTCCACGCCGCGCTCATGCCTGGCGCGCGGTCGTGACAGGCTCCAGAGTGTCGAGGCGTCGCGCTCGATCACCTCGTAGAGCCCATGGGCCACCGCCTCGGCGAGGGTGTTGCCCGAGGCCAGGCCGTTGGTGCTGGCGGCGAAGCAGCCGCTGCCGGGAAGGCGCGGCAGGGTGTAGTCGGCGCTGACGATCTCCAATGGCACGTACAGCGGCGCGCCGTCCGGCCAGCGTTGGCCCTGGACCCACGGCAGGGGGCGATCCGGCCGGTAGAGCTCTTCGACCGACTTCGGTAGCCGATCGACGTCGACCAGCGGCAGTTCGCGCTGGAGCTCGTCGCGGCTGCCCAGCCTGACGGGCAGGGCGATGTTCTCGGCGTGCCAGGTTTCCACCGCCTCCATCACGCCCGACACCCTGGCCGCGTCGGCGTCCAGTCCCTTGCCCTGGCACACGGAAATCGAGCGGGAATTGGGCCGGCACACGGTGTACACGGGAATGCCGATCCGGTCCAGGCCGGTGACGTTTGCGACACGGGTGATCCCCATCTCCCCGAGGAAGGGGGCGACCACGGACAACGTTCGCGACGGCTCCACGGTGCGATGGGTGCCCCGAAAGTAGCGCTTGCGCGCATCGCCGGGTAATGTCCCGGCGACGGTCACGACAGGGACCTGAGCAGGGACGCGGCGCTCACCAGCTCGTTCGTCGCCAGGCCTTCGGAAAACCTGGCGTAGACCGGCTCCAGCAGAGTCAGCGCCTCTTTCCTGGCGCCGCGGTCGAAGTGGACCCTCGCCAGGCTGCGCGCGGCGCGCAGTTCCAGCGCCAGCGTCTGCTGGGCGCGTGCGACTTCCAGGGCGCGGTGGAAACACTCTTCGAACTCGGCGGGATCGGCGTCGGCAAGCATGCGGGTCAGCTCGCCGCGTCGTCGGTGCAGTTCCGCGTCCCAGTAGTGCAGACCGCTGCGATCGGCCTCCTCGAACGCCTGCCCGATGGCCTCGAGCCCCTGGCGCGGCTCGCCGAGGATGCCGTAGATCTCGGCGAGCATGTCGAAGTAGACCGGGAAGTCCTCGCGCGTCCCGATGGCCAGCAGGGTGTCCATGCCGAGCTTCATCTTGCCGATACCCTCGCGCGCGTCGACCAGCTTGCCGTGGGCCCAGCCGGTGAAGAATTCGCCCTTGGCGCGATAGTCGGGCAGCGACTGCTGGTAGGCGAAGCGGATCATCGACGTCGACCGTTCCAGTACCGCGGCCGGGTCATCGCGGTAGCGGTCGAGCATCAGGGTGATGTCCATGGCATGCGCGGTGCTGCCGATGTGACCGAGGCGCTCGGCCGCGGCAAGGGCATCGGCGATGCAGCGAGCCGCCTGCTCGGGACGGCCCAGCAGCCAGCAGGACAGGGCGCTCTCCCCCAGACCGCACACCTGCGGGTCGTGGCCGCCGTAAAGCGAGGCGTGACGGTGGTGGAACGCGGGATCATAAAGGGGCAGGCCGAGATCGACATGCTGCAGGCATTCCACTTGCTCGCCGATGTTGAACAGCGTCGCCCACTGGCAGTGATGCGCCTGCAGCAGCAACCCGGGGTCGTCGAGGCGGCCGGCCAGATCCACCAGTCGATCGGCCCACTTGCGGCCCTCGGTGAAATTCATGTTCATGTGGATGCGCCACCAGCCCCAGGAGGCGGCGAAATGCTCC
This sequence comes from uncultured Gammaproteobacteria bacterium, assembly GCA_965652415.1. Lineage (GTDB taxonomy): Bacteria > Pseudomonadota > Gammaproteobacteria > Arenicellales > CAJQKF01 > BQJD01. The sequence goes on along the minus strand of CBFGVH010000002.1, from coordinate 28,950 downwards.
GGCGATTCCGGAAGCGTCGCACACAGCTCCATCGCCCGCCGATAGATATCGGTGGTCCTGGCCGAGCCGCTGCCCTCCGTCGCCATCAGCACGGGACCGAGGACGACCAGGATCTGCAGCTCGTCGCGATCGCGCTCGGAACCCTCGGGTTCGAGCGCGAGCAACTCCAGGGCCCGGTTCAGGTGGTGCACCGCCTCCTGGCTGGCGGAGCGCTCGCTGGCGCTCTGGCCGGCGCGGCGCAGGTAGTCGATGCCCCTGCGGCGCATCCCGGCTTCGAGGCTGTGGTAGGCCAGGAACTCGAGACTCATGCTCTGCGCCAGTGCGGGATCGCCCTCGATGGTTTCGCAGATGCGCCGATGCAGCGTCGGCCGGGCGGTCTTGAGGATGCTCTGGTAGGCGGCTTCCTGGATCAGCGAGTGCTTGAACAGGTAATGGACATTGTCGTCGCGGCCCTCGGACTGTACGAGACCGGAATTGACCAGGCGTTTCATCGTCGAGTCGGTGGTTTCCGCATCGTACGGCGACACCCCGACGAGAAGCCTTCGCGGAAATTCCCGGCCGACGACGCTGGCGACCTGGAGCAGGGACTTGGCGCGGTCCCCGAGTCGGTCGAGCCGCGCCACCAGGGAGTCCTGCAAGGTTTCCGGGATCGGCACCGCGAAGCCGTTGCCGTTCACGACGGCCCCGCCGGCGGCCGGCCGCGAGGACCCGATCAGCATGTGGCCGATTTCCTCGAGAAACAGCGGCACGCCGTCGGTGGTCTCGACGATGTTCGCCAGCACGCCGTCGGGCATCAGCGAGCCGCCGCGCAGCCGCACGATCAGGTCCCGTGCATGGTTGCCGGAAAGCCGGCCGATCTGGATGCTGCGCACGTGGGGGCTGCCGATCCACGGAGGATCGAACTCGGGCCGGGCCGTGATCAGGAGCAACAGCGGCAGATTGCGGCATTCGGCCACGAGGCGGTTGAGCAGGCGAAGCGTCGTCGGATCGATCCAGTGGACGTCCTCGAACAGGACCACGAGCGGCGAGCGCTGGGCAAGGGACTTGATCACCCGGATGAAGCTGTCGAACACCTTGCGCTGCTCCTGCTCGGGACTGGCGGCGGGGGCGGAATAGGTGTCGCGGTCCGGAATGGAAAGAATGTTGGCGTACAGCGGCAGGAAATCGGCGGAGTCGACGCCGATCGCCGAGAACAGTCGCTGAAGCTTGGCGAACTGCAGGCGCGGGCTGTCGACGGGCGATATCCGCGCCGAGATCCTGAGCTGCTGGATCAGCGGGTGGTACGCGGTGTTGACGTGATGAGGGATGCACTGGTAGCGCAGCCACATGTGCGGCGAGACTTCGATCTGGCGGCGGAACTCCCGCGCCAGGCGCGACTTGCCGATGCCCGGCTCGCCGCTCAGAACCACGACCTGGCCGTCTCCGGTGCGGGCGCGCTCCCAGTACAGTCGCATCTCCTCGAGTTCGTCGCTGCGGTCGACCATCGGCGTCAGCGACGCGCTGCTCAGCGCGTCGAAACGGGTCTCGAACTCGCGCGGACCGACCACCTGCCACACCCGGACCGGTTCGCCGAGGCCCTTGAGCCGGTGCTCCCCGAGATCGCGAAATTCGAACAACTCCGGAACGATCCGCCGGGTGGCGTCGGAGACGCACGCCGTGTTCGGGTCTGCCAGGGCCTGCAGCCGGCTGGCCAGGTTGGGCGTGACCCCGGACAGGAACCCGGCCTGGCCGCCGCGCTGGCCGACAACGGTCAGCCCGGTGGCGATGCCTATGCGAGCCTCGATCGGTCCCGCGGCAGCGCGCCCGGCGTCGGTGCCGACCTGGTCGATGGACTCGAGGATCTCCAGCGCGGCCAGCACGGTGCGTTCGGCATCGTTCTCGTGGGCCACCGGGTAGCCGAAGTACACCAGGGCGCCGTCGCCGAGATACTGGTATACCCGGCCGCCGTAGCGGTCGACGATGCGCGAGCAGTGGTCGTGAAATGCGCTGATCAGGCTCTGCAGTTCTTCCGGATCGAGCACGCTCGACAGGTGTGTCGAGCCGACCATGTCACAGAACATGATGGTCAGGTGGCGGCGCTCACCGAAGCCGAGCAACGCCCCGCGCTCAGCCTCGCCGAACGTCGGGGCGGCAATCGATTCCACGCTCGACACGATGAGCTTGCGCCCGCAGTTGACGCAGAAATTCGCACCGTGGGGATTGCTCGCCCCGCAGCTCGGGCATTGATTGATGTCAAGCTGCTCGCCGCAGGCGTGACAGAACCTGGCCGTCGAGGCGTTGCCCGTGCCGCACGCGCGGCATTGTCTGTTAGTGGCGATGCCCTGCCTCCTCGTTGATCGTTGTTCTGCCCGACTCGTGACGCGCTTCTGTGCAGGCCGGTCCGATGGTGTTCCGGGCTGTGTATTCCGGTATCCTGACCGTGGCGCGGCCAGCGACAAGGCTCCGAGCCCTCGAACCGTCCGTATGCCCGATCCATCCTTATGTTGCGACTCGACACCGGGGTAATATCGGGAGGCAATGGCGCAACCCGGGCTTCGAACGTTAATCGTTCTCGCTTGCGAACCGGCTCGGCAGCCGGTATGAAGAATACCGCGTTCAAAATCCCGGCTTCAATACTCGGCGCGATCAACGCGAAGGCTTGAACCGCCGGCGTCCGGGAAAGGTTCCGGCGCGGCTCTCATCGAGACTCGAGCCGCATGTCGAAACGGGTCTGATTGACATTCCGGGACGGTCAAACAATCATTGAACCCGTCACTCGAATGGCCGCGATGCGAGGACGAACCGGGGCACAACGGATCGCGCCGACACCAACAACGACAGAGAGAGACAAGGTTGAATTATCGCGTACAACCCGCCGAGGCGCCTGCGCCGATTCGAAAAATGCTGGCTGCGTCCGTGTTTCGGCAATACCGGGCGAAGGAGATCATCGTTCAGCAGGGAACGGTGTCCGAGGAAGTGTACTATGTCATGCGGGGTTCGGTGACTGCGGAGGTCTATAACGAACTCGGACAGCGGCTGGTTTTCCACTACCTCAACCCGGGCGAGTTCTTCGGCGAGATGGGCATGTTCGAGGAACGACTCCGCCGCAGCGCCACGGTGATCGCGCGAACCAACTGTGAACTCGCCGTCGTGGGGTTTCCGCAGTTCCGGGCCCTGATTCACGAGGACCCGGACCTGCTCATGGAACTCACCCGTCAGCTCGCGGTGCGCCTGCGCAAGACCAGCGAGAAGCTGAGCGACCTGGCTTTCCTGGACGTCACCGGACGAATCGCCCGCACACTGATGGAGCTCGCCGGGGCCGGCGACGCAATCACCCACCCGGAAGGCAAGATGATCCGGATCACCCGCGAGGAACTCGGCCGCATCGTCAACTGCTCGCGCGAGATGGCGGGCCAGGTGCTGCACACGCTCGAGGATCGCGGCATGATTCACCTCGAGGGCCGCAGCATCGTCGTCCACCCCGCCCGAATAGAGGCCGCCGGTACACCTCGGTCCGATTGACCCCCGACGCGGGTAGACCTTGCGCCCGCGCAAACCGCCGTAATGTGAAGTGAATCACGGAAAGATTCCGCCGGTTCGTACAGCATGACCCTGCGCGCGGCGGCCTGTCGTGCCCGTCCGCGCGCCGCTACCGGCGATTACCGCGCCGACAGCGACGCGAGTCGAACCGTCAGGCAAAGGAGGCAAGTCATGAACGCCGAGTCGATCGAACTGAGCAGGGTCAGGCTGGATGGCGACGACCTCGTCCTTGTCGATGGCAGGTGCCTGCACGTGACCCCGGTGGACAACACCGTGACGTGTCTTTGGCAATCAAGGGCGGTGCTCGAAGTCAGCCCGTCGGGAGAGGACCGGGTATTCAGCCTCGAAGTGACGAACCGCCGCACGCGAGAGACGGTTCACGCCATGTGGTACCGCCGGGGAGGGAAGCCCGCGGAGGTCGTCAGCCGAGTGCCGCCGAACCCGGCCTGACCCGGGCGTCCGCCAGGATGCGCTCGTACATCTGCCGCCATCGTGGATCGATGTCCACCACCTCGGCATGCTCTCGCCGGCGGGTATCGACGCGCCGTTCGAGTTCGATGTACTTGTCGATGAGGTCGTTGACGAAGGAACCCATGACGTCGAACAACTCGCGGTTGCGGCGATAGTCTTCGTAGTCCTCGCCGAGCACGTGGCGGGCGATGCAGGATCGCAGCGTGGCCTTTTCCACCTCGGTGACTGCGTAGCGGTCACAGCCGCCCAGGTAGAGCAGGGTAGCCCTGGCGACATCGAGGTTCCGCGTTGCCAGGTTGACCAGTTCGGGTACGGACTTGTCCCGGTGCACGTCGTAGATCGACGCCAGACGCTCGAGATCGGCGCCGTCCGCGACTGTTTCCGCGGCCTCGAGCCGCTTGCGAAACTGCCGGTGGCGGGCTCGCACGGGTGCGAGTATTTCTTCTGTGCCGGCAATGAGGCCGAGAATCCGGCCGGCCGCCGCCTTGTTGGCGAGCGTCGCGGAAAGGCCGGCGGGAATGTCCCACCGCTCGCCGAGCTCGCTTTCGAACTCCCGCTGTTCGAGTTGCGCCGATTCGGCCAACCTCGCCACGGACGTGTCGGAGTCCAGGGCGAGCAGGCGGGACGCGTGGATTTGATCGTATAGTTGGATATTCATGCCCCCATTCGTCGTATTCTGCATCGTGCGAACAGGAAATCAACACAACAGGCTGGAAATCGGTCGCGTGTAATATGACCCGGTTCCCCTGACCGTTGAAAGGTAAATATTGACCAGCGAGATCGGGGCCACGCACGCGAACCGCGGCGTCGGACGGAATACCTGCCAGCGACCGACCGGTGCTGTCGCGGGGGCGTATCGGGATGGTGCAGCGTCGGTGAAATCGGGTCGCCAACGCGGCACGGCCGCCTGCGAGGCGGCCGTGCGGGGGCGATCCGTTGCCTTGAAGTTGGCTCCCCGGGACAGACTCGAACTGCCGACAGGGTGGTTAACAGCCACCTGCTCTACCGACTGAGCTACCGGGGAAAATCGGGAGACGCGAATCCTACTTTCAAGGCCGGGGAGGGTCAAGGGGCGATGGCGACCGTGCGTGCGCCCGTTCGCGGCGCTCAGGGCAGCACACAGTCGACCGGCGGATCGCCATCCCCGGCTCGCCGCGGGCGTCCGTTCAATGCGACGATGACGGCGTGCCCGGCACCACCGCCGCGGGCGGCGCAGAAACGGAACGTGCCGGCAGGCCATCCGTAACCGGTTGGGCGGTAGTAAAGGTGGGCGCCGGTCTTGCGAAAGGCCACGGCGACCCGATCCGGGTCGTTGCGGTAGCGCACCAGCACCGGTTCGGCGGTATCGCGGGCGCCGTCGGTATCATGGTCCTCGAACGCCATCCAGCCTTGACTCCAGTGTCCTGCGCCACCACAACCGCCTGCGTCGAGGGGACACACCGTCACTCTCCGTCCGCTCGTCACTGCGTGGGAGCGCGCGCGGTTCAGGTGTTCGAGCAGCGTGTCGGCCGCGCCCGCGAGGTCGAACTGGCGCCGCAGCGAGTTCAGCGCGGGCGTCGCCAGGGCCGCCACCACGGCGGCGATCACGAGGACCACGAGCAGTTCGAGGAGCGAGAAGCCGCGAACGCGGCCCGGCGGCGAAGAGCAAGGAGATCGGCCTTCCATCCTTGGGGTCCCGATTGTCGTCCGTCCGTGGATCCTTTCGTGCGGGCAACGGTGCCGGCGCGTGCCGGGTGCCGCCCGACGGCGTAGAATTGAATCTTTTTAGCAGTGTTTTCTGCACACCGCAATCATGCGTGATTTCGAACTCGTCAGCGACTTCGACCCGGCAGGCGATCAGCCAGCCGCCATCGACTCCCTGTGCGCGGGACTCGACGACGGCGAGGCATTCCAGACCCTGCTCGGCGTGACCGGCTCCGGCAAGACCTTCACCATGGCGCACGTCATCGCCCGCCAGCAGCGGCCGGCCCTGGTGATGGCGCCCAACAAGACCCTGGCGGCCCAACTTTACGCCGAATTCCGCGACTTCTTTCCGCGCAACGCCGTGGAGTACTTTGTCTCGTACTACGACTACTACCAGCCCGAGGCGTACGTGCCGTCGACGGACACGTACATCGAGAAGGACGCGTCGATCAACGACCACATCGACCAGATGCGCCTGTCGGCGACCAAGGCGCTGCTTGAGCGGCGCGACGTGGTCATCGTCGCCACCGTGTCGGCAATCTACGGTCTCGGCGACCCGGATTCCTACCATCGCATGGTCCTGCACCTGCGCGAGGGCGGCGAGCTGGACCAGCGCGAGCTGCTGCGGCGGTTGGCGGAACTGCAGTACACCCGCAACGACATGGTCCTAGAGCGCGGCACGTTCCGGGTGCGCGGCGACGTCATCGACGTCTTTCCCGCCGAGTCCGAACGCTTCGCCTTGCGCATCGAACTGTTCGGCGACGAGATCGAGAAACTGAGCCAGATCGACCCCTTGACCGGCGAGCACGACGACCGCATCACCCGCTGGACCATCTATCCCAAGAGCCACTACGTCACCCACCGGGACACCATCGTCGAGGCGGCCAAGGCGATCCGCGAGGAACTGCGCGAGCGCCTCGCCGAACTCAAGGAGGCCGGCAAGCTGGTCGAGGCCCAGCGCCTCGAGCAGCGCACCCTGTACGACCTGGAGATGATGCAGGAGGTCGGCTACTGCAGCGGCATCGAGAACTACTCCCGTTACCTGTCCGGCCGGGCCGCCGGCGAGCCGCCGCCGACGCTCATGGAATACCTGCCCAAGGACGCGCTGCTGTTCATCGACGAGAGCCACGTCACCGTGCCGCAGATCGGCGCCATGTACAGGGGCGACCGATCGCGCAAGGAGAACCTGGTCGAGTACGGCTTCCGACTGCCGTCGGCGCTGGACAACCGGCCGCTTCGCATGGACGAGTTCGAGTCGATGATGCCGCAGACGATGTTCATCTCCGCCACGCCGGGACCGTACGAACTCAATCGCTCGGGCACGCCGGTCGAGCAGATCGTGCGGCCCACCGCGCTGGTGGACCCCGTGGTGCTGGTACGGCCGGCGGCCACCCAGGTGGACGACCTCATGTCCGAGATTCGCGCCTCGGTGGAGCGGGGCGAGCGGGTGCTTGTCACCACGTTGACCAAGCGCATGGCCGAGGACCTGTCCGACTTCCTCAACGACAACGGCATTCGGGTGCGCTACCTGCACTCGGACATCGACACGGTGGAACGCGTGGAGATCATCCGCGACCTGAGGCTCGGCGCCTTCGACGTGCTGGTCGGAATCAACCTGCTGCGCGAGGGGCTCGACATTCCGGAAGTCGCCCTGGTCGCCGTGCTCGACGCCGACAAGGAAGGCTTCCTGCGCTCGACGCGCTCGCTGATCCAGACCATCGGCCGGGCGGCTCGCAACCTGCACGGGCGCGCCATCCTCTACGCCGACGAGGAAACCGATTCGATGCGCCAGGCCTTGGGCGAGACTTCGCGACGGCGCGAAAAGCAGGAGCACTTCAACGAGACCCACGGCATCACCCCGCGCGGGGTCGAGAAACGGGTGCGCGAGATGATCGACGGCCTCCACGCCACCGGCAGCACCGCCCGGGGCAGGGCGCGGGCCCGCAAGGGCGGGCGCGGCGACCGCCCGGTGGCCCCACCCGAGGTGGTCGGTCCCGAGGAGGCCGCGCGCCGCATCGGCGAGCTCGAGCGACGGATGCACGCCTACGCGCGCGACCTCGAGTTCGAGCAGGCCGCGAAGGTGCGCGACGAGATCCTCGAGCTGCGCCGGACCTTCTACGCGCCGGTCTGAACGCCGCCGGGACCCGGAGCGCGCCGATCGTCCCTGCCGCCGGGGATTTTCCGTTGATCGGGCGGCATGTTTCATGGTAATTTCCGCGCCCTTGCCGGCCGCGCGCGAGGCGTTCGCCCCGGCCGCGAGCGCGACAGGCGCGTAGCTCAGTGGTAGAGCACTACCTTGACATGGTAGTGGTCGGTGGTTCGATCCCACTCGCGCCTACCAGATACCCGTATTCCCCGGTTCGGCCGGGGATTGTTTTTTCTCCCATGCCCGAAATCACACTGCCGGACGGCTCGAAGCGCAAGTACGACGCGCCCGTGCCGGTAACACGCGTCGTCGAAGACATCGGCCCGGGACTCGCCCGGGCCGCGGTCGCCGCGTCCGTGAACGGGCGCATGGTCGACCTGTCGTTCGTGATCGAGGACGACGCCGATCTGAAGATATTCAGGGCCCAGGATCCGGAGGGACTCGAGGTCATCCGCCACTCGACCGCGCACCTGCTGGCCCACGCGGTCAAGCAGCTCTTTCCGGATGCCCAGGTCACCATCGGCCCGGTGATCGAGGACGGGTTTTACTACGACTTCGCCTACCCGAAGGGCTTTCACGAGGCGGACCTCGAGAGAATCGAGGCGCGAATGGCCGAACTCGCCGCCGCCGACTACCCGGTCGGCCGCGAAGAGATGCCGCGCGACGAGGCGGTGCGCTACTTCCGGGACATGGGTGAGGAATACAAGGCCGAGATCATCGCCTCGATTCCGGCAGGCGAGGCAATCTCCCTGTACCGCCAGGACGACTTCGTCGACCTGTGCCGGGGCCCGCACGTGCCGAGCACCGGAAAGCTCGGCGCCTTCAAGCTGACCAAGCTGGCGGGAGCGTACTGGCGCGGCGATTCGCGCAACGAGATGCTGCAACGGATCTACGGTACTGCCTGGCCCGACAACAAGGCGCTGAAAGCCTACCTGACCCGCCTCGAGGAGGCGGAGAAGCGCGACCACCGGCGCATCGGCAAGGAACTGGACCTGTTCCACTTCCAGGAAGAGGCGCCGGGCATGGCGTTCTGGCACCGCGACGGCTGGACGCTGTTCAGCGTCGTGCGCGACTACATGCACCGGATCACGCTCCAGTACGGCTACCAGGAGGTGCACACCCCGCAGATCCTTGACCGTTCGCTGTGGGAGCGCTCCGGGCACTGGGACAAGTTCCAGGACAACATCTTCACCACCTCGGTGGAGAACCGGGAGTACGCCATCAAGCCGATGAACTGCCCCGGGCACATCCAGATCTTCAACCAGGGCCTGAAGAGCTACCGTGACCTGCCGATCCGTATCAGCGAGTTCGGCGTGGTTCACCGCAACGAGCCTTCCGGTACCCTGCACGGCCTGTTCCGGGTGCGCCGCTTCACCCAGGACGACGCCCACGTGTTCTGCAGCGAGGCGCAGATCGCCGAGGAAGTGGCCACCCTGATCGACCTGACCTACCGGGTCTACGGCGATTTCGGCTTCACCGAAGTCGAGGTGGCGCTGTCGACCCGGCCCGAGAACCGGGTCGGCGAAGACGCCCTGTGGGAAAAGGCGGAGAACGATCTCGCCGAGGTCCTCGCCGCCAAGGGTATCGACTACCGGCTGCAGCCCGGCGAGGGGGCCTTCTACGGCCCCAAGATCGAGTTCGTCCTGCGCGACAGCATCGGCCGCTCGTGGCAGTGCGGCACCATCCAGCTCGACTTCTTCATGCCCGGGCGCCTCGGCGCGAAGTTCGTCGACGAGCACGGCGAACGCCAGGTGCCGGTGATGATCCACCGGGCCATCCTCGGGTCCATCGAGCGATTCATCGGGATCCTGATCGAGGAGACCGAGGGACGCCTGCCCGTGTGGCTCGCGCCGTGGCAGGCGGTGGTCATGTCCATCACCGACCACCAGGCCGACTGGGTCCGGGAAGTGCAAAAAATCCTTGAAAAACAGAATGTCAGGGTGTTTTTGGACTTGAGGAACGAGAAAATCGGCTATAAAATCCGGGAACATACATTGCACAGAGTTCCCTACCTGCTGGTCGTCGGAGACCGGGAGGTGGCAGATCGCACCGTCGCCGTGAGGACGCGGGAAGGGAAGGACCTGGGCGCGATGTCCGTCGAGACATTCGCGGTCGATATCCTTTCCGCCGCGTAACACGGCCGTATTTTATTCAACGAGGAATACAGCAATAGCGCAAGACAAGCAACAACGGGTCAACGACCAGATCACCGCTGCGCGGGTTCGCCTGATCGGCTCCGATGGAGAGCAGGTAGGCATCCTGCCCACCGTCGAGGCCCTCGAGCGCGCCGCCGACGATGGACTCGACCTGGTCGAAATATCCCCGAACGCCGATCCGCCGGTATGCCGGATCATGGATTACGGAAAGTTTCTGTACAACGCCAGCAAGAAGAAGCAGGAGGCGCGCAAGAAGCAGAAACAGATCGTCGTCAAGGAAGTCAAGTTCAGGCCCGGTACGGACGTCGGCGACTACGACGTCAAGCTCAAGCGGCTCGCCAAGTTCCTCCAGGAAGGCAACAAGGCCAAGGTCACGCTCCGCTTTCGCGGTCGCGAGATGGCGCACCAGGAACTGGGGATGCAGATGCTCAAGCGGGTCGAGCGCGACCTCGAGGAGTACGCGACGGTGGAACAGCACCCGAAGATGGAGGGGCGCCAGATGGTGATGGTGCTCAACCCGATTCGCCGTGAGCAGCGCCGGTCCGCGGGACAGTGAATCCTGACAGTTTCGACATTTGAAGACGATTTCCGGAGATTGCAGCCGACATGCCCAAATTGAAGACCAACCGCGGTGCCGCCAAGCGGTTCAAGAAGACGGCCAGCGGTCGATTCAAGCGTTCACAGGGATACCTGAACCATATCCTGACAAAGAAGTCGACCAAGAGAAAACGCCATCTGCGCCACGGCCTGCTCGTGGACGAGGCGGATCACGCATCCGTCAAGCAGATGCTACCTTACGCCTGATAGTGCAAAGAGGTCATAAATGCCCAGAGTAAAACGGGGCGTTACCGCCCACGCCCGTCACAAGAAGGTGATGGAGCGCGCCAAGGGTTATCGCGGCGCGCGCAAGAACGTCTACCGCGTCGCCGCCCAGGCCGTGGCCAAGGCAGGCCAGTACGCGTACCGCGACCGGCGCCAGCGCAAGCGCCAGTTCCGCGCCCTGTGGATCGTGCGCATCAACGCCGCCGCCCGCGAGTTCGACCTTTCCTACAGCCGATTTATGAGCGGGCTGCGAAAGGCCAACATCGAAGTCGACCGCAAGGTCCTGGCCGATCTCGCAGTCCACGACCGAGAAGCATTCGGCGCACTCGCCACCCAGGCGAAAGAGGCACTCGCCGCCTGAGCCCGTCCCGGAGGCCGCCCGCCGCGGTCGGCTTTCGCCGGAACAGCCAAAGGCCACTCAGGCAGCGGGGATGCTGCCTGAACCGCTCGGGTGGCCGCGTCCGCCGCGTCCCGTTACCCGACACGTTACAGGTGAAGTCCCCTTGAGCAAATCCCTGCTGGATAACCTGCATTCGCTCGCGCGCGAATCGGTCGAGGCCGTCGAGGGCGCAATCGATGGCGACGCCCTGGAGCGACTGCGCGTGCTCTACCTCGGCAAGAGGGGGCTGGTGACGGAGCAACTCAAGCTCATCGCCTCCCTGGACCCTGGCGAGCGGCGCGAGTTCGGCCGGGAAGTCAATGCGCTCAAGCAACAACTGGCGGAGAAGATCCGCGAGCGCGGCGAGCGTCTCGCGACCGCCAATATCGAGCGACGTCTCGAGGCCGAGGGCGTCGACGTCACCCTGCCGGGCCGCCACGCCGACTGCGGCTCGCTGCACCCCGTCACGCGCACCATCGAGCGCATCGGCGACATCTTCGGCCGGCTCGGCTTCGACATCGCCGAGGGCCCGGAAATCGAGGACGACTTCTACAACTTCGAGGCGCTGAACATCCCCGCCGATCATCCGGCGCGCGCCATGCACGACACTTTCTACGTCGACGACGGCCGGGTGCTCAGGACACATACCTCGCCAGTGCAGATCCGCTACATGCTCGAGCATGCGCCGCCGCTGCAGGTGATCGCGCCGGGCAGGGTCTACCGCTGCGACTCCGACATGACGCACACCCCCATGTTCCACCAGGTCGAGGGGCTGGCGGTGGGCGAGGGCATCACCTTCGGCCACCTAAAGGGCGTGTTGACCCATTTCCTGCGCGAGTTCTTCGAGGCCGACCTCAAGGTGCGGTTCCGGCCGTCGTATTTCCCGTTCACCGAGCCGTCGGCGGAAGTGGACATCGGCTGCGTGTTCTGCGACGGCGCCGGATGCCGCGTGTGCAAGCAGACCGGCTGGGTCGAGATCCTGGGCTGCGGCATGGTCCACCCGGAGGTGCTCCGCCACGTCAAGGTGGACTACGAGCGCTATACCGGCTACGCCTTCGGCGTCGGCGTCGAGCGCCTGGCCATGCGCCGCTACGGCGTGGACGACATCAGGCTGTTCTTCGACAACGACGTCAATTTCCTGGCGCAGTTCCAGTAGGGGCGAGATATCGTGCGAATCAGCGAATCCTGGCTGAAGACCTGGGTGCGAACGGCGCCGGCGGCCGACGACATCGCCCGCGCGCTGACCCTGGCCGGACTCGAGGTGGCGGCCGTCGAGCGCTGCGAACCGGTGTCCGCGCACGTGGTGGTCGGAGAGGTCGTGAAGGTCGAGGACCATCCCGGGGCCGAGAACCTGCGGATCTGCCAGGTGGATATCGGCCGCACCCGCGCCCTGAGCATCGTGTGCGGTGCGCCCAATGTCCGGGTCGGCCTCAGGAGCCCCGTCGCCCTGATCGGCGCCGAGCTGCCCGGCGGGATCAAGATCGCCAAGACGCGAATCCATGACATCGTGTCCTCGGGCATGCTCTGTTCCTCGGCCGAGCTCGGCCTCGACGACGATGCGGCCGGCATCATGGAACTGGACGCCGGTGCGAAGAAGGGAGCGCTGGTCAATGACCACCTCGGGCTTCCAGACACGGTGCTGGACATCGACCTTACGCCGAACCGCGGCGACTGCCTCAGCGTGGCCGGGATCGCGCGCGAGGTCGCGGTGCTGTGCGGCGGCCAGGTTTCGGGACCGAAGCTCAAGGGCGTGCGCCCGGCCTCGCGCACACGCTTCGGCGTCAGCGTCAAGGTGCCCGCGGACTGCCCGCGTTATGCCGGGCGGGTGATCGAGGGCATCGACGTCAACGCCAAAACGCCCGACTTCATCCGCGAGCGGCTGCGGCGATCGGGTCTTCGGCCCATCAGCCTGGCGGTGGACGTCACCAACTACGTGATGCTCGAGCTCGGGCAGCCGATGCACGCCTTCGACCTCGACCGTTTGAGCCGCGGCATCATTGTCCGCCATGCCCGCAATGGCGAGGAACTGGACCTGCTCGACGGCTCCCACGTGGAGATTCCGGCCGGCACCCTGATCATCGCCGACTACCGCGGGCCGGTGGCACTGGCCGGCATCATGGGCGGCGCGTCGAGTGCGATTTCCGGCGACACGGTCAACATATTCCTGGAATCGGCCTGGTTCCGGCCCGGCGCCGTCGCCGGGCGTGCACGCATGCTCGGCATGCAGACGGACGCCTCGTACCGCTTCGAGCGCGGCGTCGACCCCGAGCTGCAGGTGACGGCCATCCACCGAGCCACCGAGCTCCTCGTTGCCGCCGCCGGCGGAACGCCGGGCCTGGTCGTCGACGAATCGTCGAGCCGCGATCTGCCCGGCACTTCGGACGTCACCCTGCGCCGCGACCGGCTCACGGCCATGCTCGGCGCACCAGTGCCCGACCGTGACGTCGCCCGCATCCTGACGCGCCTCGACATGTCCGTTCGGCCGCTTCGAAAGGGATGGCGGGTCAGGGCGCCCGCGCGCCGTCACGACATCTCGGGCGAACACGACCTCATCGAGGAAGTGGCGCGCATCCATGGCTACGACAGGATTCCGGAGCGCCTGCCGCGGGTGGAGCTGTCCCCCGCATCGCGAACCGAGTCGCACCGCCCCGAGGCGCGGTTTCGCGATTTGTTGATCGACCGCGACTATCGCGAAGCCATCTCCTACAGCTTCGTCGATCCCGAACTCGAAGAGATGATCCACCCCGGCGGACGCAGGATCTCGCTGCAGAATCCCATCGCCTCCAACATGAGCGTCATGCGTTCGACGCTGTGGGCGGGACTGCTGTCGGTCATGATCGCCAACTACCGGCGTCAGCACCGACGGATCCGCCTGTTCGAGACAGGACACGTGTTCCTCGACCGGCAGGGTGAACGCCTCGAATCGTCCCGCATCGGCGGTGCGGCAACCGGGGCCCTGATGCGCAACGCCTGGAACGGCGGCAGGCAGATCGATTTCTTCGATGTCAAGGGAGATGTCGAGTCGCTGCTCTGCGCGACGGGATGTCGCGAACTGTTCTCTTTCGAACCCGCCGCACACCCGGCGCTGCATCCCGGCCAATGCGCCGGCATCCTGCGCGCCGGCCGGCAGGTCGGACTGATCGGCATGCTGCATCCTGCACTGCAGCAACGGCTCGACATCGACCAGGCCGTGTACCTGTACGAACTCGAGTTCGTCGCGCTGGTCGATTCGCGGATACCGTCGTACCATCCGGTATCGCGCCACCCGGCCATCTCGCGCGACCTGTCGATACTTGTGGAGAACTCGGTCGGTGCCGCACAATTGCGCGACGTGATCATTGCCGCAGGCGGCCGCTTGCTGGTCGACGTGGAACTGTTCGATGTCTATCGCGGCAAGGGAGTGCCGGAATCCGGCAAGAGCCTGTCATTCACCTTGACGTTCCAGGATTCTTCACGCAATCTTACGGATGCCGATATCGAGGAGGGCATGCGTCGGATATTGAAAGCCGTGGAGAAGAAGCTGGGTGGTCAGTTAAGAACATAAGATAACGACAGGAAGCCTCAATGACTTCAACCATCACGAAAGCGGAGCTGGCGGCCGCGCTATACGAGGAGGTCGGCCTTAACAAGCGCGAAGCGAAGGATTTCGTCGACCTGTTCTTCGAGAAGATCAGGCAGTCGCTGGAAGAGGGCAACGCGGTCAAGTTGTCCGGTTTCGGCGGGTTCAGCATCCGCGACAAGAACCAGCGACCGGGCCGCAACCCGAAGACCGGCGAAGAGGTCGCCGTGTCGGCCAGGCGGGTGGTCACGTTCAAGGCCAGCCAGAAACTCAAGGACGACGTGGCGACGAACGTGGAGGTCATCTCGCGGTTCCTCGCCGAACACGGTGAACGGCGATGACCATGCTCGACCCTACATCGAACGACCTGCCGCCGATTCCGGGCAAGCGGTATTTCACGATCGGCGAAGTCAGCGACCTCTGCGCGGTCAAGCCTCACGTGCTTCGTTACTGGGAGCAGGAGTTCCCGCAGCTCAAGCCCGTGAAGCGGCGCGGCAATCGCCGCTACTACCAGCGCCACGAGGTACAGCTCATCCGCACCATCCGCACGCTGCTGTACATCGACGGCTTCACCATCAGCGGCGCCCGCAACCAGCTCGAGGCCGAAGGCGAGAAGGCCTGTGCCACGCCGGCCGCGTCGCGCAAGGCGCTGATGGGCATCGTCCGGGAACTCGAAGAGATTTCGGACCTGCTCGACTGCTAGAATAGGGTCTCACCGGATTCTCGGGGCGTAGCGCAGCCTGGTAGCGCACCTGAATGGGGTTCAGGTGGTCGGAGGTTCGAATCCTCTCGCCCCGACCAGTTTTCTTCCGTACACGCCGTTTTCCCGGGCGATTATCGCTTTCCGGCGCCACTCGACACATCCGGCGACCTGCTTTTGGCCCGGCCGAGACAATTTTCCACGATATGAAATTGCCGGCGAAGGCCGACATCGTCGGGACGAACCCCTTGGCACCCACGGCGCGCCGGCCCTGGGCACCTGCTAACCGCTGCCGTGCACGGGGTGCCCGGCGATCCCGGCCGAGCGCGCGACGCGGCAAGTGCGCGCACCTGCTGGCGAATTTCATCATTGGCGGGTCCATAGCTGAAGGCGGGCGTCGAGGTCCGGGTCCGGCCGAAGCCCGCGAAATGGGTTTGCGGAGGCGAACGACCGACGCCGACGCGAAGGCGCTCCCGGTCCACTTCCAATCCGCCCAACCGCCGGCCGAAGTTGCGCCAAACCGTTGTGAGTCCTGTGGACTTCCGGCCCTAAACAAGATTATTCTTGTTCGGACCTTACAATCAGGATGCCGAACGCAGCGGGCACGGGCCCGCCCGGTACGGTCTTAAGGGGGTTCGTTACGCAGGGATTCGCGTGTTGCCTGTTGTCTCGACGGACAACTTTTGCCGATGCCCTGAAAGTCGCGCGGTCCCGCCTTGGGACTCGGAACGAAAGGGCTATCACTCAAAGTCACTACCCGGAGGAAAACAATGAGCAAAGTCATCGAAAGCACTGCGGTCGATCACGCCGATACCGGCAAGACAAGTTCGCGGCGCAAGTTTCTCAAGGGCAGCCTCGCCGGCGTCGCCGCCGGCACCATCGGTGCGCCCGCCATCGTCTCCGCCCAGTCGCCGATCGTGGTCAAGATGCAGACCTCGTGGCCGTCGGCCGACATCTGGATGGAGTTCGCCCAGCAGTACGTCGACCGCGTCGAGCAGATGTCGGGCGGACGCCTGAAGATCGACCTGCTGCCGGCCGGTGCCGTGGTCGGCGCGTTCCAGGTCATGGACGCCGTCAACGACGGGGTGCTCGATGCTGCACACACCGTGCCCGTGTACTGGTACGGCAAGCACAAGGCCGCCTCCCTGTTCGGCACCGGTCCCGTGTTCGGCGGCAGCGCCACCCACATGCTGGCCTGGTTCAACGCCGGCGGCGGCAAGGAGCTTTACCGCGAACTCACCCAGGACATCATGGGCCTGAACGTATACGGTTTCATGGGCTTCCCGATGCCGGCGCAGCCGTTCGGCTGGTTCAAGGAACCGGTCACCACCGCCGACGACGTCAAGGGATTCAAATACCGCACCGTGGGCCTGGCCGCGGACCTCATGCAGAAGATGGGCATGAGCGTGGCGCAGCTGCCCGGCGGCGAGATCGTGCCGGCCATGGAGCGCGGCGTCATCGACGCGTTCGAGTTCAACAACCCGTCGTCGGACATGCGCTTCGGCGCCCAGGACGTGGCCAAGAACTACATGCTCTCCTCGTACCACCAGGCGAGCGAGTCCTTCGAGTTCCTGTTCAACAAGGACTTCTTCGACGATCTGGACGACGATCTCAAGGCCATCCTGGAGTATGCGGTCGAGGCTGTGAGCACCGCGAACACCGCTATCGGCTACGACAACTACTCCAAGGATCTGCGCACCCTGCAGGAGGACCACGGCGTCACGGTTCACCGGACGTCGACCGACATCCTCGACGTGCAGCTGCAGGCCTGGGACCAGATCATCCCGGAACTGGAGCAGGACGCCTACATGAAGAAGGTACTCGACAGCCAGCGCGAATGGGTGGATCGCGTCGTGTTCTACGAATTGATGAACGCGCCGGACTACGCGCTTGCCTACGATCACTACTTCCCCGGCAAGCTGAAGCTCTGAGGCCGGCCGGCTCTGCCGGATGGTCCGTGCTGCGGCCGGTCGGCATTGCCGTGGCAGCCTGAGCAAGCATGGCCCCGGTGGCGTTTCGCCACCGGGGCCATTTCGGATGGCCCCGGCGCGAAATGCATGGCCCGACTGGTCCTTGCGGCCGGCCGGGTGATACCTTGCCGGGCGCGGGTGTCGGGCGGCTGCGGCCATCATCCGTCCGCGTGAGTGCTGGTACAAGATCCCAGGGAGCCCAATCGGAATGATCGCCTATATCGAGTTCGCCGATCGCCTTTCCGCCTGGTTCGGCAAGGCCTTCGCCTGGTTGATCCTCGTGATGACCTTCGGCGTGTGCTACGAAGTCTTCGTCCGCTACGGGCTCAATGCGCCGACGGCGTGGGCGTTCGATGTGTCTTACATCTGCTACGGCACGCTGTTCATGATGGCCGGCGCCTACACCCTGTCGCGCGGCGGACACGTGCGCGGCGACTTCGTCTATCGGCTCTGGAAACCCCAGACCCAGGCACGCATCGAGTTCGTACTGTACTTCCTGTTCTTCTTTCCAGGAGTGCTCGCGCTGATCGCCGCGGGGTGGAAGTACGCCGAACGGTCGTGGCGCTACATGGAAGTCAGCGTCAACAGTCCGGCCGGCATCCCCGTTTACCAGTTCAAGACCGTGATCGTCGCGGCCGGGGTCCTGTTGTTCATCCAGGGGATTGCACAGGTATTCCGGTGCATCCAGTGCATGCGCACCGGTGAATGGCTGCGCGCCGCCGAAGACATCGAGGAAACCGAGGTCGCTCTTGCCCGCGAGAGCGCTGCGGAAATGGCGGAGATGGAGGAGCGCGAACGCAGGGCCGCCGAACAAAAGCATCATCACCAGGAGCATCGGTAAACCATGTCCGATCCGGTCATCGCATTGGTAATGCTGGGAATTTTCCTGGCGATTATCCTGCTGGGATTCCCGATCGCCTTTACCTTGATGGCGATGGGGATCATGTTCGGCTATTACGCCTATTTCGACCCGGCGAGAATGTGGCGCGCCTATGATCGGGCGGTCGAGGCCGGGGCCGACCAGTGGACACAGTTGGAACTGTGGGTAGAGGGCTTCTTCAACAACCGCATATTCGACCTGTTCGTCAACCAGACGTACTCGGTCATGGCGAACGACGTGCTGACGGCGGTGCCCCTTTTCCTGTTCATGGGCTACATCGTCGAGCGCGCAAATATCGTCGCCCGGCTGTTTCACACCCTGAACATCGCCGCGCGCCATATTCCCGGATCCATGGCCGTCGCCGCGCTGATCACCTGCACACTGTTCGCCACGGCGACGGGCATCGTCGGCGCCGTGGTGACGTTGATGGGGCTGCTGGCGTTCCCCGCCATGCTCAAGGCGCGCTACGACACCAGCCTGGCGAGCGGCGTCGTGTGCGCGGGCGGCTGTCTCGGCATTCTCATTCCGCCTTCGATCATGCTGATCGTCTACGCGGCGGCCTCGGGCGTATCGATCGTGCAGCTATATGCCGGTGCGCTGCTTCCCGGCCTCGTGCTTGCAGGTCTGTACATGGTGTACGTCGTCGGCCGATCGATGCTTCAACCCCACCTGGCGCCAAAGCCCACCAAGGAGGATATCGGCGATATCACGCTGGGGCAGGTACTGTGGCAGATGTTGACATCCTTCGTCCCGTTGGCCGTGCTGATCCTGTCGGTGCTCGGCGCGATTCTCTTCGGCCTGGCAACCCCGTCCGAGGCCGCGGCCGTCGGAGCCCTCGGCGGCCTGTTGCTCGCGGTGCTGTACCGCGCGTTTACCTGGCAGCGGCTGCGCGAGTCCGTCTATCTCACGGTACGCACTTCGGCCATGGTGTGCTGGCTGTTCGTCGGATCGTGGACTTTCTCGTCGGTCTTCTCGTATCTGGGAGGCGAGCAGATCATCAGCGAGTTTGTCACCAGTCTCGACATTTCCCCGATCACCTTTTTGATCATCGCCCAGTTGATCATCTTCCTGCTCGGCTGGCCGCTCGAGTGGTCGGAGATCATCATCATTTTCGTGCCGATCTTCCTGCCGCTTCTGCCGCACTTCGGCATCGATCCGCTGTTTTTCGGCATATTGGTCGCGCTGAATCTGCAAACCTCGTTCCTGACGCCGCCGATGGCGATGGCAGCTTACTACCTCAAGGGCATCGCACCACCACAGGTCCAGCTGATGCAAATATTCAAAGGCTGTTTTCCGTACCTTGGACTGGTGCTCATAGCGATGGTGCTGATGTACACGGTGCCCGATATCGTGTTCTGGCTGCCCAACCAGCTGTATGGTCGCTGAGGGCATGCCGGCTCGCAAGGGACGGCTCGATCCGACAGAGCTCGACGGCGTCGAGGCTCGCAACCGGATCGAGTCGGGCGCTCTGTCGGCGGAAGACCTCGCTCGTGCGTGCACGGGACTCATCGGGGCGCATGAAGAGCCGGTGCACGCGTGGGCGTATGTCGATGCATCCGACGTGATCGAACAGGCCCGGGCGATGGATAGCTTTCGCAAGAGCGGTCGGCCGCTCGGATCGCTGCACGGACTGCCGGTAGCTGTCAGCGATCTCGTCGACGTTCGCCGCATGCCCGCAGGAAGGGGCAATGTACTGGACGCTGCCAACCGGGTCGCGAATGACGCGTGGGTGGTTTCGCGGCTGAGGGCCGCCGGTGCAATCGTGGCGGGGAAGGCGGCCACATCCGAATGCGGCGTTCCGGTAGCGGCGCGGACCCGCAACCCGCACGATAGTGAGCGTTCGGCAGGCGCCGCCGCGGCCGGCTGCGCGGCGGCGGTGGCCCTGCGCGTGACGCCGCTGGCGGTGGCCGCGGACCCGGGGGGGTCGCTGATCCAGTCCGCATCCTACTGCGGCGTTACCGGCTACCGACCAACGTTTGGAACCGCGCCGCGCACAGGCACGCTGCAGACGGCCCCGAGCGTATCGACCGTCGGTGCGATTGCACGCACGGTCCCCGACGTGGCGCTGCTGGGCGACGTCATCAGCGGCTACGACCCCGGCGATCCCGACACGCAGGCGTGCCCCGGGCCGCGCCTGCTGGACATCGCCACGGCAGTTCCCCCGGTTGTTCCCCACGTTGCCTTGCTGAAGGCGCTGCCGGGCATCGACACCTACGACGATTGCGCCGAAGGCTTTGGCGAACTCTCACACGTTCTTGGATCACACTGCGACGAAATCGACCTGCCGCCAATATTCGCCGAGGCGGTAGGAGCCTGCGAGCAGGTTGTCCAGGCGGAACTGGCCGCCAGCCTGCGCCACTATGCCGAGCGCGCCGCCGACGTCCTGGACGAGGCCACGCGCGAGTTCATCGAAAGAGGCCGACGCGTTTCCGCACCGGACTACCTCGCCGCGAAAAACTGGCGCGAGATCCTGTATACGGGCCTTTGCGAGATATTCGATCGCTACGACGCCATTGTCGTTCCCGCCGCTCCGGGTGAGGCGCCGTTGCATGACAAGTTCATCGACCCTACCCGATTCAACGCGATTTGGACGCTCACCGGCGTGCCGAGCGTGACTCTGCCCCTGCTGCAGGGTGCTCGCGGGCTCCCAGTCGGCGTGCAGGTCGTCGGTCGGCGATACTTCGACGGGCGACTGCTCAGAACCGCGCGCTGGCTGGCGAATCTCGTAGCCGGAGTGCCCGATACCACATTCGAATCCGCTCAGCGAGGAATTTAATGAGTGACAAGATCATGGCCCTCGTGGCGCTGGCGACGATGGTCGCCTTTCTGGCCGTCGTGATAGTCGAAGTGCCGCACCTCGATCTCGCCATCGTGGTCATCGTCGTTTCCCTGATGGCGGCGTACGATTTCTTCCTTGCGATTTTTCGACAGCGCAACGGCATCAGTAAGTGATTTGGCGCGCCCGGAGGGACTCGAACCCCCGACCACCTGGTTCGAAGCCAGGTACTCTATCCAGCTGAGCTACAGGCGCGTGTCTGTGTCCGGCGACACATTGTGTCACACCGGCAGGGGCCATGTCGCGGGCCCGAGTTGCGCTCATCAGCCCCGGTTGATCAGGATCTCGAGGACGAAGCGGGAGCCGAAGTAGGCAAGGGCGAGGACCAGGAAGCTCACGATGGTCCAGGTAGCCGCGGCACGCCCGCGCATGCCACGGGTCGCACGTCCCATGAGTAGCCCGCCGAAGGCCAGCCACGCCACGATCGACAACACGACGTGGTGATTGAACAGGAATGCTCGGCCGAACAATTCTGTCGCGAACACCGCCCCCGAGACCAGGGCGATTGTCAGCAGGACGAAACCGATGCCGATGACCTGGAACAGGATGCGTTCCATGGTCTGAAGCGGCGGCAGCGAGTGAAAGAAGCTGCCCGGGCGCTTCGCCTGGAGGTGCCATTCCTGCAACAGGAGCACCACCGCCTGGCAGAACGCCAGCGCCAGTAGGCCGTAGGCGGCCACCGAGATCAGCGTGTGGGCTATAGCGCTTGGCCCGGCATGCGACATCGCCATCGGCGGACCGTTCCAGAACGCCGTCAGCAGCACGACCACCAGTGCGTACGGCACGATGATGAGCCCCAGGGTCGCCAGCGGCTGCCTGACGAGCGCTGCCAGGAACAGGATCATGACCACCCACGCCGCCGTTGACAGGGCGGTGCCGAGTTCGAGGTTCACGTACGGACCACCGAACAGTGCGGCGATCAGGGTCAGCGCGTGGCTCGCGGCCCCGAGAACCAGCAGCAGGCCCGTGCGCCCCGCGGGCCGGCCTGCCGTGCGGTCCAGGTCGCGCAGGAGCATCAACGTCGCGGCGCCGTAGCACAGCACCGCGAACACGGTCCAGAGATGGTTCAGGTAGCTCAGCACCGGACAGGATATCCGCCGACAAAACAGCGGGCAGTGTAAGAGGGCGTCGGTGAAATTGAAAGTCCGGCCGAATCGCGGTCCGCGGCAGCTACTCGGCGTGGCCAGGCGGGCCCGAATTCGCGATAATCCGACCTCCCGACCTGTTCAAAGCGCGCCGCACGCGGTGCGAGCAAACGCCGTACCTCCCGGAGTTCAACATGTTCAGCAAGCTGAGCGACCGACTCAAGCAGACGTTCAAGACACTGAGCGGCCGCGGACGCCTGACCGAAGACAACATCCAGGACGCCTTGCGCGAGGTCCGAATCGCACTGCTCGAGGCCGACGTGGCGTTGCCGGTGGTGCGCTCGTTCATCGACCGGGTGCGCGAACGCGCGATCGGGCGCGAGGTGCTCGACAGCCTGCAGCCGGGCCAGGCCGTGATCAAGGTGGTCCACGAGGAACTGGTCGCCCTGATGGGAGCGCACAACGACGCCCTGGACCTCTCCGCCAGGCCCCCCGCGGTGATCCTGATGGCGGGCCTGCAGGGCGCGGGCAAGACGACCACCGTCGGCAAGCTGGCGCGGTTCCTGATCGAGCGTCACAAGAAATCGGTGGGAGTCGTCAGCGCGGACGTCTACCGTCCGGCCGCCATCGATCAGCTGGAGCGCGTCGCCGGATCGGTCGGCGCGTCGTTCTTTCGCTCGAGTCCGGACCAGGATCCGGTCCGCATCGCCCGCGACGCGCTGGAGGACGCCCGCCGCAGCGGCCGGGACGTGCTGATCGTCGACACGGCGGGGCGTTTGCACGTCGACGAGGCCCTGATGGACGAGGTGCGACGGATCCACGCCGCCATCGAACCGGTCGAGACCCTGTTCGTGGTCGACGCCATGACCGGCCAGGACGCCGTGACCAGCGCCAGGGCGTTCGACGAGGCGCTGCCGCTGACGGGCGTCATCCTCACCAAGACCGACGGAGACGCCCGCGGCGGCGCGGCGCTGTCGCTGCGCGAGGTCACCGGCAAGCCGATCAAGTTCCTCGGTGCTGGCGAGGCGATGGACGCGCTGGAGCCGTTTCACCCCGAGCGGGTCGCGTCGCGGATCCTCGGCATGGGCGACGTGCTCACCCTGGTCGAGGAGATCGAGCGCAAGATCGATCGCGACAAGGCCGAGAAGCTGGCCACCAAGGTCCGCAAGGGCAAGGGATTCGACCTCGCCGATTTTCGCGACCAGTTGCTCGAAATGGAGAAGATGGGGGGGTTCTCCAGCCTGATCGACAAGCTGCCCGGCATGGGCAACCTGCCCGCGGGCGCGCTCAACCAGGTGGGCGATGCGCAGACCCGGCGCGTGGTGGCGATCATCAACTCCATGACCCCGCACGAGCGCGCCTTTCCGGCGGTGATTCGCGGCTCGCGCAAGAAACGCATCGCGTCTGGTTCCGGCACCGAGGTCCAGGACGTCAACCGCCTGCTCAAGCAGTTCACCCAGATGCAGAAAATGATGAAGAAGATGGGCAACAAGAAGCAGATGATGCGGATGATGGGGCAGATGGGGCGCGGTGGCATGCCCGGAATGCGGTTCTGACCTCCGCTGGAGCGGTTCTGCGCCAATATCGAGACGACCGGTTCCGGCCGGGAAATTGTCGAAACCCTGTGGTAGAATCCGCCGGTTTTTTCACCCGGCAAGAGTTTTCGAGGTATTTTTAGCCCATGGTAACCATTCGGCTGGCCCGCGGCGGTTCGAAGAAGCGCCCGTTCTACAACATCGTGGTCGCCGACCAGCGCCGCGCGCCGCGCGGCCGCTTCATCGAGCGTGTCGGCTTCTACAATCCCATCGCCGCCGGCGAGGCGGAGGAATTGCGCATCGATCTCGAGCGCGTGGACCATTGGATGAGCAACGGCGCCAGGCCTTCGCAGACCGTCGCGAAGCTGATCGAGGCGACGCGGGCGCGGAGCGCCGCCGGCGCCTGAGCGGCGCCGCCGGCCGCGAAGTCCGCGGGAGCGGGGCCGCCGTGCCGCCCCCCACGGACGAACGGTCGGACCTGGTCGAACTCGGCCGAGTGAGTGCGGTGTTCGGGATCCGCGGCTGGGTCAAGGTGCATTCCTGGACGCGGCCGCGGGAGGGCATCCTGGACTACGCGGACTGGGTGCTCGGTGTCGATGGCTGCTGGACGCCCAGGCGGCTGGTGGACGGAAAGCGGCACGGCCCCGGGGTGATCGCGAGCCTCGAGGGTATCGAGGACCGCACCGCGGCCGAGGCCCTGGTCGGGGCCGTGATCGCCGTCGAGCGGCGGCACCTCGCGCGGGCGGCGGCCGGAGAGTACTACTGGCACGACCTCGTGGGAATGAAGGTGGTGAACCTCGAGTCGGTCGAGCTCGGGAGCGTGAGCGAGTTGATGGAAACCGGCGCCAACGATGTCCTGGTGGTCGACGGCGAGCGGCAGCGGCTGATACCGTTCACCGGTGACGCGGTGCGCGACGTCGACCTCGATGCGCGGGTGATCCGGGTCGACTGGGACGAGGATTTCTGATGAAGCGGGCGGCGGTCGTTACCGTGTTCCCGCAGATGTTCGCCGCGATCAGCGAGTTCGGGATGACGCGTCGCGCGATCGAGCGCGGTCTGCTGACCCTCGATCTCGTGAACCCGAGGGACTTCGCCGACAACGCCTACCGCCGCGTCGACGACCGGCCCTACGGCGGCGGGCCGGGAATGGTGATGATGGCCGAGCCGGTCGATGCTGCCATCGAAAAGGCGAGAGCCGGGCTCGATGAGCCGAAGGTGGTGTACCTGTCGCCCCAGGGGCGACGGCTCGACCAGGCGCTGGTGAGGGAGATCGCGGCCGGACCCGACCGCATCCTGTTGTGCGGCCGGTACGAGGGCATCGACGAACGCGTGATCGAGCGCCAGGTCGACGAGGAGATCTCCGTCGGCGACTACGTCCTCGCCGGCGGCGAACTGGCGGCGATGGTACTGCTCGAGGCGGTGGTACGGCTGCTGCCGGGTGTGCTCGGCAATGCCGAGTCCGCCGAGCAGGACTCCTTCTCCGGCGCCTTGCTGGATTGCCGGCACTACACGCGCCCCGAGGTATGGCGCGGAATGCCGGTTCCCGAGGTGCTGCTCGGGGGCCATCACGAAGCGATTCGCAGATGGCGCCTTGAAGATGCGATGCGGCGCACCCGCGAGCGCCGTCCGGACCTTCTGGACATGGCGGCGGAGGATCAGCGGATGCGCCGGATACTGGAAACCGCGGACGGCGGATCGCCGGACGATCAATCGATTGAATCGGAGCAAAGACGATGAGCAACATGATCGAGCAGCTTGAACAGGAGCAGATGAAGAAGGACATTCCCGACTTCGCTCCGGGTGACACCGTGCGCGTGCAGGTGCGCGTCAAGGAGGGCGAGCGCGAGCGCCTGCAGTCCTTCGAGGGCGTGGTCATCGCGCGCAGAAACCGCGGCCTGAACTCGTCGTTCACGGTACGCAAGATCTCCTACGGCGAGGGAGTGGAACGGGTATTCCAGACCCACAGCCCGCTGGTGGCCGGCATCGAGGTGCAGCGTCGCGGCGACGTGCGCCGCGCCAAGCTGTACTACCTGCGCGGACTGACCGGCAAGGCCGCCCGGATTCGCGAAAAAGTCTGATCGTGGCGGGCGAAGGCCCTCCACTCATCAGGGCCGCGGTGCGGCGACACCCGCCGACCGGGCGCTGGACGGGCGCGCTGGCCGCGGCGGCATGGATGTTCGCCGCCGCCGCGCTCGCCCAGCAGGCACCGGCGCCGGTAGTGATACCCCCGGCTATCGACGCCGGCGCATCTTCGAGCGCCGACCAGTCGCCGCGGCGCCGGGCGCAGGACTCCGATGCCGGCTTCCGGCTCGACCTGAACCTCGGACTTGACAGCGGCGGCCCCTCTGCAGCGCGGAACGAGCAGCGCGGCGGCACGCGTGCCGACCTGCTGAGCGACGGCCTCGAACGCGCCGGGTGGCTGCAGCGCGCGGGAGCCCTTGGGCTCGCCGAGCGCGTGCTCATCGACGGGCGCCCGGCTCTCGAGCGTACCGACGAATGGATCGAGTGGGAGCGGCGGCTGTGGGCAATATACCGCCAGCAACTGGACTGGGCCGCACTGGCCGCCCGCATCGACGATCTGCCGGCGGACCTCCCGGACGATTTCCTGCTCGAAGCCCGCTCGATCGGCGTCGAGGCGCTGATGCAGCAGCGCCGGTTCGACGAGGCTCGCTCGATCCTGCGCAAGCTGCTCCTCTCGGACGACCCGGCGCCGGTTCGCCTGGCGGACTGGCGTCGCAAGGTATTCACCACGTACGTGTGGGACGATGACCTCGTCGACGCGAACATCGCCATGCGGCGCTACCAGCTCGAGTACTACCCGGACGACCACAACTGGAACCTCGCCAGGGCGCGGGTGATGATCCGATCGGGTGACGCGGCCGGGGCGGTCAGCCAGGTCGCATCAGTGACCACGCCCGAAGGCGAGCTGGTGGGACTGTTCGGCCGCCTTGCCAGCGGCTCCATGACGGCCAGCGAGGTCATCCGAGCTGCGGTCGATATCGATACCCGCTCGCTGGACGATGCTCTCAAGCGCGAGCGCTTCGCCCTCATCGCCGAGGCGGCGCGCCGCGGCGGCCTGCTGCCGGACCGGGTGCGGGCGCTGGAACAGGCGCTCGGCATCGAGCCCGCCACCATGCACCGGCCGTTGATCGAGGTCGCCAGCCGGGACCTCGTCGACAGCTATCTCGCCCTGGCGCAGGCGCTCGGCAATGCGGGCAACCTGCTCGTCGGCGACTTCGACGCCTGGCTCAAGCATGCGGAGAACCGGATGGCGGACTCGCCGGTCGGACAACGCGCCCTGTTCGCCTACGTGGGCCTGCGGGTGGGCCTGCCGGAACTCGCCAACCAGGCATTCTCCCGGCTGGCCGCGTCGCTTCGCGACAACGGCCTGAAGCCCGTCATCTTCGAACTGTTCGGCGAGGACAAGCCCCTCGGTGGATTCGAGATGCTGCGCGGACCGGTCGGTTACCTGCTTTCGGACGAGGCACTCGAGGCCGGCGACATCCGCCGCGCGGCGGCCCTCAGCGCGTCGATCAACCAACCGCCGGCGGGCGTCTCGTACTTCGACTGGCGACTCAGGCAGGCGCGCATGTCGATATACGCGGGGCGCATCGACGAGGGCGTGGCAACGCTGGATTCGCTCACCGGCGCGCTGGACCGCCTCGCCGGCGACGAAACCGACCGCCTGCTGCAGGTCATCTTCGACCTGCAGGCGCTGGATCGGCACGCGCAGGCGCTGCCGCTGCTCGATCGCGTGCTCGAACTCGTGCGCGATGCCGATCGCCAGCGCGAGGTGCTGTTCTGGCTTGCGGAGTCACTTGAGGGAACCGGCGCATTCGACCAGGCGGCACTGCATTTCCTCCGCTCAGCGACCATGGCCGGTAGTGACGCGATGTGGTCGCAGAGCGCGCGCTACCGCGCTGCCGGCGCGCTCGAAGAGGCCGGTCTGATCGACGACGCGCGGGCGATCTACCGGCAGCTTCTCGCGGAGACCGGCGACGCGGCGCGCCGGGACCAGCTCACCCGTCGACTGCAGGACCTCTGGCTGCTCGAGAACAAGGCCGGGGCGACGCCCGGCGCATGAGCGGCGGCCGCGACCGGGACGTCGTCGACGCCTTTCTCGACGCCATCTGGCTCGAATCGGGCCTCAGCGCCAACACCCTCGACGCTTACCGGCGCGACCTCGACCAGTTCCGCGCCTTCATCGAGCGCTCCGGGACCTCACTGGCGCAGGCGGGCCGCGTCGAGGTGCTGGATTTCCTTGCCGAGCGCATGCGCTCGGGCGCCAGCGCCCGCAGCACCGCGCGAAAGACCTCGACGCTGCGGCGGTTCTACCAGTACCTGCTGCGCGAGGCCGCCATTACCGACGATCCGATGGCCGAACTCAGGGCGCCGCACATCGGGCGCAGACTGCCGGACGCGCTCTCGGAGGCCGACGTCGAGAGGCTGCTCGATGCGCCGGAAGTGACCGCGCCCCTGGGGCTGCGCGACCGCGCCATGCTCGAGACCTTGTACGCCACCGGACTGCGGGTATCGGAACTGGTCGGCCTCGAGCTGGCCCGCGTCGACCGCGCCGCGGGACTGGTGCGAGTGATGGGAAAGGGCGGGCGCGAGAGGCTGGTGCCCCTGGGCGAGGAGAGCCTCGGATGGCTGGCTCGCTACCTGTCCGAGGCACGCCCCGATCTCCTCGGGCAACGCCGCAGCGACTTCGTGTTCGTCACGCGCCGCGGCGGACCGATGTCGCGCCAGGCCTTCTGGCACCTCATCCGACGCTACGCCCGCGCCGCCGGCATCGACAAGCATCTCTCACCGCACACCCTGCGCCACGCCTTCGCCACCCATCTCATCAACCACGGCGCCGACCTGCGCAGCGTGCAGATGCTGCTCGGCCACGCCGACCTGTCCACCACCCAGATCTATACTCACGTGGCGAATGCACGGTTGAAGTCGCTTCATCGCGAGCACCATCCGAGGGGTTGAGCGCGACGCCGGCCATCGTCCGGCGGCTTCGTCATAGGTGGGGATGCTTTCAGGCGGTGTGCACTGCGACGCAATCGCCTGCAGGCAGGCTCCTACAGCGGCTTCGTCGTGGGGCCGGTGATTATTCGTCGCGGTCAGCTCAGCGAGCTGGCAAGCTGTCGGCGGTATTTTTGTACCAGGGGATTGGCGCTGCCCAGGGCTTCGAACATGCGGATCAGTTGCACGCGGC
>CBFGVH010000001.1:0-139552 GCA_965652415.1 uncultured Gammaproteobacteria bacterium | reverse complement strand
CCCCGGCCCCGTAGCGAAACGAAGCCACTGTAGGAGGTAAGCCTGCAGGCGATTGCATCGGCGGGCACGACGCCAAACAAAGGATCGCCGGCAAGGCCGGCTCCTACAGTGCCAGCCCCGGCCCCGTAGCGAAACGAAGCCACTGTAGGAGGTAAGCCTGCAGGCGATTGGTTCGGCAGGCACGACGCCAAACAAAGCATCGCCGCCAAGGCCGGCTCCTGCAGTGCCATGCCCGGCCCCTCAGCAAAACGAAACTGCTGTAGGAGCCTGCCTCGCAGGCGATTGGTTCGGCGTGCACGGCGCCAATGATGATTCTCATGTCGGGTAGGCCCGTACGGCCCCGGAAGCGTCGAACGGATGGCTATTTGCCCTTTTTCTCCCCGGTACCGCCGCCCGCCATGGCCTTGAAGAACAGGTCCTGCATGGCCTCGAACGACTTCACGTTGCCGGTGAGAAACGGCTCCATCAGCTTCACGGGATCGTAATCGGTCATTCCCGACTCGATGCGCTGGCGCAGCTTGTCCAGCAGCTCGTTCTGCAGGGGGGCGACGTCGGGCAACCCGAGAAACCGTCGAAGCTCCTCCGGGGTCACGTCGACTTCGATGTTGAATTTCATGAGTGTCTCCTGGACGTTTACCGGTTTCCGCCAGTGGACCGGGTGCCGCTGAAAAAGTTCTCGTGGCGAAGGCAGCATGATATATTGAACCCGCCACTGCGAGGTCATCGGGACGTCGCCGGCGGCTGCAAGGCGGTGTGGAAGGAACGAGCGGCGGCTGCAGGGGTCCCGATTCGACCAGAGCGCGATATCCATTGTAAGTCCCGGGAGATGAATCATGAAACGTCGCAATTTCCTTGCCGGCGGTGCGGCCGCCGGCGTCGCTGCAACCACGCTTTCGGCACCCGCGATCGCGCAGGAGCGCTACGAGTTCACCATGGTCACGACGTGGCCGAAGGGTCTGCCCGGGTTGGGGACGAGTGCCGAGCGCCTGGCGAGAAGGCTCGAGACCATGAGCAACGGGCGTATCAAGGTCAATTTCTTCGCGGCCGGGGAGTTGGTGCCGCCATTCGAGGCATTCGATGCCGTCGTAGGAGGCACCGCGGACATGATGCATGCGGCGCCGTATTACTGGCAGGGTAATCACCCGGCGCTGAACTTCATGACCGCGGCCCCGTTCGGTCTGACGACTGTCGAGCACGATGCCTGGATGCGCTACGGCGGCGGCCAGGAACTCTGGGACGAGGTCTATGACCAGTTCGGTCTGAAGGGTTGGAACGCGGGCAATACCACGTCACAGATGGGCGGCTGGTTTCCGAAGAAGCTTGAAGGCGTCGACGATATCCAGGGCATGAATTTCCGGACCGCTGGACTGGGTGGCGAGGCCTGGCGACGAATCGGCATGAACGTGCAGACCACGCCGGGTGGCGAGATCTTCCAGGCGCTTCAGGCCGGAACGCTGGACGCTGCCGAGTGGGTCGGTCCGTGGAACGACCTGGCACTGGGCCTGTACCAGATTCACAAGCACTATCACTACCCGAGCCTGATCGAACCCACCGCGGGACTGGAGTTCACCGTTTCGAAGAGCCGGCTGTCGGAATTGCCGCAGGACCTGCAGCTGATATTCGAGGTCGCCGCGCATGCGGAGAACGGACTGGTCACGTCGGAGTTCTACTCCCAGAACAAGCAGGCGCTCGATACGCTCGTATCGGAGCATGGCGTCGAAGTGCATCGTTTCCCCGATGATCTCCTCGAGCGCCTGGGCCGGGCCTGCGCCGAGGTCGTTGGCGAGGTGGCGGAGCACGACGACCTGTCGCGCCGGGTCGTCGAGTCGCTCGCGGCATTCCGCTCCGACTCCACCGAGTGGACCACCATCGCCGAGGAGGCCTTCGGCCAGACCCGCGCACTGGATATTCCGTATCCGGCCTGAAACCGGGCTCGCGGCACGTCCGTTTTCGTCCACGATCTGACGGACGTGGCCGTGATCGAGGTGGGCGACGGCAGGTCGCCATTGCCGGCGCAACCTGGTTCGCCCCGACCGGTCTCGTGGCCGGTGCGCGGGCGGATCCGGTTTCGGTCGGCGGGGATGCGTTCATCTTGTCCGTTCTGACTTCCCTCAGTCGTTCGATCGACCGCGTCAACACGCTCGTCGGGCGGGCCGTGTCCTGGCTGCTGTTGGCGATGGTGCTCGCCCAGTTCGGGATCGTCGTGATGCGCTACGTGTTCGGCGCCGGGTCCCTGGCCATGTACGAGATCGTCGTGTACCTGCACGGCGTATTGTTCATGATGGCCGCCGCGTACACGCTCGCCGAGGATGGTCATGTCCGCGTCGACATCTTCTATCGCGAGGCGCGGCCGCGAACCCAGGCGCTCGTGAACATCGCGGGGGTCGTCTTGATGTTGTGGCCGACTTGCGTGCTGATCCTCTACCTTGCCTGGCCATATGTGGCGAGGTCCTGGAGCGTGCTCGAAGGCTCGCGCGAGACGAGCGGGCTGCCGGGCGTGTTCTTGTTCAAGACCGTCATCCTCGTGTTCGCGGCGATGCTGATCCTCCAGGGTTTGTCCGTCGTGCTGCGTGCGCTTCGCACGCTCCGTGAAGGCGGGGATGATCCCGGAACCGGCTCCGACTCCCGGTCCGCGTCGCACGCCTGATGGCGATCAACGAGATCCTCGATGTCCTGATGTTCGCCACGCTGTGCGTGGCGATACTTGCGGGTTTCCCGGTCGCCTTCACGATCACCGGGGTGAGCCTGCTGTTCGCCGGCCTGGGCACCGCCCTCGGCGTTTTCAATTTCGACATTCTCGGCGCGTTTCCGCAGCGCATCTTCGGCATCATGACCAACCAGGTGTTGATCGCGGTGCCGCTTTTCATATTCATGGGCGTGATGCTCGAGCGCTCGCGCGTGGCGGAGCAGTTGCTGGAATCGATGGCGCTGCTGTTCGGACGAATGCGCGGCGGTCTCGGCATCGCGGTTTGCGTCGTCGGCGCCTTGATGGCCGCATCCACCGGAATCGTGGGCGCGACCGTTGTGACGATGGGCCTTCTGGCCTTGCCGACAATGCTGCGACGCGGCTATTCGGGTTCGCTGTCGAGCGGAATGATCTGCGCGGCGGGCACACTCGGGCAGATCATTCCGCCATCCATAGTACTGATCATCCTCGCGGACGTGATCTCCTCCGCGTACCAGCAGGCGCAACTCGCCCAGGGCAAGTTCGCCCCGGAAACGGTATCGGTCGGGGACCTGTTCGCCGGCGCGCTGCTGCCCGGGTTGTGCCTCGTTGCCTTGTACATGATCTACCAGGTGGTGATGGCGTTCGCGCGGCCGTCGTCGTCGCCGCCGCTGCGCGACGAGGACATTCCCGCCGAGGCCCGGGGTCGGATCGTTTCCTATGCCCTCGGAGCCGTGGTTCCGCCGCTGGTGCTCATCGTCGCGGTCCTGGGGTCGATTCTCGGGGGAATCGCGTCACCGACCGAGGCCGCCAGCGTCGGTGCCGTCGGGTCGATACTGCTGGCCGGGCACTATGTCAACCCGTCGCGGCCCTGGTCGACGTACATCGGCGTCGTGTGCCTCGTTGGCCTGTTGCTTCTGACCACGTCCCTGGACGTGCGACTGAACCGCATGAGCCGAACGCCGACCGAGACCGCGGGAATCGCGCTCGCGGTCGTGCTTTGCGTCGGCGCGCTCTACAGCCTGGCCGTGGCGTTGTGGCGCACCAGGCGAAACGACGTGCTCAAGTACGTGGTTCGCTCCGCCACCAAGCTCACTTCGATGGTGTTCCTGATCCTGGTCGGGGCAGCGCTGTTCTCCGTGGTTTTTCGTGGTCTCGGCGGCGACGATACCGTGCGCACGATGCTGGAGAACATGCCCGGAGGCGTGACCGGCGCCGTGATCATCGTGATGGTCGCGCTGTTTTTCCTCGGCTTCTTCCTTGACTTCATCGAGATCACGCTGATCGTCGTTCCGATCGTCGCACCAGGTCTGCTCATGATGGGCGTCGACCCGGTGTGGCTGGGCATCATGATCGCCGTGAATCTTCAGACTTCCTTCCTGACGCCGCCGTTCGGGTTCGCCCTGTTCTACTTGCGCGGTGTCATGCCGGCGACGGTGAGGACCATCGACCTGTACCGCGGCATAGTGCCGTTCGTGGCGATCCAGTTGTCCAGCCTCGGGTTGCTTGCCATCTTTCCCGAGCTGGCGACCTGGCTGCCGGAGGTCCTGTTCGGCTGATCGGGCCCCGCAGGTTCCCCGATACCGCGAAACGCGCGGGACCTCGGCCCACGGGAAGGCTCGCCGGGTTGTACGGATCAATTTTTGTCGGGTGGGACATAGGTGGTTGTCATATAAAGATATCGTGATATGATTATGTCGAAATGTCACGGATTTGAACCATGTCTTCGTTCGACAATCTGCTGTCCGGGTTGAAAGGGGTTGCCGAGTCGAGTCGGCTCCGGATCGTCGCGATACTGCTGCACGGAGAGCTGACGGTGACCGAGCTGACGGTGGTCCTCGAACAGAGCCAGCCCCGGGTGAGCCGGCACCTCAAGCTCCTGAGCGACGCCGGCGTCGTCGAGCGCCACCAGGAAGGTTCCTGGGTGTTCTACCGTCTTGCCGACCATCCGCTGGTGCGGCTCGTGCGGCACAACCTGCCGCGCGACGACCGCCAGGTGCGCAACGACCTCGGGCGCCTTGCCAGGCTTCACCGCGCGCACCAGGAACGCGCCGCCCGCTACTTCGATCGCAACGCCAAAGAGTGGGACAGCGTGCGCGGCCGCTACAGTCTCGAAGGTCGGGTCGGCGAAACGCTGCTCGAACTGGTCGGCGAACGCCGCTTCGAGCGACACGTGGATCTCGGCACCGGCACCGGCCGCATGCTGCAGCTGTTCGCGCCGCGGGTGCGATCCGCCGTCGGCATCGACAACAGCCGCGAGATGCTTGCGGTGGCGCGGGCGAATCTCGCTGGAGAGCGATTTGTGCACTGCCAGGCGCGCTACGGCGACATCAGCCACCCCGACGTCGACGATGGCTCGGCGGACCTCGTCACCATCCACCACGTCCTGCACTTCCTCGAGAATCCGGCCGTGGTGATCGAGCAGGCCGCCAGGATCCTGGCGCCGGGCGGCGTGTTGCTGATGGTCGATTTCGCGCCGCACGGCAACGAGCGCCTGCGCGAGGAATTCGCCCACCGGAGGCTGGGCTTCGAGCCGCGCGAGATCGCTGCCTGGTTCAAGGAAGCGGGACTCGCCTGTGAGCGTACCGTCTCGCTACCCGACGATTCGACTGCCGGCGATAGTCGACTCGATGTGCTGATCTGGGTCGGCGGCTACCCGCTGCCGGCAGGGCTGCCCGCCGCGACCCACGTCCACTCACTTCCCGGAACCCAGTGATGACAATGACGAGTCCTTTCGGCATCAACCTCAGGGAAACCCTCGACCGCCTGCACCGACGTCGCGAGTCGTCGCGCGTGGTGTCGATCCGCGAGCGCATCGTGATGTCGTTCGAGTTCTTTCCGCCGAAGGACGACGAGGGTGCACAGCGCCTCGAGGACACGATCGACCGGCTCGCCACGCTCGGTCCGGAGTTCTTCTCCATGACCTATGGGGCGGGCGGTTCGAGCAGGGACCGCTCCCTGGCGGCGGTGGCGGGGATGCTCGAGCGGGGGCAGGTGCCGGTGGCGGCGCACCTGACCTGTGTCGGATCGAGCGCCGCCGAAATCGACGAGGCCATCGACGCCTTCGCGGCGCGCGGCGTGCGGCACTTCGTGGCCCTGCGCGGAGACCTGCCGGCGGGTGCCGACCACCAACTCCTCGACGGCGGCGCCTACCGCCGCGCCGACCAGCTGGTGGCTGCCATACGCTGCCGCGGCGACTTCGAGATCAGCGTCGCCACCTATCCCGAAAAACACCCGGAGTCGCGCGACCTCGACCAGGACATCGATGCGCTCAAGGCGAAGCAGGATGCCGGCGCCACCCGGGCCATCACGCAGTTCTTCTTCGACAGCGATAACTTCCTGCGATTCCGTGACCTCGCCGTTCGCGCGGGAATTCGAATCCCGATCGTGCCGGGCATCCTGCCGATCGTGAGCTTCGCCGGCACGCGCCGTTTCGCCGACACCTGCGGCGCCGTGATTCCCCACTGGATGCACGAGCTGTTCAGCACCCTCGACGACGCTCCGGAAGTGCGCGACATGGTCGCCACCACGGTCGCGACGGAGCAATGCGCCAGGCTCATCGAACACGGCGTCGAGCACTTTCACTTCTACACCTTGAATCGCCCCGAGCTGACCAGCGCCATTTGCCACATACTCGGGCTCGGACGTGGCACGGTCGGTGCCGCAAGCAGCGAGGGCAATTTCAAACTGGCGTAGGAGAGCGGCAACTGCCGCGCGGCGGTCGCCGGGTCCGGCGGGCTGCTACAATGCGCGTCCCCGAACCGCCCGGACCAAGGCATGAGAATCTCGAAAATCGCCGGCGAGACGTCGACGCCGCCCATCCTGCGCGTTGCCGCCCAGATCAACGAGAAGATCGCTCGCGGCGAACGCTTCTTCAATTTCACCGTCGGCGATTTCGACTCGCGCATCTTTCCCATTCCCGAAGCGCTCAGCGAGGCGATCATCGACGGCTATCGCGAGCACCAGACCAACTACCCCGGCGCCGTCGGCCTGCCGTCGCTTCGCGAGGGCGTCTCGAACCTCGTGCGCCACTTCGCCGGCCTCGAGTACGATCCTTCCGAGATCCAGGTTTCGAGCGGTTCGCGGCCGCTGATCTACGGCATGTATCGCACCGTGGTCGACCCCGGCGACCGCGTGGTGTACCCGGTGCCGTCGTGGATGAACGACTCCTACTGCCACCTGTGCCAGGCGTTCGCCGTACCTGTATCGACCCGGCCGGAAAACAACTTCCTGCCCACGGCGGAGGAGTTGGAACCTTACCTCGCGGACGCGGCCATGCTCGCGCTGTGTTCGCCGCAGAATCCCACCGGGACCGTGTTCGGCGCCGACCAGCTGCGCGAGATCTGCGAGCTGGTGGTGGCCGAGAACCGCCGCCGCGGGACGGGCGCCAAGCCGCTGTACGTGATGTTCGACCAGGTGTACTGGCTGCTCACGTTCGAGGGCATCGAGTATCCTCACCCGGTGCGGCTGTGCCCGGAGGTCCGCGACTACCTGCTGGCCGCCGACGGCCTGTCCAAGGCCTTCGCCGGTACTGGCGTGCGGGTCGGCTGGGGACTCGGGCCGCGCCATCTCATTCGCAGCGTCTCGGACATCATCGCCTATGTCGGCGCGTGGGCGCCGAAGGCGGAACAGGTGGCGGTGGGGAAGTACCTCGAGGACATGGCCGGGGTCGAGTCGTTCCTCGTGCCCTTTCGCCGGGCGCTGAACGAGCGTCTGGATGCCATCTACCGGGGCTTTGTAGCCATGAAGTCGCGCGGCCTGGACGTCGACGCGATCGCGCCCCAGGCGGGTATCTACCTGACCGTGCGCATCGGCCTGGTCGGCAGGCGCACGCCGTCCGGGCAGGTCATCGGCTCGGCCGACGACGCTCTGCGCTACCTGCTCGACGAGGCTCGGGTCGGGATCCTGCCGTTCTCCTTTTTCGGCGCCGCGGACATGGGGCAGTGGTTCAGGATCTCGGTCGGCACGTGCCGGATGGAATCCATCGACGAGCTCCTCGGCAGTCTCGAGAAAGCGCTGTCGGCGCTCGAGTGAATCCGGCGCCGACGGCAACAGCAATCCAGGAGAACACGATGGCGACAGAAGAACTGTTCCGCGACGATGGATACCTGAAGCAATGCGACGCCACGGTGGTCTCGGTAGAGGACCGGCGCGTGGTCGTCGACCGCACGGTGTTCTACCCGGAGGGCGGAGGCCAGCCCGGCGACTCGGGCGCCATGACGCTCGCCGACGGCACCAGCGTACGCGTCGAGGACACGCGCAAGGGTGAAGGAGGCGGCATCGAGCACTTGATCGAGGCCGATGCGCCCCTGCCGTCAGTGGGCGAGCGGGTGGTGCTGGCCATCGACTGGGAGCGTCGTCATCGCTTGATGCGCCTGCACAGCTGTATGCACATGCTGTGCGCGGTGGTGCCGTTCGGCGTCACCGGCGGCTCGATCGGCGAGGACCGCGCGCGGCTCGACTTCGACATGCAGGAAACCCTGGACAAGGAAGAGGTGACGGCCCGGCTCAACCAGCTGATCCGCGAGGATCACCCGATGACCTCGCGCTGGATCACCGACGAGGAACTCGACGCCCAACCCGACCTCGTGCGCACCATGTCCGTACAGCCTCCGCGCGGCTCGGGGAGGGTACGCCTCGTCCACTTCGAGGGCGTCGACCTGCAGCCCTGCGGCGGCACCCACGTCGCCTCCACCGGCGAGATCGGCGCCGTGCGCGTGCAGAAGATCGAAAAGAAGGGCAGGCACAATCGGCGGGTCATCGTCGTCTTCGACGAATGACCTCTCGCGACGGCGCGGTCAGCGCGGGCGCAGCACGAGCCCGGCGAGTTCCGGAATGTCGCCGGCGTACTGCCAGTCCTTCATCCCCGGGAACCACACCAGGGTGTCAGCCGACACCTTGCCGTCGTCGATCAATTTCGTGAACGCGCCGGCATCGAAGGGGCCGTTCTGTTTCATGTCGACGGCAACATAGAAGTTCGTCGCCCGCAGGTGTTCGGGCAGCGAAGCGTCGGGTTCCTCGAAATCAGTGTCGGCCGGCTCCGGGTCGGGGTCCGCGCCGGCTTCGCCCGCGGGTCGCGCGGCGATCGTCGCCCACGCGTCCAGGCGGCGGATGTCCGCCTCGATATCCATGAGTTCGGGGATCGCGTCTCCCGTTCCCGCTTCGGGTTCCTGATCGAATACCCACGTCGGCCCCGGCGCAGATTCGGTTTCGGGATTGGTCTCGGCCGTGGCCCGGGGAGCAAGCTGGGCGACGTTCGGATCGTCGGCCGTGACCGTCGCGTCGGCAGCATGCTCCATAGCGCCTGCCGGCGTGGCGCGTCCAGGGCCCCTGATCGTGGCCGTGAAGTCGGTCACGCCCCACGCCTCGAGCCGCGCGGCAACCCGCCGCGACAATGCCGGGGCGAGGCGCTTGTCCAGGCCCTCGCCACCCTCGGCCAGGGCACGAAATTCCACCGCGATCAGTTTCTCGATGGCGCGGTAAACGCCGTCGTCATCGCCGATTCCGTCGTCCAGCCGGCCGGCAACGAAGCGCGTGCTGTCCGCCACGCGAAAGGCGAAGGTTCCCGATACGGTCGCCCGCGACGAATCCCGCGTGCCTTTCGACGGTCGAAGTTGCCAGACCCTGCGCGTCTTCATGACGCCGGAGACGAAAACTACCTCGGCGTGTATCGGGCCGTGATAGTCGCCCGGCCAGGAGTACAGGGCGGCGAGTTCTGCGAGCACGGACCGGTCGAGCAGGTGAATTCCGGGGTCGAGAACCTCGATGATGCGGGTGCCGGCGACAACCACGGCCTGCTCGTCGGCCGCGACCGCGACCGACGTCCCGAGCGCGATCCCGCCAGATCCGCCGTCGGCGCGATGGAGCAGGTATTCGTCGGCGCTTTGCGGTGCCTCGAGAAGCGGCGGGCCCTTCGGCCAGAGAAACTGCAACATGGACACGAGTCAACCCGGGCAGCGATGGCGGGTAACGAAAAATTCGGATCCGGGATCTTGCGAAATCGCGATCAACATACTATATCGTCTGGCGATTCTCAATGATTCTCGAAGGGTTCGCACCGCCATGAAACGCGTCTTCCTGTTCCTGGTCACCAACCTCGCGGTGGTGCTCGTGCTCAGCATCACCTTGCGCCTTCTGGGCATCGACCACTACCTGACCGGCACGGGACTGAACTACCAGTCGCTGCTGATCTTCGCCGCGGTATTCGGCATGGGCGGCGCCTTCATCTCGCTGGCGCTGTCGAAGTGGTCGGCCAAGCGAATGACCGGGGCGCAGGTGATCGAGTCGCCCCGCAACGAGACCGAGCGCTGGCTGCTTGAAACCGTCCGCCGCCAGGCCGAGCGAGCCGGCATCGACATGCCGGAGGTGGCAGTCTACGACGCCCCCGAGATCAACGCCTTCGCCACCGGCATGAACCGCAACAAGGCGCTGGTCGCGGTGAGCAGCGGCCTGCTCAGGCAGATGAACGCGGACGAGGCCGAGGCGGTACTGGGGCACGAGGTCAGCCACGTCGCCAACGGCGACATGGTCACCCTCGCCCTGATCCAGGGAGTGGTGAATACGTTCGTCATCTTCCTGGCGCGGATCATCGGCCAGTTCGTCGATCGCGCGATCTTCCGGAACGAGCACGGCCACGGCATCGGGTTCTGGGTCGCCACGATCGTTGCCGAGCTGGTGCTGGGAATACTCGCCAGCATCGTGGTGATGTACTTCAGCCGCCAGCGCGAATTCCGCGCCGACTCCGGCGGCGCGTCGCTTGCCGGCCGCCACAAGATGATCGCCGCACTGGAGCGGCTCAAGGTTGCCGCCGGCGAGCCCCACCTTCCCGATCAGCTGGTCGCCTTCGGCATCTCCGGCGGCGTCAAGGAAGGACTCGGCCGGCTGCTGCGCACTCATCCGTCGCTGGACGACCGCATCAACGCCCTGCGGCAGGGGTGAGGGCACGGCCCGTGTTTTCGGGCGCCGTGCCTGCCGGGGTTATCGCGAGCGAGCGCCACGGCACTGTAGGAGGTAAGCCTTGCAGGCGATTCTTACGGGCGTCGTGCCCGCCGCGTCAATCGCCTGCAGGCAGGCTCCTACAGCGGCGTCGTTTGGCCGCGGAGCCCGGGCGGGGCACTTTGGGAGACCGCGTTGGCGGTGATTCTTGTTCACGTGGTGTGCCCGCCGCAGCAATCGCCTGCAAGCAGGCTCCTACAGCGGCTTTGTTTCGCGGCGGAGCCGGCGGGCCGGTCCGGGCTAATCCGGTCCGGCATATCCCAGCCGCCGGGACAGCGTACTGGCGGCCTTCTTGACCGTCGGCACCCACTTGAGGCTGCGGCGCTCGATCGGTGCCGAGACGCTAAGGCCGGCGATGGCGACGCCGGTGGTGTCCCGCACCAGGCAGCCGATGCAGCCGACGCCCAGCTCGGCCTCCTCGTTGTCGAGGGCGTAGCCATTGGCGAGGTTCGCCTCCACTTCCCGGATCAATTGCCACGCGTCGACGATGGTATTGTCGGTGTAGGCGGGCAGTCCCGTCTGGGCGGCATAGCGGTGACAAAAATCCCGTCCCCGGTCGCCCAGGATCATCTTGCCCACCGCGGTGACGTGCAGGTGCGCGCGGCTGCCGATCACCTGTTCGGCGCGAATCGTGTGATGGCTGGCCACTCTCTCGATGTAGATGATCTCGAACCCCTCGCGTACCGACAGGTGCACGGTCTCGCCGATCTGGTCGCGCAGCCACTCCATGACCGGCAGCGCCTCGCGCTGCAGGTCGATGCCGGCCCGGATGCGTCCCCCCAGGTAGAGCAGGCGGCCGCCGAGGCGGTAGTGGCCGTGCTCGTCGCGGTCGACGAACTCGTGCGCGAGCATCGCCGAGAGAATGCGAAACGCGGTCGAGGCGTGCAGTCCGGATTCCACGCTCAGCACTTTGAGGCTGACCGGGGCGTCGTAGCGGGCCAGCACGTCGAGCAGCTTCATCATGCGGTCGATGACCTGGATGCCGGACCCCGGGCGGCTGCCGGAGGTAGAAGCGTGGGGCGGTGCGGGTCGGGTCATTGGCCGGTGGCAATCGATACTGGGGTCCTCGACATGATGCTCCGCCATGCATGGAGGTACAATCGGCGACGGCGCGCGGCTTGAAGGCGGCGCGCCGTGCGGGCCGCCCGAGCGCGCGGGTCCGGGGCGCATATTGCACGAAAACGGCGGACCCTGTCGAGTTGTCGACCTCTGCGTGATGGTGGCCATGCGGCAGTGCAGGCGCCGCCGGCGACACATCGATTCGAGCATACATGACCGACAAGAATCTGAACGCCGTGCGGCTGCGCCGCTCCGTGCTCTACCTGCCGGGCGGCAATGCGCGCGCGCTG
The DNA here is from genome assembly GCA_965652415.1 of uncultured Gammaproteobacteria bacterium. Taxonomy (GTDB): domain Bacteria; phylum Pseudomonadota; class Gammaproteobacteria; order Arenicellales; family CAJQKF01; genus BQJD01. The sequence continues at coordinate 127,543 of CBFGVH010000001.1, read as the reverse complement.
GACAAGGCGCGTGAACTACCCGCCGACGCGCTGATCTTCGATCTCGAGGATGCCGTCGCTCCCGAGCGCAAGGCCGAGGCGCGCTCCCTGGTGGCCAGGAGCCTGCGCGTCGGCGGCTATGGTGCGCGCGAATGCGTGGTCAGGATCAACGGGCCCGATACGCCGTGGTTCGACGACGATGCCGCGACACTCGCCGACACACCGGCGGCCGCGGTCCTGCTGCCCAAGGTCGCCGCTCCCGCGGACGTCCGCGCGGCCGAGTCGCGGCTCTGCGCGGCGGGCGTGGCGGAGTCGATGCCGTTGTGGATCATGGCCGAGACCGCCTCCTGCGTGCTCGACATCGCCGCGATATGCCGGTCGTCCGCTCGCATCGCCTGTGTCGTGGTCGGTACTTCGGACCTCGCCCGGGAACTTCGCGTGCCCCATACGCCCGGGCGGCTGGGACTGGTCGCAGCGTTGTCCCTGTGCGTCCTGGCGGCGCGCGCGGCGCGGGTCGACGTTATCGACGGCGTGCACCTGGATCTGGACGACGAACGCGGGTTCGAGAAGTCGTGCGAGCAGGGGCGCAACCTGGGCTTCGACGGCAAGTCGCTGATCCATCCGCGCCAGGTCGCGCCGGCGAACCGCGCATTTTCCCCGGCCGTCGAGGACATCGCCCACGCAAGGCGCGTGGTCGAGGCCTGGCGCACGGCGCACGAGTCGGGGCAAGGTGTCACCGTGGTGGACGGCCGTCTGGTGGAAAGCCTGCACGCTGCCGAGGCCGAGCGCGTGCTGGAGTTGGCGCGCCTGGTCGCCGAGCGCGGGGGCGAGGCAGCGGATGCAGGGCGCGCAGGTTCCTGACCGCGCGCGAACGAGCGTCCAGTTGGCGAGTCCACGGCGCCGATTCCCGGGCCGGGCGGCCTGCCGGCCTGTATAATCCAGTCCTCCCGGCCGAACGGGACAACGGCGCGCCGGTGCGGTCGCGTTCGCGGGTGCCGAGAATTCAAATCAGCAGCAGATGATGGAAAAAACGCGGGTCGGCGTTGTCGGGGTCGGGTACCTCGGATCGATTCACGCGCGCATCTACGCGCGCATGCCCGAGGTCGAGCTGGTCGGCGTCGTGGACATAGATCCGACCACGGCGAAGAAGGTCGGGGCCGAGTGCCACTGCGAGGTGTTCAACGCGCCCGAGCAGCTGCTCGACGAGGTGGAGGCGGTCAGCATCGTCGTGCCCACGACGGCTCATCGCGAGGTGGCCGATCTGTTCATCGACAACGGTGTCGACATCCTCCTGGAGAAGCCCGTTGCCCATACCGTCGAGGATGCCGAGGCGCTGGTGCTGGCCGCCGAGCGCGCCGGCATCATTCTCCAGGTGGGACACCTGGAGCGGTTCAACGCCGGCGTCATCGCCCTGGCCGACATGCTCGATAGGCCCAGGTTCTTCGAAGTGCACCGGCTCGGCACCTTCGTCGAACGCGCCACCGACGTCGACGTGATCACCGACCTGATGATCCATGACATCGACATCGTGCTGTCGCTGGTTGCCTCGCCGCTCGAGCGCGTCACCGCGGTCGGCACCCGCGTGGTCACCAGCCACGTGGACATCGCCAATGCCAGGCTCGAGTTTCGCGACGGCACGGTGGCCAACGTCACCGCCAGCCGGGTGTCGAACAAGAAGTTCCGGCGCATCCGGGTGTTCGGTGAGTCCCGCTATCTCGCCCTCAACTTCGCCGACCAGCAGCTCGAGGTCGTGCGACCGCGGAGGGAACACGAAAGCGACCGCTTCGCGCGAATCGTCAGCGAGCAGATAAAAGTCGAGCAGCGCCCGCCGCTCGATGCCGAGCTGGAGCATTTCATCGAGTGCGTGCGCGAACGCAAGCCGCCCCTGGTCGGGGGCCGCGACGGGCTCGAGGCCCTGAGGGTCGCCGAGATCGTTCAGCGGGACATCGAGAAAACCTGAGTCGGTGCTCAGATCTCGCCGAGAAGGGTGACGCTGCCGACGTCGGGAATCTGCTGCAGGCGCTCGCGCAACGGATCGCTGCCCTGGGCGACACTGGTGCGGGCGCCGTCGGCGTCCTTGAGCCACAGCTCGAGATGAATCTTTCCGCCGAGGTAGTGCAGGGTCAGGCGCCTGAACACGTCCGCCGTGCCGAAGATCTCGCGTACCCTGTCCTGCACCAGGTGCTCGACATCCGCGCGCAGGGGCAGGTCCGACGACGGCCTTTGTTCGGTGTCGTCCTCGCAGTCGACGTGGACGACGACGTCGGTCAGGTAGTCGAACTTGCGCCGGAGCCGCTTGTACACCTCGTCGCCGATGCGATGGCCTTCGGAGACGCTGACCGCGGAGGCGACATGGACGTGCATGTCGGCGAGAACCCCCGAGCCCATGCGCCGGGTGCGAAGCTCGTGCATGTCGCGAACGCCGTCGACCGACAGCACCGTGTCGCGGATGCGGACGAGTTCCTCCTTGTCCAGCCCCGTGTCGACGAGCTCGCGCAGACCCTCGCCGCCGATGGACCAGGCCACCTTCAGGATCATGACGGAGACGCCGATCGCGGCCACGGCATCGGCCCACGGAAACCCGATCAGCGCGCCGCCGACGCCGGCCATGACCACCAGCGAGGACAGCGCGTCCGAGCGCGAATGCCAGGCGTTGGCCGCCAGCAGGCGGGACCCGAGCTTGCGGGCCGCGCGGATGGTGTACCAGTAGATGCCTTCCTTTAGCGCTGCAGAGACCGCGGCGACGGCGAGAGCGATGACGCCCGGCACCGGCAGCGGTTCGTCGGACACGAGGCGCAAAAGCGCGTCCCAGCTGATTCCGAGCGCCACGATGGCCAGGGCGCTGGCCAACAGCACCGAGGCCGCCGTCTCGATCCGGTCGTGACCGTAGGGATGGTGCTCGTCGGCGGCGCGGCTGCCGTGGCGCGCGGCGATGAGCACGAGGAAATCCGTGGCGAGATCGGACAGCGAGTGAATGCCGTCGGCGATCAGTGCCTGCGATTGCGCGGTCCAGCCGACCACGATCTTCACGGCGCCGAGTATGAAATCGAGATAGGCGCCGTTGACGGTGACGCGGCGGGCGAGGGCGTAGTCGGGATTGTCGCTGGTTCGCTGCACTGGGTCGATGAAGGACAGGGAGATGGACCGGGGGACTGGTACGGCGCGACGCGGGGAACGCTGCGTCTTGATTATCCCACAAATGTCCGCACTTGGCGGTAATTGGCGGACGGTCGTGCCGCGAAGAGAGAACCATTGTGAACAACGATTGACTCATGAACGATTCCGATTCGCACAGACAGGATTCATCAACCGGGACCGAGTCCGCGGCCACGGCCGTCAGCGGCGTGCTGGCACGGCCGGGCGACGTCATGCCCGGCGCCATCGACCTCATCCCGGTTACCGAAAGGCCGTTCTTCCCGAGCCAGGTGATGCCGCTGGTTCTCAATCGCGAGCACTGGATGGATACGCTGCGCCATGCCCACGAGAAGAACAACAACATCGTGGGGCTGGTGTACTGCGACGCCGAGAGCAGCGCCGATGCGACGGCGGAAGACTTTCGCCCGATGGGCACCGCCTGCCGGATACACCAGGTGCACCAGCAGGAGGACACGCTGCACGTGGTGCTGGTCGGCGTCGAGCGGTTCGCCGTTCGCCAGTGGATTTCCGAGCGGCGCCCGTTCAGCGCCCGCGTTGAGTACTTCTCCGGGCACGAGGACACCGACACCACCGAGATCAAGGCCTATACCACCGCCATCATCAACGTGATCAAGGAGCTGCTGCCGCTCAATCCTCTATACGGCGAGGAGCTGAAGCAGTTTCTCGGGCACTTCGGACCGAGCGATCCGTCGCGGATGGCCGATTTCGGCGCCAGCCTGACCACCGCCAGCGGAGACGAGCTGCAGGAAGTACTGGAGCTGCTGCCGCTTTATCCGCGCCTCGAGAAGACCCTGGTGCTGCTGCAGAAGGAACTGGAGATCGCGCGCGCGCAGATGGAGATCCGCCAGCATGTCGAGAAAGAGATGCAGCAGCGCCAGCGCGAGGTGTTCCTGCGCGAACAGCTCAAGTTCATTCAGAAGGAGCTCGGCATCTCCAAGGACGACCGCACCGCCGAGGTGGACATGTTCCGCGAGCGCATCGAGGACCTGGATGTCCCGGACCACGCTCTCGCGCGCATGAACGAGGAACTCGACAAGCTCTCGGTGCTCGAACGCGGTTCGCCCGAGTACACGGTGACGCGCAACTATCTCGACTGGCTGACCATCCTGCCCTGGGGGCGGCTGAGCGAAGACAGGCTCGACCTCGACGAGGCCGCCAGGGTCCTCGACAATGATCACGAGGGCCTCGACGACATCAAGGACCGGATCAAGGAGTTCCTCGGCGTCGGCATCATGAGGGGCAGCGTCGGCGGTACCATACTGCTTCTGGTCGGCCCGCCCGGCGTGGGCAAGACCTCGCTCGGCCAGTCCATCGCCCGCGCCCTGGGACGCCGGTTCTACCGCTTCTCCCTCGGCGGCATGCGCGACGAGGCCGAGATCAAGGGGCACCGGCGCACCTACATCGGCGCAATGCCGGGCAAGTTCATCCAGGCGCTCAAGGAGGCTGGCACCTCGAACCCGGTCATCATGCTCGACGAGGTGGACAAGATCGGCGCCTCCTTTCACGGTGACCCGGCCTCGGCGCTGCTCGAGGTGCTCGATCCGGAACAGAACGCCAGCTTCCTCGACCACTACCTGGACGTGCGCTTCGACCTGTCGAACGTGCTGTTCATCTGCACCGCGAATACCGTCGACTCGATTCCCGCGCCGCTGCTCGATCGCATGGAGACGCTGCGCCTGGCGGGCTATCTCGCCGACGAGAAGGTGGCCATCGCCGCCAGGCACCTGGTGCCGCGCCAGCTGAACCGCGCGGGACTCAGGCGGCGCGGCGACGTCAGCATCGATCGCGCGGCGCTCAGGCGCCTGGTCGAGGAGTACGCCCGCGAGTCCGGGGTGCGGCGACTGGAGAAACTGGTCGCGCGCATCGTGCGCAAGGCGGTGATGAAACTGCTGACCGGCCGCGACAGGCCCGTTCGCGTGCGCGCGACCGATCTCGAGGAATACGTCGACAAGCCGGTCTTCAAGCGCGAGCGGCCCAAGACCGGGGTGGGGCGGGTGACGGGCCTGGCGTGGACGGCCATGGGCGGCACCACTCTTACCGTCGAGGCGCGCCGGGTTCACAACTTCGGTCGGGGTTTCCGTTTCACCGGTCAGCTCGGCGACGTGATGAAGGAGTCCGCCGAGATTGCCTACGGTTACCTGTTGTCGAGCGCGGATGAATTCGACGCCGACCCCGCTTTCTTCAGGGACAGCACCATCCACCTGCACGTCCCCGCCGGGGCCACGCCGAAGGACGGTCCGAGCGCGGGCATCACCATGGCCTGCGCGCTGCTTTCCCTGTGTCGCAACACGAAGCCCGTCGCCGCTCTGGCGATGACGGGCGAGCTGACCCTGACCGGCGAGGTGCTGCCGGTGGGCGGCATCCGCGAGAAGGTCGTCGCCGCACGTCGAGCCGGGATCAGGAAACTGATTCTTCCCGAGGCGAATCGGCCCGAGTTCGATGTGCTGCCGGATAACGTGCGTTCCGGGCTCAAGGTCGATTTCGTCTCCGTCTTCGGTGAGGTCGCGGCTCTCGTTTTCCCCTGAATTCGGTTAGAATGCAGCGCTTTTCAAGACGCTGCATGAAACGCATCCTGGTCAGCAACGACGACGGTTACCTGGCTCCCGGCCTGGCGGCGCTCGCCGAGGCCTGCTCCAGGGTCGCCGAGGTCACCGTGGTGGCTCCGGACCGCAATCGCAGCGGTGCCAGCAACTCGCTGACCCTGGAGACGCCGATGCGCGTTCACAAGGCGCAGAACGGCTTCCTCTACATCGACGGCACCCCCACCGACTGCGTCCACGTGGCCATCACCGGGTTGATGGAGACGCCTCCGGACATGGTCATCGCCGGCATCAACAGCGGCGCCAACCTCGGCGACGACGTGCTCTACTCCGGCACCGTGGCGGCGGCCACCGAGGGCCGCTTCCTGGGTTACCCGGCGATCGCCGTGTCGTTGGCCGGGCCAGAGCCGGTGAACTACGCGACCGCGGCGAAGGTGGTCGAGATGCTGCTCGAACGCCTTGAGGCCGAGCCGCTGCCCTCGGACACGATTCTCAACGTCAACGTCCCCGACGTGCCCTTCGAGGGCATCAACGGGTTTCGGGCCACCCGTCTCGGCCACCGCCACAAGTCCGAGCCCGTGGTCAGGAGCACCGACCCGATGGGGCGCCAGATCTACTGGGTGGGGCCGCCCGGGGGAGAGCAGGACGCCGGGCCGGGCACCGATTTTCATGCCATCCGCAATCGCGAGGTGTCGGTCACGCCGATCCGCATCGACCTGACCCGCCACGACCAGATTCCGTCCATCGACGCCTGGCTCTCGGCGTGTTGACGACGCTCGCGGCGAAGGAGGCCGGGGCGTGAACCGGAGCACGTTCGAGGGCATAGGCATGACCTCGCGGCGCACCCGCGAGCGCCTCGTCGATCGCCTGCGCGCGAAAGGGATCACCAACGAGCGCGTGCTCAAGGCCATCGGCGACACCCCGCGCCACCTGTTCGTGGACGAGGCGCTGGCGTCGCGCGCCTACGAGGACGCCGCGCTGCCCATCGGCTACCAGCAGACCATCTCGCAGCCGTTCGTGGTGGCGCGCATGACCGAGGCACTGCTGACCGCGGTCGACAAGCACACCCGGGTGCTGGAAATCGGCACCGGGTGCGGCTATCAAACCATGGTACTGGCGCGCCTGGTGAACCTGGTCTACTCGGTGGAGCGCATCGGCCCGCTGCAGATCCAGGCGCGCGACCGGTTGTACGACCTCAAGGTGCGGAACGTTTACCTCAGGCACGGCGACGGCTTCGCCGGCTGGCCGGAGAACGGGCCTTATACCGGCATCCTGCTCACGGCCGCGCCGACCACCGTGCCCGAGGACCTGTACGAACAACTTGCCGTGGGCGGTGCGATGGTGCTTCCCGAAGGCGGCCGTCGCAGCCAGCGGCTGATCACCATCCGGCGCACCGCGGAAGGATTCGAACGTTATGAAGGTGCCCTGGTGAACTTCGTGCCCATGCTCTCGGGAAAGGTATAAAGTGCTTTTCGGAAAGCTCTACGACAAGGTGATGAGCTGGGCGCGGCACCCGCACGCGCCCTGGTACCTGTGCGGCGTGAGCGCCATGGAGTCGTCGTTCTTCCCGGTCCCGACGGCGTTCATGCTGGCGCCGATGTGCCTCGCCGACCGTGATCGCGCGTGGTGGTACGCGCTGATCACCACCGTGTCGTCGGTCGCCGGCGGCGTCATCGGCTACCTCATCGGAATGTTCTTCTTCGACGCCGTGGGTCAGCAGATCATCGAGTTCTACGACGCCCGCGACAAGTTCGACAAAGCCGTGTCGTGGTTCGACACCTACGGCGTCTGGATCGTCTTTATCGCCGGCTTCTCGCCGATACCGTACAAGCTGTTCACCATCACTTCGGGGCTGCTGGGGATGGCGCTTGTGCCCTTCGTCCTGGCGTCCATCGTCGGCCGCGCCGGGCAGTTCTTCCTCGTCGCGGCGCTGGTGGTGTTCGGCGGGGAGCGCCTGGAAGGTTCGATTCGCAAGTACGTCGAGTGGCTGGGCTGGGCGGTGGTCGCCGCCGCCGTCGTGTTGTGGCTGGTGACGCGGGGCCGATGATCACGAAGCTGCCGGACCGGTGTGCGCGGCGGCTGGTCCTGGCCATCGTCGTCGGCGTGGCCGCGATGCTGGCGGCGTGCGCACCGCGGCCGCTGCCGCCGGTCAGCGATCTTTCGCGTCCCGTGACCCCGGCCGAGGTATATCGCATCGTGCGCCCGGGCGACACCCTTTACAGCGTTTCGTGGGCGGCCGGGGTGGACTTCCGCGAACTGGCGGCGTGGAACGGTATCGCGCCGCCCTACGTGATCCGGCCGGGACAGCGCATCAGCCTGGTGCCGACGGGACGCACCGCGCCGACGGCCGCCGATGCGCCGGCGAAAACCACGCCGCTGCCCGCCGACGGCGGCGGCGCTGTCGCCAGGCCGATCGAGCCCGACACGAGGCCGGTGTCGACCGCCGCCGTTTCGCCTCCCGAGCCGGAAGCGCCGGCGAACAACCTGCCGCGCGGTGCCCCCGATCTCTGGAACTGGCCGGTTCGCGGCAAGGTCGTCTCCGGGTTCTCCGAGAGCCGGGGGCTGGATATCGCGGTTGCCGCCGGCACGCCCGTCAAGGCGGCCGCCGGCGGCCAGGTCGTGTATGCCGGCTCCGGCCTGCGCGGCTACGGCCAGCTCGTCATCGTCAAGCACAGCAACGAGTACCTGAGCGCCTACGGCCACAACCGCAAGATGCTGGTTCAGGAGGGCGACTCCATCGTCGCCGGCCAGGTCATCGCCGAGAGCGGCAGCGCCCAGGGTCGCGGCGAGCAAGTCCACTTCGAGATCCGCCGCAACGGCCGGCCGGTGGACCCGATGGGGTTGCTGCCGAAGGGGTAGGGCGTTCTCGACGCCGGGTCATTCGCCCTCCAGGATCAGGGCGGCGACGACGCGGCGACCCTCGGCGGCCAGGATGTTGTACGTGCGGCAGGCGGCGAACGTGTCCATGACCTCGAGTCCCATGCCCCGGGCGGCGAACCAGGCCATGTACCAGGGGTCGACCATGTGCTGGCGGGCGCCGGTGCCGAGCAGCACGATGTCCGCCTCGTGGGCGGCAATGTCGCGGCAGGCATCCTCGTCGAAGGCGGTGATGTCGTCGACGCGCCAGTCATCGGTCACTGACTCGGCCGAGAGGATCAGGCTGCGCGTGTGACGCGTGTCGTTGACCACGATGCCGGCAGCGTCGCAGAACCTGACGACGTTGACGCCGCTCGCGTTGTCAAGGTGCAGCTTCATCGATGATGTCGGTGAGAGATACGGCGGTCTGGCAGTGTAGCACGCGCCCGCTGCCGTGCCGACCAGCCCCGCCGGAGGCGCCGGAACCCTGAATTCGAACGGGATTTTCGATAGAATCGATCTCTTGCCGTCGGCGGAACGAAGTCGGGGCGCGCCGGCGGGCATGCCGCTCGGTCGGCGCCGGCCGGCCCCCGCGCGCCGGCGCACATGCAACTTGCGCAATCGCTTTTCCTGGAGTCCTATGAAACCGGTCAAGATCGGCATCGCCGGCGTCGGCACCGTTGGCTGCGGCACGGTCAACGTGCTCGAACGCAACGGCGACGAGATCGCGCGTCGGGCCGGGCGCGCCATTCACGTGAGTCGCGCACTGGTGCGCGATCCGAAGCGCATACGCGGCTGCTCGCTCGAAGGGGTGAGCCTGACCACCGACCCTCGCGAACTGCTCGACGACCCCGAGATCGATGTCATCGTCGAGCTGATCGGCGGTGTCGAGGGCACCGCCCACGATCTCGTGCTTGCAGCCATCGAGCGCGGCAAGCACGTGGTCACCGCCAACAAGGCGCTGATCGCCGTGCACGGCAACGAGATCTTCGAGCGTGCCCAGAAGCGCGGCGTCATGGTTGCGTTCGAGGCCGCCGTCGCCGGCGGCATCTGCATCATCAAGGTGATCCGCGAAGGGCTGAGCGGCAACCGGGTCAAGCGCATGGCGGGCATCATCAACGGCACCGGGAATTTCATACTGTCGGCCATGCGCACCGAGAAGCGGAGCTTCGACGATGCGCTCGCCGAGGCGCAGCGACTGGGCTATGCCGAGGCCGACCCGACGTTCGATGTCGAGGGCGTCGACGCCGCCCACAAGCTGACGATACTCGCCTCCATCGCCTTCGGCATCCCTCTGCAGTTCGGCCGCGTCTACACCGAGGGCATCAGCCGGATCCAGCCCGAGGACGTGGAGATGGCCGCCGAGCTCGGTTATCGCATCAAGCACCTCGGTATTGCCGCGCGGGTGGAACACGGCTTCGAACTGCGCGTGCACCCCTGCATGGTTCCCGCCGAGCAGCTGCTGGCCAACGTGGAAGGCGTGATGAACGCCATCCTGGTCGAAGGCGACGCCGTCGGACCGACCCTGCACTACGGGGCCGGCGCCGGGGCCGAGCCCACTGCCTCGGCGGTGGTCGCCGACCTCGTCGACGTGGTGCGCGCGCTGACCACCGACCCCAACAACCGCGTGCCCCACCTCGCGTTCCAGCCTGGGTCGCTGTCCGACCTGCCGGTGCTGCCCATCAGCCAGGTGCACTCGGCCTACTGCCTGCGCCTGCGCGCGGTCAACCGCCCGGGCGTGCTGGCCGACATCACCCGCATTCTCGGCGAGCAGAAGATCAGCATCCAGGCCATCCAGCAGAAGGGCAACGGCGACTACGACGCCATCATGCCCATCATCATCGTGACCCAGAAGACCCGCGAGGACAACATGGACCAGGCCTTGAGCCGGCTGTCGTCGCTCAGCACGGTGACCGGCGAGATCACCCGGATCCGCCTCGAGCCCCTCGACTGGGACTGAACCCCGAACACGCATCGAGCCGCCTGCCATGTCCTGCAACAAGCGCTACACGGGTCTCATCGACGCCTATCGCGACCGCCTGCCGGTGCCCGACGACGCCCGCGTGATCAGTCTCGGCGAAGGCAACACGCCGCTGATCCGTCTGAACAACATCGCCAGCGACCCGGCGCGCGGCATCGACGTCTACGTCAAGTACGAGGGACTGAACCCGACCGGTTCGTTCAAGGACCGCGGCATGACGGTGGCGGTGACCATGGCGGTCAACGCCGGCAGCCGGGCGATCATCTGCGCCTCCACCGGCAACACCTCCGCCGCCGCGGCCGCCTATGCCGCGCGCGCCGGCATCGAGGCGTTCGTGGTGATCCCCGAAGGCAAGATCGCGCTCGGCAAGCTGGCCCAGGCGATGATGCACGGCGCCCGGGTTATCCAGATTCTCGGCGACTTCGACGCCGGCATGCAGATCGTCAAGTCCATGCCCGAGCACGCCCCGGTGACCCTGGTGAACTCGGTCAATCCTTACCGGCTGCAGGGTCAGAAGACGGCGGCGTTCGAGATCGTCGATACGCTCGGCTTCGCGCCGGATTATCATTTCCTGCCCCTCGGCAACGCCGGCAACATCAGCGCCTACTGGATGGGCTACCGCGAGTATCGCGACAACGGACCGGCCTCGCGGGCGCCGCGCATGGTCGGCTGCCAGGCTTCCGGAGCGGCGCCGTTTCTTCGCGGCGCGCCGATCGACAATGCCGACACGGTGGCCACCGCCATCCGCATCGGCCGGCCTCAGTCCTGGGACCTTGCACAGAACGCGGTGGAGGAGTCCGACGGCTGGTTCCGCGAGTCCGACGACGACGAGATCCTGGCCACCCAGCGACTGCTTGCCCAGCGCGAGGGGATCTTCTGCGAGCCGGCCTCGGCGGTGTCCGTGGCCGGCGTGCTGCGCGAGATCGAGGCCGGGCGCGTGGCCGACGGCAGCACGGTGGTCTGCACCCTGACCGGGCACGGCCTGAAGGACCCCGACATTGCAATCTCGCAATGCAGTCAGCCCGTCTGCGTCGAGGCCGAAGCAAACGCCGTTCGAGATGTGATCCTGTCGGCGGCCGGATGACCGTTTCCGGCGTGGGTCGCGCCGTCCCTCCGCAAGCCGGGGGATTTACCGGGGCAGGGGATTCTGGTATGAATTGACGGCGTTTCAAGTCGTTTCCATTGCAAGGGATTCTCGAGGCAGGGAGGCCAAGGTCCTCGCCGCTCTTCTTCGGGGCAGGACTGGACGATCGGCAGGGATGTCGTCGGGTACATGGGACAGTGCGGTTATGAAAACAGCTGAAGATCCGGCGCAAGGGTCGTTCGACCGCCGGCGGGGGCAACGGTCGGCGGGCCGGATCATCGCGGCGGCGCTGGCTTTCCTCGCCATGCCTCTCGCCGCGCAGGATCCCGCGTTCCAGGACGACCTGCAGGCACTTGTCGCCGAGATCGCCGCCGTCGATGCCGTGAGCCGGCATTCACCGGCAAGGGCGCGCCTCGACAGTGGTCCGGTTCTCGACTACGACACGGCGCTGGCCCAGGTGCTCGGCAGCGACCAGTCGCTCGACAACCAGCCGATCGAGTCGTTCGACATGGCAGGCGACGCGGTCACGCTCAATTTCCAGGACGCGGACATCAGCGCCCTCGTCAGCACCGTCTCCCAGATCACCGGGCGCAATTTCATCGTCGACCCGCGGGTGAAGGGCCGGGTGACGCTCATCTCCGGCACCGCGCTCGAACCGGGCGACGTCTACGAAGTGTTCCTGTCCGTGCTCGAGGTGCACGGGTTCGCGGCCGTGGACTCCGGCGGGCTGACCAAGATCCTTCCCGCGAACATCATCAAGCAACATCCCACCCGCACCGAGTTCGGTGAAATCGCCGCGCCCAGCGACGAGCAGATCACCCAGGTCTACACGCTGAATCATGCCTCGGTGCAGGAGCTGACGCCGATCCTCAGACCGCTTCTTCCCCCCACCAGCCACTTCGCTCCCCACGTCGGCTCCAACACCCTGGTCTTCACCGACACCGCCGCCAACATCGAGCGGGTGCTCAAGATCGTGCGCACGTTGGACAAGCCCGACACCCGTTCCGACATACACGTCATCAGGATCGAGCACGCCAACGCCGAGCGGCTCGCCGTGGTGGTGCGGGAAGTGGCCGCGACGATGCAGCGCGAGCGCGGCGAGGGCGGCATTGCGCCCACCATCAGCGTACAGGTCGACAGCAGCCTCAACGCCCTGGTCGTGCAGGCGCAGGAGGCCCAGTTCGGCATCATCGACGCCTTGATCCGGGAACTCGACGTCAAGCGCGACCGCGCGGGCAACGTGCACGTCGTCTATCTCAGGTATGCCAAGGCCGAGGACCTCGTATCGATCCTGAACGAGATCGCCAACGCCGACGCCCCGGGTGCCGAGGCGGCAGCCGGCCGCGGAGACGTCAGCGTGCAGGCCGACAGCGACACCAATTCGCTCGTCATCCGCGCCGGCGAGGAGGATTTCGCCGAGCTGCAGGAGGTGATCGAGAAGCTCGACCTGAGGCGTTCGCAGGTGTTCGTCGAGACCATCATCGCGGAGGTCTCCACCACCCGCGCGGCGGAGATCGGCGTACAGTGGCAGGGACTGCATTCGGCGCCGTCGGGCGAGTTCTCCGCCGAGAGCGGGTTCAGCCCGGCCGGGGAGGGCGGGTTGGCCGTGGGCTACCTCAACCGCTTCGTCACCGATCTTGCCGGTAACATCGTTCCCGACCTGAACGTCGTTCTCCGGTTGCTGCGCAGCGACAACAACACCAACATACTTTCAACGCCGAACCTGCTCACGCTCGACAACGAGAGCGCGGAAATCGTGGTCGGGCAGGAAGTGCCGTTCGTCACCGGCCGCTTCATCTCCAGTGCCAGCACCACAGGCGTCGACAACGACGACCAGCCGACCACCGGCGTGGTCAACCCGTTCCAGACCATCGAGCGCAAGAACGTCGGGCTGACCCTGAAGATCACGCCCCAGATCAACGAGGGCGGAGCGATCCGGCTGGAGATCGAGCAGGAAACGTCCAGCGTCAGCCAGACCACGGTGGCCGGCGCGTCGGACCTGATCACCAACACGCGCTCCATCGACGCCACGGTGCTGGTGGACGACGGGCAGATCATCGTACTCGGCGGGCTGATCACCGACGACATCAGCGACACCTTCGAATGGGTGCCCGTGCTCGGCAAGATCCCGCTGCTCGGCGCCCTGTTTCGCAAGAAGAGCAAGCAGGCCGTCAAGCGCAACCTGATGGTGTTCCTGCGGCCCAGGATCATTCGCACGCCGGCGGACCTCGTGGCCCACACCACGGAGCACTACCAGACCATCCAGCGCGAGCAGCTGGAAAGCATGCCCGACACCAGGTCCCTGATCCCCGAAAGCGGGATCCCGGTGCTTGGCGACAGGCTCAGGTGACAGGCGCAGTCGTGGACGCGGCCGCCAACCCGGGAACCGAGGACATCCGCACTCTGGTCTCGCGCATCGATCCCGGACTCGTCACCCGCGTTCCGTACGCCTTCGCACGCGCGCGCGGCGTGCTCGTCGCCTGGCGCGACGGCGAGCGCGCGGTGGTGCTGTGCAGCGCCGCGCCCGCGCTTGCCACCCTCGCCGAGCTGCGCCGGCGGGTCGCCATGCCGCTCGACTTTCACCGCATAGAGTCGACCGCGTTCGAAAGCGTCATGCGCCAGGCGTACGACCGCAGCCAGTCCGCGGCGAGCCAGATGGTGGACGATTTCGGCGACGAGATCGATCTCGACCTGCTGGCCCACGAGATGCCCGAGGCAACGGACCTGCTCGCGGCATCCGACGAGGCCCCGGTCGTGCGGCTGATCAACGCCTTGCTCGCCCAGGCGATCCGCGAGGACGCCTCGGACATTCATCTCGAGGTGTTCGAGGGGCGATCGGTGGCACGCTTCAGGGTCGACGGGGTGCTCAAGGACGTGGTGGAGCCGCACCGAGCCCTGCACAATGCGCTCGTATCGAGGCTGAAGGTCATGGCGCGGCTGAAGATCGACGAACGCAGGTTGCCCCAGGACGGGCGCATCTCGCTTCGGGTCGGCGACGGCGCGGTGGACGTTCGCGTCTCCTGCCTGCCGACGCGCCACGGCGAGCGGGTGGTGCTCAGGCTGCTCGACAAGCAGGGTTCGAGGCTGAACCTCGAGAGGCTCGGCATGTCGTCGGCCATGCGCGACACGTTCGACCGCCTGATCCGCTCGGCCCACGGCATCATCCTCGTGACCGGGCCCACGGGTTCAGGCAAGAGCACCACGCTGTACTCCGGCATCAGCCGGCTGGACCGCGATCGGCTGAACATTCTCACCGTGGAGGACCCGGTCGAGTTCGACCTCGACGGCGTCGGTCAGATGCAGGTCAACGCCTCGATCGGGCTGACGTTCGCCTCGGGACTCAGATCCATTCTGCGCCAGGACCCGGACGTGATTCTGGTCGGAGAGATTCGCGACCTGGAAACGGCCGAGATCGCCGTGCAGGCGAGCCTGACCGGCCACCTCGTGCTGTCCACCCTGCACACCAACTCCGCGGTCGGCGCGGTCACGCGACTGGTCGACATGGGCATCGAGCCCTTCCTGATCTCTTCCAGCCTGCTTGCGGTGCTGGCCCAGCGCCTGGTGCGCCGGCTATGCGAGCACTGCAAGATCGAGGTCGAGCCGTCGCAGCGCGAACGCGAATTGCTGGCAGGCGAATCGCGAGCCGATACGAGGATCTTCAAGGCCGCGGGCTGCGAGCACTGCGACTTCACCGGGTATCGCGGCCGCCTCGGGATATTCGAGCTGGTCCGGATCGACGAGAACATGAAGCGCATGATTCACGACAATGCCGGCGAAGCGGACATCCTTGCCGCTGCCCGCCGCCAGTCGCGCGGCCTGCTCGACGACGGTATGGGCAAGGTGGCAGCGGGGATCACCACTTTCGACGAGGTTTTCCGGGTGACGCAGGATGGCGCCTGATCCCTGCGAGGCCCGCACCGCCTGTCGCGTCATCCGGCGGGTGGAGCGCTAGACGACGCGATGGGCGCCTTCGAATACCGGGCGCTCGACGAGCGCGGCCGCCAGCGGAAGGGCGTCGCCAGCGGCGACACGGCGCGCCAGGTGCGCCAGGCGCTGCGCGAGGCCGGTCTCGCTCCGCTGGACATCCAGGCGGTGGCCGAGAGTTCCGGCAGGCAGGGCGGGCGCGTCACCGCGCGCCGCCTGGGGCCTACCCAGCTGGCGGTGATCACGCGCCAGTTCGCGACCCTGGTGGGGTCGGGGATGACGGTCGAAGGGTCGCTCGCGGCGCTGATCGACCAGTCCGAGGGGCACAAGGTGAAGTCCCTTCTGAGTTCCGTGCGCTCGGCCCTGGTGGAGGGCCGGGGCCTGGCCGATTCCATGCGCCGGTTCCCGAAGGCGTTCCCCGAGATCTACACGGCCTCGGTCGCGGCCGGCGAGCAGACCGGCAAGCTGGCCGAGGTGCTCGACCGGCTCGCCGACTACACCGAGGCGCGCCAGGGCCTCAAGCAGCGTATCGGGGTGGCGCTGGTCTACCCGGTGATTCTGACCCTCGTGGCGCTGCTGATCGTCATCGCGCTTCTGACCTACGTCGTGCCCCAGGTGGTGCGGGTATTCGAGGATACCGGGCAGGCACTGCCGTTGCTGACCGTGATGCTGATAGCCTTGAGCGATTTCCTGCGCGCCCACGGCGCGTTGATTGCCGCCGGCGCCGGTGTGCTCGCCCTGGTGCTCACGTCCGCCTTTCGCCGACCGGGTCCGAAGCAATGGCTGCATCGCCGCATCCTGACGTTCCCCGGGACCCGGCGGCTGTCGCGCGGCCTGAACACCTCACGCATGGCGCGCACGCTGGCGATCATGGTCGGCAGCGGGGTCCCGCTGCTCGACGCGATGCGCGCAAGCGCCGAGGTGGTGCCGAACCTGGTGCTGCGCCGAGCCCTCAACCAGGCGGCGTCCGAAGTGCGCGAGGGCGTCACCCTGAGCCGTGCCGTCGCGCGCAGCGGGTACTTCCCGCCGCTTTTCACCCAGATGGTTGCCAGCGGCGAGCAGAGCGGCAATCTCGAGAAGATGCTCGACAAGTCGGCCACCGCACTCGAGCGCGAGATGGAAGCGCGGCTCGCCGTCCTCGTCGGCCTGTTCGAGCCGATGATGATCCTGTTCATGGGCGGTATCGTGCTGACCATCGTGCTGGCCATACTGCTGCCCATCTTCGACCTCAACCAACTCGTCAGGTAGCTTCGACTTGAAAGACTCTCGCTCCCAGAAGGGATTCACGCTCATTGAAATCATGGTCGTGGTGGTGATCATCGGCCTGCTCGCCACGCTGATCCTGCCCCGGGTGCTCGGCCGCCAGGAGGAGGCGTACGTGGCCAAGGCGAAGAGCGACATCCGCGCGCTCGCCAGCGCCGTGCAGCTGTACAAGCTGGACACGTTCCGGTTTCCGACCACGTCGGACGGTCTCGACGTGCTGAAAACCGGTGGCAAGGACGGGCGCGGGTACGTCGATCGACTGCCCGCCGATCCGTGGGGCAACCCGTACCAGTACCTGTACCCCGGGGAACGGATGGAGTTCGACCTGTTCTCGTACGGCGCGGACGGTCGCCGCGGCGGCGAAGGCGTCGATGCGGACATCGGCAACTGGAACCTCGATGAGGCGCGCTGAACCGCCGGGGCATGCACCGATGCGCCGCGTCGAGGCCGGTTTCACGCTGCTCGAGATCATGGTCGTTGTAGCCCTCGTCGGCGTCGCCATCGCCATGATCAACCTGAACCTGTCGCCGGACCCGGGCCGCGCCGCCGAACGCGAAGGCGAACGCGCCGCCGCCCTGCTTCGGCAGTTGCAGGAAGAAAGCCTGCTGCGCGGCCGCCCGCTAGCCCTGGTTTTCGACGAAGCCGCTCAGCGGTACGGCTTCGAGGTGGCCGAGTCCGGCCAGTGGCGTGCCCTCGACAAGGACGACGTGTTCCGGTCCCGCCGCGTCCTTGAGCCGGTTTCGGCGGCATTGACGGTGAACGGAACGTCGCGGGACGTGGCCGAAGGGGAGGCGGATGAAGCACCCGGGCGGATCATCGTCGATCCCCTCGGCCAGGTGACCCCGTTCGACATGACATTCAGCGCCGGCGATGCCAGGGTCGCAGTGACCCTTGACGCTTTCGGCGCCATCGTGGCCGATCGAACCGGGGAGCCGTGAGCTTGCATCTGTCGCGCGCCGGCGGATTCACGCTGATCGAGGTGCTGGCGGCGCTCGCCATCGCCGCCACGGGACTGATGGCCCTGGCCCGTACCCTCGGATCCAGCATCGAGATCGCCGATGCGACCGAGTCGCGCACCGTGGCCTACTGGGTCGCAGGCAACCACCTCACCGAGCTCCGGCTGGCGCGGGGCCTGCCGGGCATCGGTACGGGCAGTTTCGAGGTCGAAATGGCGGGGCGGCGCTGGCGCATCGAGCGCACCATCGCCGCGACCCCGGACGACGACGTCGTCAAGGTGCAGGTGAACGTGTCCGCTCGGGGGAACTCGCCCGAGCCGCTGGCGCGGCTTTCCGGTTACCTGGCGCGGATAGACCCGCCACGCGAGGCTGCTTCCGATGGCTCGTGAATCGTGCACCGGATCGTACGCGGGACGGCCCGGCCGCGCGATGGGCGGTGCCGCGATGTGCGGCTTCACGCTGCTCGAGATGGTCATCGCCATCGCCATATTCGCCGTGATCGGCGCCATATCCTACGGCACCCTCGACAACTTCCTCTCCCTGCGCGAGGCGCTCGCGGCGCGCAACGAACAGAACACCCGCCTGGCCCGGGCAATCGGCCATTTCGAGCGCGACGTTCGTTTCATGGCTTCGCGCCCGGTGCGCGACGGCCTCGGCGAGAACGTGCCGGCGCTGGCGGTCCACGACGAGCGGCGCGAGACCGAGGGGCTGCTCATGGAGCTGACCGCGCTCGCGCCGTCACTGGCGGGCAATGCGTGGCACCGACCGCAGCGTGTCGGCTGGGTACTCAGGGACGGGGTGTTGATCCGCCAGGTCTGGCCGGTGCTCGATCGCGACCTCGACTCCGCGCCGCACGAGGCCGCTCTCGCCGACCGCGTGGCCGTTGCCGAGATCAGGTTCTACGGCCGCGATGAAGACGGCGGCATCGACCGCCGAGCCGAATGGGACGATCCCTTCCGGTTGCCCGAGGCCGTCGAACTGACTCTTACGCTCGACGACGGCGCCACCTACCGGCGCCTGGTGGAGGTGACCGGTGCCGCGTATTGAACACGCAGCCCGTCGCGCACGCCGGTGCCGGGGCGTGGCCCTGCTGTCGGTCATGTTCATCCTGGTGCTGCTTTCCATACTCGCGGTATACATGACGGAGGCGGACCACCTCCTGCTCCGGCGCGCGGACAACCAGCGCAGCGTGGAGCAGGGAATGCAGCTCGCCATTGGGGCGGAGCAATGGGCCGCGCGGGTACTTCAGCGCGATGTCGTCGCCGGCGAACGAGACCACCTCGGCGAGGACTGGAACGCCCTCGGCGAGGCGGTCAAGGTGGACGACGCGCAGCTGCGCACCGTGGCGTACGACCTGCAGGGCCGCTTCAATCTCAACAACCTCTCCCGTCGCGACGAGGTATGGTATCCTGCCTTCAAGCGGCTGCTGCGCCTTCTCGAGATCGACGAGGGGCTTGCCGAGGCGGTGGTCGACTGGATCGACGAGGACCAGCAGCGCACGCATGCGGACGGGGCCGAGGACCTCGAATACCTGCTCTTCGAGCCGCCCTACCGGGCGGCCAATCGACCGATGTCGGACCTTGGTGAAATGCTCCTGGTAAATGGCGTCACGGAAGAAATCCTGGCCAGGCTCGCGCCGTTCGTGACGGCGATTCCCTCCGCGAGACAGACACGGATCAACGTCAATACCTGCCCGCCACTTTTGTTCCAGGTGCTCGCCGACCAGGTTTCCGCGGCGGATGCCGAGGCCCTGGCCGCGGCCCGCGGCGAGACGGGCTTCGAGTCGGTCGAGGCGTTCCTGCAGCGTCCGGAACTGGCCGGCGAGGCGAACCTCGCGGCCGAGCCCATGGTCACGCTCGCCAGTGAGTATTTCCAGGTCACGAACCAGGTGCGCATCGGCCGCATGAACCTCGCCACCGACGCCATCATCCGGCGCGACGCGGCCGAGCAGTCGGTGACCGTCGTCTCCCGCGGCTGGGGGTACCTGTGAGGCTCTACATCTCGTCCGATCCTCCGCACCGCTACGCGCGGGTCACGGGCCAGGGCGCGGTGCGCCAGGTGGACGAGGTGGATTCCCTCGACTCGTTGCCGCGGCGCCTGAAGGGTGACGACGTCTGGGTCGTGCTGCCGGGAGAGCAGGTGGTCACCGCCGAAGTCGCGGTGCCGGCCCGCAATCGCCGCCAGCTCGCCCGCGTGCTGCCGTTCGCCCTGGAAGACCAGTTGACCGAGGACGTCGACAGTTTCCACATCGTTCCGATCGCCTTTACACCGGGAACCAGCGCAGTGGCTGCGGTCGTCTCCAGGGAGCTCCTGCGCGAAGTGCGAAGCTCCTTCGCTGCGGCGGGCCTGTCGCCGAGCGCGCTGGTGGCGGACTACCAGCTGCTGCCCGTCCATCCCGGCGCCACGATGACGGTGGCCGCAACCGGAGACGGCCGCATCGCCGTGCTCGGAGCGCGCGGGACGGGCGCCGTGCTCGACGCCGGCAGCCTCGAGTTGTGGTGGCAGTCCAGCGACGAGCGCGGCGGCACCATCGCCGTCAACGATACCGCGCTCGGCCGGCGCCTCGACGAACTCGGCGGCGAGGACGTTCGCCAGTGGGAGATCGGCACCGACTTCACCGGGTGGCTGGCACACCGGGGCCCGCGTTCGATCGTGCCGAATCTGATGCCTCGCCTCGACGGCGAGAGACGCGCCGCCCGCGTTCCGGCAATGCGCTCCGCCGCCGTGCTGCTGCTGCTTGCGGCTGCGTTGCGGCTGGCAGCCGACGGCTACGAGTACGTGCGGCTGGAGCAGGCCCATGCCCGGCTTACCGGCGAGACTCACACCCTGTTTCGCGAACTGTTCCCCGAGGAAACGCGGATCGTCGACGTGCGCAGCCAGTTTCGCAGCAAGCTGGCCGAGCTCGGCCAGCAGGCGGCCGGACAGGGCGAATTCCAGTTCCTGCTGTCGGTGCTGGCACCGGCCGCCGCTCGCGGCGTTACGGTCGAGGAGATCAGCTTCCGCGACGGCGCCCTCGAGGTGGCATGCGAGGTCGGCAATTTCAGCGAGATCGATCGATTGCGCGAGCGCATGGCCGGTCAAGGCGTTGCCGTGGAGCTGGTCGGATCCGGTTCGCTGGCCGACCGGGTAACGGGCCGACTGCGGCTTAGCCGGGGGCAGGGCTGATGCTGGCCGAGTACCTGAGGGCGCTGGGACGCCGCGAGCGCAGCCTGCTCGCGGCCGGTACGGTCGTAGTAGTCGCCGCCGTCCTCTACGTCGCGGTGCTCGAGCCCCGCTACCAGCGGTTGCACATGTTGCGGGCCCAGGTGCCGGAGCTCAAGGCCGACCTCGCCTGGATGCAGCAGCAGGCGGCGCGGCACGACTCGCTGCTCGGTCGGCGCGGCCGGCAGGCCGCCGGAACGGGTGTGCCGCTGCTGACGCTGGTCGAGCAATCGGCCACCGCCGGCGGCCTGCGCGCGCACATCGGCCGCATGCAGCCGGCCCCCGAGGGCCGGGTGACGGTGTGGTTCGAGGAGGTCCCGTTCGATGCCTGGCTGAAGTGGCTCGATTCTCTGGGCAGCCGGCAGGTCGCGGTCGTGGCCGCCACCGTCGACCGCGCCGGTCCCGGACTCGTCAACGTTCGACTCACGCTCGGATCGTGAGCCGGAGCCGGGACGCCGGGGGAGTGCGGCAGATCGTGCGCCGCACGGGGACGGGAACCGTCGCCGGCGCCGAGTCGCTGAACCCGGTTATCGGCCGCGTGCTGGCCAACCGCGAAATCGAGTCCATCGACCAGCTCGCGTTCTCGAGCCGGGACCTGCTCAGGCCGGATGCGATGAGCCAGATCGACCGTGCCGCTCAATTGATCGCGGACCACGTGCGCGGCGGCTCCACCATCATGGTACTGGGCGACTACGATGCCGACGGCGCCACCAGCTGCGCGTTGGCGGTGCTGGCGCTGCGCGCGATGGGAGCGGCGCGGGCCGACTATCTCGTTCCGGACCGCTTCAAACTCGGCTACGGGTTGTCGCCGGCCCTGGTCGATCTCGCTGCGGCCGAGCGGCCCGGTCTGCTCGTGACCGTGGACAACGGCATATCGAGCGTGGCCGGCGCCGCGCGCGCGCGCGAGCTCGGCATCGCGCTGGTCATCACCGATCATCACCTGCCCGGCGAGGTTCTGCCCGACGCCGATGCCATCGTGAACCCGAACCTCACCGGGGATCGCTTTCCCAGCAAGCACCTCGCCGGCGTGGGCGTGGTGTTCTACGTGCTCTCGGTGGTGCGGCGCCTGCTGGAGGAGTCGGGGTGGTTTCGCGAGAGGCGGCTGCCGCCGGTCAACATGGCCGAGTACCTCGACCTTGTGGCCCTCGGCACCTATGCCGACCTGGTCAGGCTCGACGCGAACAACCGGATCCTCGTCGCCCAGGGTCTCAAGCGGATCAACGCGGGACGCTGCCGCCCCGGCATTCTCGCCCTGGCCGAGATCAGCGGGCGCAAGCCCGGGTCGCTGGTGGCGTCGGATCTCGGCTTTCAGCTCGCGCCGCGCCTCAACGCGGCGGGTCGCCTCGAAGACATGGGCCTGGGTATCGAGTGCCTGCTCGAAAGCGAGCACGGGCGCGCCCGGCTGCTGGCGGCGCGGCTCGACGCCATCAATCGCGAGCGGCGGGAGATCGAGCGGCAGATGCACGGCGAAGCGGTGAGCGCGGCGGACCTCGACGCCGATTCCGACGGGGCCGCGCGCGCGGGCGTGTGCGTGTACCGGGACGACTGGCACGAGGGCATTGTCGGGCTGGTGGCGTCGCGCCTGAAGGAACGCCGCGGCCTGCCGGCCGTGGCCTTCGCCCGCGGCGAGGACGCGCTGTTGAAGGGATCGGCGCGCTCTGTGCCGGGCGTCAACATTCGCGACATCCTGTGCGAGGTGGACGCGCGCGCACCCGGTCTGCTCGTCCGCTTCGGCGGACACGCCATGGCGGCCGGGCTGTCATTGCGCGAGGAGCACTTCGCCAGGTTTCGTGAACTGTTTCTCGAGGCGCTCGACTGCCATGTCGAGACCATCAATGCCGCCAACCGCATTCTCACCGACGGCCCTCTCGATGACGAGTTCGACGACATCGCCTTCGTGCGCCGGCTGCGGACGCTTGCGCCCTGGGGCCAGGGGTTTCCGGAGCCGGTGTTCGACAACACGTTTCGCGTGCTTCAGCAGCGGCTTGTCGGCGAGGTGCACCTGAAGCTGGTACTCAGGCCCGAGCGCTCCGACCATCGCGTCGAGGCGATCCGGTTTCGTTATCTTGAACGGCCCGGCGCACCGTGCCCGGAACTGGACCGGATCCATGCCGCCTATCGCCTGGAGGTCAACGAGTTCGCGGGACGCATCCGGCCGCAGCTCGCCATCGAGCACTTCAACCCGGTGTAGCCGGGGGATCATGGCGTGGCGCGCATCCTGTACAATGGCCGCCCTTTGGCGATCCCGGAACCCGGCAACGATGCATCTCGACGACCTGATCGGCAATACTCCCCTCATCGACTTGAAGCGGATGCCCGCCCCCGGTGCGGGACGGTCGCTGGTCAAGCTGGAGGGGCAGAACCCGGCCGGCTCGGTGAAGGATCGGCCGGCGTTCAACATGATCGTTCAGGCCGAGCGCCGCGGCGAGATCAGCCCAGGGGACACGCTGATCGAGGCGACCAGCGGTAATACCGGGATCGCCCTGGCCATGGTCGCCGCGATGCGGGGCTACCGGATGCGCTTGATCATGCCCGACAACATGAGCCTGGAGCGCCGTGCGACCATGAGCGTGTACGGCGCCGAGCTGGTGCTGGTGTCGCGCGACGAGGGCATGGAGCGGGCGCGCGACCTGGCGCTGGAAATGCAGGAGCGCGGCGAGGGCGCCGTGCTGGACCAGTTCGCCAACCCCGACAATCCGCTCGCCCACTATCATGGCACGGGCCCGGAGATCTGGCGCCAGAGCGAGGGGCGCATCACGCACTTCGTCAGCGCCATGGGCACCACCGGCACCATCATGGGCGTGTCGCGGTACCTCAAGGAACAGAATCCCGACATCGAGATCATCGGCGTACAGCCGGACGCCGATTCGTCGATTCCGGGCATCCGCCGCTGGCCCGAGGCCTACCTGCCGAAGATCTACGATGCCAGCCGCGTCGACAGGATCATCGAGGTCAGCCAGGGCGAGGCCGAGCAGACCAGCCGGCGCCTGGCGCGCGAGGAGGGGATCTTCTGCGGCGTCTCTTCGGGCGGCGCCGCCGCGGTCAACCTCGCCGTGGCGGCGGAGTCGTCCGGCAGCGTGGTGGTGAGCATCGTCTGCGATCGCGGCGACCGCTACCTGAGCACCGGCGTGTTTGATTGACGGATGGCGAGTAACGAGACGCCGAGCATTCAGGGTCAATGTCATGAACCAGGACACGAAAGAGTTTCTCCACTCCCTGCACCCGATTCTTCCCGATTCCACCCGCGTGTGCCGCTCGGAGCGCTTCGAGATCCAGAAGATCCCTTGCTGCACGCTGCTTCGCAACGTCGAGGACCGAAGCCAGGTGCTCAAGCTCAACGACTCGGGATTCATCATCTGGCAGCTGTGCGAGGAGGACCGCGAACTTGGCGAGATCGTCGACCTGCTCGCGCAGGCCTACGAACACGATCGCGAGGACATGGCCCGCGACGTGAGCCGGGTGGTTTCCTACCTGCTCGAGGAGAACGCGCTGGTGGCGGTTGACTGAATGACGGCGCAAGTGGATACGCCGAGAGCGGGAATGTGCCAATGAACGTCATGGTCTTCGACATCGAGACGATTCCGGACACGGACTTCGGCCGCCGGTACCTCGACCTCGGGGACCTGCCCGACGAGGACGTCGCCAGGGCGATGGTCGCCGCGCGCCGGGAGCAGACCGGCGGCTCGGAGTTCCTCGCCCACCACGTGCACCGCGTCGTCGCCATCTCGGTCGTGCTGCGCAGCCAGTCCCAGTTCAAGGTGTGGTCGCTCGGCGACGAGAATGCCGACGAGGCCGAGCTCGTGCGCCGCTTTTTCGACGGCATCGACCGCTATCGGCCGACGCTGGTGAGCTGGAACGGCGGCGGCTTCGACCTGCCGGTCCTGCACTACCGGGCCATGCTTCACGGCATCGATGCCCGGCGCTACTGGGACACCGGCGATCTCGACCGCGACGCGAAATGGAACAACTACACCAACCGCTTTCACTGGCGCCACATCGACCTGATGGACGTGCTGTCCGGCTTCCAGGCGCGCGCCACCGCGCCGCTCGACCAGGTCGCGTTGCTGCTCGGCTTTCCAGGCAAGCTCGGGATGAGCGGCAGCCAGGTGTGGCCGGCATACCTTGAAGGGAAGATCGGCGAGATCCGCGACTACTGCGAGACCGACGTCCTCAATACCTACCTCGTGTACCTCGCCTTCGAGGTGAACCGCGGCAACATCGACGGCGACGGCTTCGCGGCGGAGTGCCGCGCCCTCAGGGAGTACCTTGCGGGTGAGGGCAAGCCACACTTCGACCGCTTCCTCGGGGCCTGGCCCGCGGCATGAGCCGACTTCAGGGTCGCGTCGGCGACTTGAGCCACGATGGCCGCGGCGTGGTCCGGGTCGACGGCAAGGTGTATTTCGTGGAAGGCGCGTTGCCGTCGGAGACGATCACGTTCACCCGGCAGAGGCGCCACCGCCGCCACGAGATCGGCCGGCTGGAGGAGATTCTCGACCCGTCCCCCGAGCGCGTGACGCCGCCGTGCGAGTATTTCGGCGTCTGCGGTGGCTGCGCGCTCCAGCACCTGTCGAGCGAAGGGCAGGTGGCCTACAAGCAGCGCATGCTGCTGGAAAACCTGGCGCGCATCGCGAAGACGGCGCCGGGCCGGGTGCTCGATCCGGTCACGGGCCCGGCCGCGGGCTATCGGCGCAAGGCCCGCCTCGGCGTGCGTCACGTGCCGAAGAAGGGTGGCGTCCTGGTCGGCTTTCGCGAGCGCCACAAGTCCTACATCACCTCCCTGGATCATTGCCTCGCGCTCGACACGCGGGTGTCGGCGCTGCTGCCGTCACTGCACGACCTGGTCGCGAACCTGGAGTGCTTCGACCGCCTGCCCCAGGTCGAAGTCGCCTGCGGCGACACGCACGTGGCGCTCATCTTCCGTCACCTGGTGCCGCTCGGCGACGGTGACCGCACCCGTCTCGCCCGCTACGCCGGGGAACTCGGCGTCGACGTCCTGGTCCAGGGCGGCGGCCCCGAGACGGTCGCACCGCTCGCTCCGGATCCCGCGCGGCCGCTTTACTACGACCTGGCACGGCACGGCGTGCGCATCGGCTTCGAGGCGGGCGATTTCGTGCAGGTCAACGGCACCGTCAACGAGATGCTGGTCGACCTCGCAGTGGAGCTCCTCGACCCGGGGGCAGGGGACAGCGTGCTGGAACTGTTTTCCGGCATCGGCAACTTCTCGCTGCCGCTGGCGCGGCGGTCGGCCGGCGTTGTCGCCGTCGAGGCGAGCGAGGCCATGGTGACCCGGGCCGGGGCCAACGCCGACGCGAACGGCATCGGCAACTGCAACTTCGTCGCCGCCGATCTGTACAGCGAGGCGGTGGCCAAACTGTCGCAGTTCGACGGCTGCAACAAGCTCTTCCTCGATCCGCCCCGCTCCGGCGCCATGGAGGTGGTGCGCGACCTGGTTCCGAAGCTCCTCCCGGAACGGATACTCTACGTGTCCTGCAACCCGGCCACGCTGGCGCGCGATGCTGAAGTGCTGGTGCACCGGGACGGCTACAGGCTCGCCGCGGCGGGGATCGTCGACATGTTTCCTCACACCGCCCACGTGGAGTCGGTCGCCCTGTTCGAGCGCTGACGCGCGCTGGTGACGAACCGGATGTGAAAAGGGCCCTTTCGGGCCCTTTTCACGAACCGATGCGGCGGGCGTGACTCAGCTCTCCAGCACCTTGCGGCCGGATTCGTCACCGGCCGCTTCGTTCGTTGCGTCGCTGGCGACGTTCCTGGGCTCGTCCTGGGCCCGGTCCATATCCTGCCTGGTTCCCTTGTCCGCGACCGGTTCGGCGGGCGGAGCCGAAGCCGGCTGATCGGCCGAAGCCGATGCCGATGCATCGGAAGAACCGCCGCGGCGGGAGCGGCCGCCCCGGTTCCACGATGTACGCCCGCTCTGCCCGTGAGAACCCGAGCCGCCGTCGTCGTCTGCCCGGCGCGCCGCCGCCGGTTCTTCCCGGCTGTTGCCGTCGTCGCCTCGAGGCGCCTCGGTCCTGTTGCCGCCGCGCCCGCGGCCGCGCCCGGAGCGGGACCTGCCCTTGCCTCCGGATCCCTGGCCGCTGCCGCCGCCGCTGCCGCTGCCGCCGCCGTTGCCTCCGGCTCCGGAGCCTCGGCCCCCCGGCTCGCTCTTCTGGCGCTGGGGGCGTCGATCCCTGCGGCCGCCGTCATCGCTATCGGACGAAGAACGGCCGCGCGGCTGCGCCGACGAGCGCGGAGTCTTGCGCTGCCCCTGGCCGTTTCTGCCTCCGGACGAGCCGCCGCGACGCCCGTCGCCTCGCTGTCCCGCACTCGACGACGCCTTGTCGGGCTCGCTGCCGCTCTCGGTGTCGAGAGCCGTGTCGCTCGCCTGTTCTCCGGAGAGCGCCTGCCAGATGCGCTTGAAGAATCCTTCCCGGCGCGGCGTTTCCGCGCTCGCGGCCGCGGGTTGTTCGGCAGTCGGGTGGCGGGTGGTCTGGATGTCGTCCAGGTTGATGCTCGGGGCCTCCACGCTGGCGTAGACGGCGCCGATATCCGAGGTCGCCGAATCGTCCTTGTCGAACCCGATGGTGTAACTCGGCACCACGCCCAGTTCGTCGAGGTCCTCGGATTTCAGGCGCCTGATCCTGAAGTGCGGGTATTCCAGTTCCGCGGTCGGCAGTATGACGATGCTGGTCGCCAACCGACTCTCGATCTGGTTGAGCTCGTAGCGTTTTTCGTTCAGCAGGTAGGTGGAGGTCTTGATCGGCAGGTGGGCGTGGATGGCCTCGGTGTTTTCCTTCAGGGCCTCTTCCTCGAGGATCCTGAGCAGGCTCAGCGCGGAGGAGGTCACGCTGCGGATGCTGCCTGTGCCTTCGCAGCGGGGGCAGGACACGTAGTTGGAGTCGCTGATCGACGAGCGCAGGCGCTGGCGCGACATCTCGAGCAGACCGAACCGGGAAATGCGGCCCACCTGCACCCGGGCGCGGTCAGCCTTGAGCGCCTCGTTCAGTCGACTCTCCACCAGCCGCTGGTTCTTGTTGGACGACATGTCGATGAGATCGATCACGATCAGGCCGCCGAGGTCGCGAATCCTGAGCTGCCGGGCGACCTCGTCGACCGCCTCGAGATTGGTCTGCAGCGCGGTTTCCTCGATGTCCGCTCCCTTGGTGGCACGCGCCGAGTTGACGTCGATGGCCACCACGGCCTCGGTATGGTCGATGACCAGCGCGCCGCCGGAGGGCAGGCGCACCTCGCGGGCATAGGCGGTCTCGATCTGGTGTTCGATCTGGAAGCGCGAGAACAGGGGAATGTTGTCCTCGTAAAGCTTCAGGCGGACCCCGGAATCCGGCATGACCTGTTCCATGAACCGCGCCGCGCGCTCGTGGATGCCGGGTTCGTCGATGATGATTTCCGAGATGTCGCTGCGCAGGTAGTCTCGCAGGGCGCGGACGATGAGGTTGCTCTCCTGGAAGATCAGGAACGGGGCGGCACGCTCCGCCGCCGCCTTCTCGATCGCGCTCCACAGCTGCAGCAGGAAGTCGAGATCCCACTTCAGTTCCTGCTCGGTGCGGCCGATGCCCGCGGTGCGGGCGATGAGCGCGTGTTCGGGCGGAAATTCGAGTCCGGACAGGGCGTCGCGAAGTTCACTGCGCTCGCTGCCGGATATTCGCCGTGAGATGCCGCCGCCCTTGGGGTTGTTCGGCATCAGGACGAGGTATCGGCCAGCCAGGGAGATGAACGTGGTCAGCGCCGCGCCCTTGGAGCCGCGCTCGTCCTTGTCGACCTGTACCACGAGTTCCTGCCCCTCGCTGACCACGTCGTCGATCCTGACCTGGGCCATCGGCGTCGAGGGCGAGTAGTTCTGGAAATAGGTACGGGAGATCTCCTTGAGGGGCAAAAAGCCCTGCCGGGAGGCCCCGTATTCGACGAAAGCCGCCTCGAGGCTGGGCTCGACGCGGGTGATCTTCCCCTTGTAGATGTTGCCTTTCTTCTGCGCCCGGACCGCCGACTCGATGTCGAGGTCGAGGAGCTTTTGTCCGTCAACGATCGCGACCCGCAACTCCTCGGGATGGGTCGCGTTGAATAGCATGCGTTTCATCGCGTAATGTTCTCCGGCCCTTTGGACCACAAGAACATGTCAACCGCGGCAGGGACCAACGGCAAGACGTAGCGTCTTGGCAGTTTATGTCTAGGAATCCAGAAAAGACATAAAAAGCAGTTACTTATATCGATTATCTCAAGTTAAATCTTGGTTCGATGGCACGATAAACTGTCCGTTGCACCTGGCCTGGCTCACGACATGTCCTGTCGGCTGGGCTTGTCAAAAGGTGCATTCCTTCAAAACACGGGGGGCGAGGAACACAAAACCCCGGCCGGACGTCGGCATCTGCCCTGCGGGCGGCCGTTTGTTGCCGCTTCCTTCGGATTGCAACGGTCGCGCGCCCCGGTGATCGGGGCGACTCTGGCAGTAGCCAGGGGTCTACGGTTGCACTGGCCGAAGGTGGTGTCGCACGGTTCTCGAGTGCGATGCTGCCGGACCATCGCCGGCGACGTCGGGCCAATCCTGTAACATCTATCTTCTTTTGCCCGAACGCCACCAAGTAGTCGACGTTCGGTACAGCGAAAGAATCGGCGGCGGGAACCTTGCGGTTCGCGCCACGGCAAAATATATCAACTGCGTATCGGCCCTGCAACGGTTTCGGTGCCCCGCAAGGCAACCCGGGTCCCGCCCCGGTCCGGTGGGCGGCCCGCGCAGCCGATTGCCAGCGCCCTTCGACGCTCTTAGTATCGGCACGACTCAACTCGTGGCATCTCCGTGCAACCCGACGTCACCGATTCGCCGTCAGCGGCCGTCAGCAGGATCGAGGTGGATCCCGACCAGGCCGGGCAACGGCTCGACAATTTCCTGTCCTCGCGCCTCAAGGGCGTGCCGAAAAGCCGCCTGTACCGCATCATTCGCCGCGGCGAGGTGAGGGTGAACGGTGCACGCAGCAGTCCTTCCACCCGGCTCGAGGCCGGCGACGTCGTCCGCGTGCCGCCGATCAGGACAGCATCGCCGGCCAGGGTCGGTCCGGTTCCGGCCGCACTGGCCGATGCCGATACATTGATCCTGTACGAGGATGAGCACCTGTTGGTGATCGACAAGCCCGCCGGGGTGGCGGTGCACGGCGGCAGCGGCATCGGCGCCGGTGTGATCGAGGCACTCAAGCGGCAGCGGCAGGGCGATGGATTTCTGGAACTCGGCCACCGGCTCGACCGGGCAACGTCGGGGTGCCTGGTGCTCGCGAAAAGCCGCGAGGCGCTGCTGGGTCTGCACCGGCTGTTCCGGCGCGACGATGCCGGCGTCGTCAAGCGCTATACGGCGCTCGCGCTCGGCCGCTGGCGCGGCGGGCGCCGGCGCATCGACGCGCCGCTCGCGAGGCGGCGCGACGCCTCCCGCGGCCGCGCCCGGGTGGTCGTGGCCGAGGACGGCCGGCCCGCCGTCACCATCGTGGAACCGCTCACGCGTTACGAAGAAGCGACGCTGGTGCGAGTCACCCTTGAAACCGGTCGCATGCACCAGGCGCGGGTGCACCTGGCCCATGCCGGCCACCCGATCGCCGGCGACCCTGTGTACGGCGACTTCTCCGCCAACCGGCGCCTCGCCGAGGTGGGTCTCGGGCGAATGTTCCTGCATGCCTCGAACCTGGAGTTCCCGCACCCGGTTACCGGGGTCAAGGTGCGGTGCGCCGCTCGCCTTGGCGCAGCGCTCGAGCAGGTGCTGGGGCGACTGCATCCGCTTCCCCGGAAGCATTGACGAGCATGGACCGACGGGAGGGGCAGACGGTCGTGTTTCGCTGTCGGGCCGACGACGTGCCGGCCCCGCCGTACGGCCTGCGCTTCGATGCCGGCGACGCCGGAGCGGCTTTCCTGGTGCGCTCGCCCGCAGGCATGCGTGCGTACGTGAACCGATGCGCCCATCTCGAACTCGAGCTCGACCTCGCGCCGGGACTGTTTTTCTGCCGCGACAGCCGTTATCTTGTCTGCTCGACCCACGGCGCCCTGTTCGAGCCCGCAACCGGGTTCTGCGTCGCGGGGCCGTGCGCCGGCGCGTCTCTCGAGTGCCTCGCTGTCGAAGAGGGTGCGCGATGGGTCAGCGTCTGCCGAACGCCCGCGGGGGCCGGGTCGATGCCGGCAGCAGGCCGCACGATTGATTCCCGCCTCAGGTGAGCGAAACTCCATGAACGAAGATCGTATCGAACGGCTGGTGCGCGAGGTGCTGGCGGAGTATCGACGCTACCGGCGCGGCCGGTGGATCGCCCGCGGCATCTGGATGACGCTGCTGGTGGTGGTGATCGCGGTATCCGCGCTTCGCAGCGCGGGCCTCGAGCCCGGCCGCCATACCGCCGTGATCGGCATCGAGGGCGTGATCGGAATCGGCGAGCACGCCTCCGCCGAGAACATCGGCGACGCCCTGCGGCGCGCCTTCGAGAACGACGACGTGCGGGGGATCATCCTGCGCATCAACAGTCCCGGCGGCAGCCCCGTGCAGGCGCGCCAGATCAACGCCGAGATCGACCGCCTGCAGGCGCTGCATCCCGACGTGCCGGTCTATGCCGTGGTCGAGGAGATCTGCGCGTCCGGCGGCTACTACGCGGCGGTGGCGGCCGACGAGATCTACGCCGACCCGGCCAGCATCGTCGGCTCGATCGGCGTTCGCCTGGACAGCTTCGGCTTCGTCGGCACGCTGGAGAAGCTCGGTGTCGAGCGGCGCCTGATCACGGCCGGGGAGCGCAAGGGGTTCCTTGATCCGTTCCTGCCCATCGACGCGTCCGACGTCGAATTCGCCCACGGCCTGCTCGACTCCGTCCATCGCCAGTTCATCGACGCGGTCAAGGACGGTCGCGGCGAACGCCTGAAGCCCGGCGACGAGGACCTGTTCAGCGGCCTGTTCTGGGGCGGCGAGGACGCCCTGCGGCTCGGGCTCGTGGACGGTTTCGGCACCGTCGACTCCCTTGCTCGGGACGTGATCGGCGAAGAGAGCATCATCGACTACACCCCGCGCGACGGCCTGCTGGGTCGCATCGTGCGCGAGATCCGGGTCTCGGTCGCCGGGACCCTCGGCGATCTCGCCGGCATTCCCCGATTGATGATGCGATGATGAGGAGCGGGCGCGGTCAGTAGCGGGTGACGCCCTCAATGGCGAGCATCTCGCACAGCCGGATCAGCGGCAGGCCGATCAAGGCGCTGGGATCGTTTCCGCGCAGGGACTCGAGCAGCCAGATGCCGCTGCCTTCGGCGCGCAGGCTGCCGCAGCAGTCGAACGGTTGCGCATCGTCGACGTAGCGTTCGATGGCTCGGTCGGACAATTCGCGAAACGTGACGTGAAACGCCTCGACGCCGCTGTGCAGTCGGCCGCTGGCCGTGTTGACGAGGGCGAGGCCGGTGTAGAGCACAACGGTGCGCCCTGACGCCTCGCGCAGCTGGCGCACGGCGTCCGCGCGGTCGGCGGGTTTGCCGACGATCCTGCCGTCGTGGGCCGCGACCTGGTCCGATCCGATGACCAGTCCATGCTCGATGTCGACCGCCACGGCGCGGGCCTTGGCAATCGCCAGCCGCTCGACCAACTCCGCGGCGCTCTCGGCGTCGCCGGGGGTTTCGTCGACCGCGGGGTTGCGGGATTCGAACGGCAGTCCCAAGCGCGCCAGCAGCTCGCGCCGGTAGGGCGACGACGAAGCCAGGATGATCGGCGGCAGGGGTTCCATGGGGGGCCGAGTATATCCCGCGAATCGCCGCCCGCGACGCCTTTGACAGGTAACGGCCACATCTATATGATTCGCCGATTTTTTACCGTCGCCCGAATCGGTTACCATAGCGCAGACACGGGGGCAACTCCCGGCGCCGCCTGTACTTGGTTGATTTCGCATGAGGCGGTTGATTTCGCAAGAGGATTATTTCAATGGCCGTACAACAGAATCGCAAGACCCCGTCCAGGCGCGGCATGCGGCGCTCGCACGATGCCCTGGGCAGCCCCACGCTCTCGGTCGACCCCGTCTCCGGCGAACTTCATCGCCGTCACCACGTCACCGCCGACGGCTACTACCGCGGCCGCAAGGTGATCGCCGACCGCGACGTCGCCAGCGACGAATAGTCGCGCCACGGTCGTTTCACGTCGGCCTGTCCCGGTGGACAAGAGCGGTTCCGTCGATGGCGGCGCCTGAGGCGCGCCCGAAAGTCTCCACGATCCGCCTGGACGGACGAGCGAGGGCGCCATACGGGTCCGCATCACGCCCGCTGACGGGTAGACAAAGGCAGGACACATGGCGATAACCATCGCCATAGATGCCATGGGCGGCGATACCGGCCTGGACGTGACGGTTCCCGCGTCGCTCGACGTCGCGAGCCGGGTTCCCGGCGTCGAGTTGATCCTGGTCGGGCCGCGCGAGCAGATCTCGGCCCGGCTCGAAAGCGCCACGGGGCGCGACCGGGTGCACGTCGTGAACGCCACCCAGGTTGTGGGCATGGACGAACCGGCGGCGCAGGCCCTGCGTTCGAAAAAGGATTCATCGATGCGCGTGGCCATCGACCAGGTGAAATCGGGGCATGCCCAGGCCTGCGTCAGCGCGGGCAACACGGGCGCGTTGATGGCGACGGCGCGATTCGTCCTGAAGACCCTGCCCGGAATCGACCGGCCGGCAATCGCCTCGGCGCTGCCGCGCGCGAAGGGACACGTTCACGTTCTCGATCTCGGCGCCAACGTCGACGTGCCGCCCGAGATTCTCTACCAGTTCGGCATCATGGGAAGCACCCTGGTTCGCTGCATGGAAAACAAGCCCGAGCCGAGCGTCGGCCTGCTCAACGTTGGCGTGGAAGACATCAAGGGCAACGAGACCATCCGGCGGGCGTCGGAGCTTTTTCGCTCCGGCCGGATCAACTACCAGGGCTTCGTCGAGGGCGACGACATCTTCAACGGGACGGTTGACGTCATAGTCTGCGACGGATTCTCGGGCAACGTCGCGCTGAAGACCGGCGAAGGCCTTGCCCAGATGCTGAGCTCCATCATCAGGGAGGAATTCGGCCGCAACCTGGTGACGCGTTTTGCGGCGCTGGTTTCCGTACCGGTACTCAGGTCGGTCAAGCGACGCATGGACCATCGCCGCTACAACGGCGCCAGCCTGGTCGGCCTGACCCGGACGGTGGTAAAGAGCCACGGCGGTGCCGACGTCACCGGATTCGCCCATGCCATCGAGGTCGCCATCGCCGAGGTGCGAAGCGACGTCATCGGACATCTCGAGACGGCGCTCGCCCAGGCCATGGACGACGGCCCACAGATCGGTGCGACCGCCTGAGTCATGTACGGCAAGATCACCGGCACGGGTTCCTACCTGCCGAGCCGCAGGCTCGACAACCATGAGCTTGAGCGCATGGTCGACACCAGCGACGCGTGGATACGCTCGCGAACCGGGATCGAGCGCCGCGCGATCGCGGCCGAGGGCGAGTACACGAGCGACCTGGCCGAGGCCGCGGCGCGCAATGCCATCGAGGCGGCCGGCGTGCCTGCGACCGACATCGACCTCATCGTCGTCGCCACCACCACCCCCGATCTCGTCTTTCCGAGCACGGCGACCCTCGTGCAGAAGCGCCTCGGACTTCGCGGCTGCCCGGCGTTCGACGTGCAGGCGGTGTGCGCCGGTTTCATCTACGCCCTGGACGTCGTCGACAAGTACGTTCGCTGCGGCGCGTCGCGTTGCGCGCTGGTAATCGGGGCGGAGACGTTTTCGCGCATCATCGACTGGAACGATCGCACCACCTGCGTCCTGTTCGGCGACGGCGCCGGTGCGATGGTGATCCAGGCCGATGAAGAGCCCGGAATCCTCTCATCGCACATCCACGCCGACGGCGCCTACAAGGAACTGCTTTGGGTCCCGGTCGGGGTGTCCACCGGCAACGCGGAGGTGGAGGCCGGGCGCGCCTATACCCGCATGAAGGGCAGCGAGGTGTTCCGGGTGGCGGTGACGGCCATGGGCGACTGCGCGCTCGAAGCGCTCAGGCACAACGGCATCACGGTCGACGACATCGACTGGTTCGTGCCGCACCAGGCCAATCTCAGGATCATCCAGGCAGTGGGCAAGCGTCTCGGCCTGCCGCCCGAGAAAATCATCGTGACCGTCGCCGAGCATGGCAACACGTCCGCCGCCTCGGTTCCGCTGGCGTTCGACGTCGGCGTGCGCGACGGCCGCATCAAGCGTGGCGACCTGGTCCTGATGGAAGGATTCGGCGGCGGCTTCACCTGGGGTTCGGTGCTGGCCCGATACTGACGAGGAGCGACTAACAGATGAGTACCAATACCGTGGACGGGCGCGTGTGCCTGGTCACCGGCGCCAGCAGAGGCATCGGCCGTGCAATTGCGCACGCCCTTGGCGAAGCAGGCGCAACCGTGATCGGTACCGCAACGACCCAGGCGGGCGCGGATTCCATCACCGAGAATCTCGCCAAGGCATCTATCACGGGCACCGGCATGATGCTCGACGTATCCGGCTCCGACAGCGTGAGCGGGGTCACCGAGCGTATCGCGCAGGAGTTCGGTGCGGTCGAAGTACTGGTCAACAATGCCGGAATCACGCGCGACAACCTGCTGATGCGCATGAAGGAATCCGAGTGGGACGAGATCATGGACACCAACCTGAAGTCCCTGTACCGGGTGACGCGCGCCTGCCTGCGCGGCATGACCAGGGCGCGTTTCGGACGCATCATCAACATCAGTTCGGTGGTCGGTGTCACCGGCAACGCCGGCCAGTCCAACTACGCGGCGAGCAAGGCCGGAATGATCGGCTTCACCCGTTCCCTGGCGCATGAACTGGCCGGGCGCAACATACTGGTCAACGCGGTCGCGCCCGGTTTCATCGAAACCGACATGACGAGCGCGCTCGGCGAGGCGCAGCGAGAGCGATTGCTCGCAGCCATACCGCTCGCCCGACTCGGTTCGGCCGAGGAGGTGGCGGGCGTGGTCGTGTTCCTGGCGTCGCCTGCGGCGGCGTACGTGACCGGGCAGACGATTCACGTCAACGGGGGTATGTACATGGGTTGACGCGGGGCGCTTCCCGGGCCTTCTCGGCGGCCCGTTCAAGCGCCTCGTGCAACCCGCTTAACTGTTTGATCGAGATAGGAAAAAAGCTTTGTTTTTCCGGGCGAAGGAAGGTCATGGTCGTGGTGGACTTGCCAGCGCGAATAGTGTTAAGTTTGCGCTCCCGAGAATGGGCCGGGGGTTTTCGGTCCGAAACGATCAGGACACTTGCCGGAGTCTGGGTCCCGACTCATCCTAACTGGAGGACTTTCCACTAATGAGTAACAGCAGCATTGAACAGCGCGTCATGAAGATCGTCGTCGAGCAGCTCGGTGTCAACGAGGACCAGGTGACTCCGGAAGCCTCGTTTGTCGACGACCTCGGTGCGGACTCGCTTGATACTGTTGAGCTTGTCATGGCACTCGAAGAGGAATTCGATACCGAGATTCCGGACGAGGATGCCGAGAAGATTACCACCGTAAAGCAGGCTATCGATTTCATCCGGGAAAACGCCAGCGCCTGATCGTACTCGCATCACCCCGGCGGCTCCGTCGAACTCACGGGTCTCATTCAGGAACATCGACGGGCTGTCCAACGCTGGAGTCGACTGCGAAACCCTCTCCGAGCCGATACCGAACCGCCGCCGCACGCCGCCCTGTGCGGCGGCGTTTTCACGTCTGATCCAGGTTTGAATCATGAGCAAACGGCGCGTCGCGATCACCGGACTCGGCATGGTCACCCCCGTCGGCAACGACTGCCCGACGGCGTGGAACAACCTGCTGAACGGCGTGAGCGGAATCGGTCCCGTCACGCAATTCGATGCTGACGGCCTGCCGTCGACCATCGCCGGAGAGATCAAGGATTTCAGTCCGGAGTCGGTGCTGCCGGCCAAGGAACTGAAGAAGATGGATCGCTTCATCCAGGTGGGCATGGTCGCCGGCATCGAGGCTGTTCACGACTCCGGGCTCGAGTTCGATGAAGAGCTTTCGCTGAGGAGCGGCGTCTACATCGGCGCCGGCATCGGCGGCGTCGGTACCATCGAGAAGACCACGCAGCTGTTCAACGAGCGCGGGTTCAAGCGGGTGTCGCCGTTCTACATTCCGATGAGCATCATCAACATGGTCTCCGGCAACCTGTCGATCATGTTCAATCTCAAGGGGCCGAATCTCGCGGTGGTCACCGCCTGCTCCACGGGGACGCACGCCATCGGCGAGGCGGCGCGAATGATCGAGTACGGCGACGCCGACGTCATGGTCGCCGGCGGCACCGAGGCGTCCGTGACACCGACGGCGATGGCCGGGTTCGGCGTCGCCCGCGCCCTGTCACGCCGTAACGACGATCCCGCCGGCGCCAGTCGGCCGTGGGATACCGGGCGCGACGGCTTCGTGCTCGGTGAGGGCGCCGGCGTCATGGTGCTCGAGGAGATGGAACACGCCAGGCGCCGCGGCGCTCGGATCTATGCCGAGCTGGCGGGGTTCGGCGTCAGCGGCGACGCCTATCACATGACCCAGCCGGCACCGGGCGGTGAAGGCGCATCGCGATGCATGGACAACGCGTTGCGCAACGCCGGCATCGCACCCGATGCCGTCGACTACATCAACGCGCACGGCACTTCGACACCGCTCGGCGACGTCGCCGAGACCCTGGCCATCCGGCGCTCCTTCGGCGGTCATGCCGACTCGTTGGCGGTGAGTTCCATCAAGTCGATGATCGGCCACCTGCTCGGCGCCGCCGGCGGCGTCGAGGCTGTCGCAACGGCGCTGACGGTGTTTCACGGCGCCATTCCGCCGACCATCAACCTGGTGGACCAGGATCCCGAGTGCGACCTGGATTACGTTCCCGGCAGCGCCAGGGAGCAGGTCGTGGCTGCCGCGCTGTCGAACTCCTTCGGCTTCGGCGGCACCAACGGAACACTGGTCTTCACAAGGGTCGGATGACCGAGCCTGACAGGCGCGATCCGGGCGGGGAGGCGTCCTTCCGCAGTACCGGTCGCCGTCGGCGCCTGCTTGTCCTGTTGTTGCTGGCACCGCTGGTTGCAGGGGTTCTCGCAGCCGTGGTGCTGGCCGTCTACGTGCGGCAGGAATTGTCCGCACCGCTCGCACCGGGAACCGACCTCGTCACCATCGAGCGCGGCCAGTCTCTGCAGGGCGTCGCCCGCATGCTGAAGCGCAGGGGGATCATCGACGAGCCGTACAGCATGCGGATCTACGCGCGCCTGGCGGGCATCTCCTCGCGCATCAAGGCCGGCCAGTATCGATTCGAGGACGGCATCACCCAGTACGGCATACTCGACAAGCTCGTCGCCGGCGACGTCGTTCGTTACCAGGTCCAGTTCATCGAGGGGTGGACGTTCCGCGAGATGCGCGAGGCGTTGTATGCTCATCCGGAGCTCGAGCATCGCACGCTCGATCTCGGCGATGGGGAGGTCATGAATGCGCTGGGTCTGCCGGGCGAGCACCCCGAGGGCAGGTTCTTTCCGGACACCTACGTTTTCACCGCGGGCGATTCGGACATCGACGTTTTGACCCGTGCTCACCGGGCCATGGAACAGGTGCTCGACGAGGCATGGCGCAACCGTGCCGAGGGACTGCCATTGTCCGGTTCCTACGAGGCGCTGATCCTCGCCTCCATCATCGAGAAGGAAACGGGGCTGGGCGAGGAACGCGAGACGATCGCCGGCGTGTTCGTCAATCGCCTGCGCCGCGGCATGCGCCTGCAGACCGACCCGACCGTCATCTACGGCATCGGCGAGTCCTTCGACGGCAATATTCGCAGACGCGATCTCACCGCGGACACGCCGTACAACACCTACACCCGCAGCGGTCTGCCGCCTACGCCGATCGCCATGCCCGGGCGCGCGTCGATCCTGGCGGCGGTCCGACCCGAGGAGACGCCGTACCTGTATTTCGTTTCGCGCGGCGACGGATCGCATCATTTCTCCGCGACTCTCGAAGAGCACAACAGGGCCGTTCGAAAGTACCAGCTCGGCCGGCGTTCCGGGGGCTGAATGTCGATGGCATCGGGCGAGCGCGGCAAGTTCATCACCATCGAGGGCACCGACGGCGCGGGCAAGAGCACCCAGCGCTCGATCATCGTCGACCACCTTTCTTCGCGTGGTATCGACTGCATCGCCACGCGCGAGCCCGGCGGCACCGCCCTCGGCGAGGCGATTCGCAACCTGCTGCTGGACCGGGGCGACCTGGACATCACGCCGGCCGCGCAGTTGCTGCTGGTCTTCGCCGCCCGGGCCCAGCACCTTGCCGAGGTCATCGAGCCGGCGCTGGCGCGGGGCGACTGGGTGGTGTGCGATCGATTCACCGACGCGACCTATGCCTACCAGGGTGCAGGGGGCGGCCTCGGATTCGAAGCGGTGGCGACAATCGAGCAGTGGGTGCAGGGACCTCTCAGGCCTGATCTGACGCTGCTGGTCGACGTTCCCGTGGCGGTGGGCGCGGCCAGAAGCCGTCACCGCGGCGCGGACGGGGACCGGTTCGAGCGGCTCGACCTCGACAGCAAGGAACGGATCCGCCGCGCCTACCTGGAGCTTGCCCGGACGTATCCGGACAGGATCCGGATCGTCGACGGATCGGCGGACGTTGAGACGGTGCGCGACGAAGTCGTTGCCGTGATTGATCGCTGGATCGATACAGGACACTGAATGTATCCGTGGCTCGAGGAGAACTGGCGGCAGATCCGGCTCGGCATCGATCGGCTGCCGCCGGCACTGATGTTCGTCGGGCCTGCGGGACTCGGCAAGCTCGAGTTGGCGCTGGCCACGGCCCGTGCACTGCGCTGCCCCTCGCCGGTGGACGGGGCCGGCTGCCTTGCCTGCGCGACGTGCGCCGCCATGACCGGCGGCAACGATCCCGACCTGCACCTCGTGACGACCGAGCGGTTCGCGCTCGATCTCGACGAGGCGCCCCAGCGCTTCGCGAGCCGGTACCTGGATCTCGCCGAGGGCGGGAAGAAGGGCCGCAAGCCCCGCGAGGTGATCGCGGTCGACCAGGTTCGCCTGCTCATCGAGCGGTTGTCCACGCACGGCGCCGGCCGCGGGCCGCGGATCGCCGTCATCGTCCCGGCGGCGGCGCTCAACGTCAACGCCGCCAACGCCCTGCTCAAGATTCTCGAGGAGCCGCCGGGCGATGCCCGTTTCCTGCTCGTCGGCAGCGGCCGGGATGCGGTGCCGGCGACCATCCTCAGCCGCGTGGCTGTTGTCGAGTGTCGCGTGCCGGATCGCAGGAAGGCGCTCGAATGGCTTGTCGGGGCCGGCGCAGATGCGGGGCAGGCCGGCGACCTGTTGGGTCTTGCCGCGGGCGCGCCGCTGGCCGCGCGCCGGCTGCTCGCCGAAGGCGTCGGCGAGCGCCTGCCCGAATGGCGCTCGCGGCTCGCGCGGCTCCTGTCGGGAGAGTTGCTCCCGGTGGCCGCCGCCGCCGGCATCGGCGCCGATGCCGGACGCTTCCTGCTCTTCCTGGAGACGCTGCTCGGCGACGCCCTGCTGGCAAGGGCCGAACTCGCGGATCGCGCGAGCCTCGCGGCGGGCAATGCCGAACTCCTCTCGCGGCTGCAATCGGTCCCGGTTTGGGATATTATTGAAAAGATTCAGTACTTCCGCCGCGGCCAGCAGCGGGTCGTCGACGAGCAGCTTTTCCTGGAGGACATACTCCTTGCTCTTTGG
This sequence comes from uncultured Gammaproteobacteria bacterium, assembly GCA_965652415.1. Lineage (GTDB taxonomy): Bacteria > Pseudomonadota > Gammaproteobacteria > Arenicellales > CAJQKF01 > BQJD01. The sequence continues at coordinate 86,891 of CBFGVH010000001.1, read as the reverse complement.
CAAAAAAACTGAGCGATACAAGGGTGTCGGGTCGTCGCAGCAGAAGAGTCTGCTCGACGAGGACTCGACCGACTCGGCGGATCCCTCGAACGAGAAATTGTCGCTCGAGGCCGATGTCGTCGATTTCGACGAAAGCCTCGACGATGTCACGGTCGACACGCCCGTCTCCGGGCGTCCCAAGGTCATGTCGGTCACCATCAAGGACCGCAAGACGCTGCATGCCGCCTACATGCCGTTCCTGCAATCAGGCGGCATCTTCGTGCCGACCACCGGCAAGTACAAGATGGGCGACGAGATCTTCCTGCTTCTGAAGCTGGTGGAATCCCCGGAAAACGTGTCCATACCCGGCAAGGTCGTGTGGATCACGCCGGAGGGGGCCATGAGTCACCGCGTGGCGGGCATCGGCATCCAGTTCACCGGGCCGGATGCAGCCAAGGTCCGGACCCGGATCGAGGGAATCCTGGGCGGCGCGTTGAAATCGCGGCGCATGACCCACACGATGTAGGCTACTTTCCCGCCCGAGCGAACGGAGCCCCGCCATGGAGCTTGTGGATTCCCATTGCCACGTCGATTTCGCCCCCCTCGGTGACGACGTCGACGCCGTGCTCGACGCCGCCCGCCGCGAGGGTGTGCGATATTTTCTTTGCATCAGCGTCAACATGCGGGACTTTCCCCGCGTGCGCGCGATCGCCGAGGCCAACGCCGACGTGTTCTGCTCCGTGGGCGTTCACCCCAACGAGCGCGACGAGGAGGAAACGGCAACCGCGCGGCTCGTCGCCGAGGCGAGAGATCCGCGCGTTGTGGCGATAGGGGAGACCGGGCTCGACTATTTCCGTTCCACGGGCGATCTCGACTGGCAGCGCGAGCGATTCGCCAGGCACATCGCGTCGGCGCGCGAGGCGAACCTGCCCCTGGTCATCCATACCCGGGCGGCGGCCACCGATACCCTGGCGATGATGCGCGGGGAAGGCGCAGAGGAGGCCGGCGGCGTGATGCATTGCTTCGCCGAGGACTGGGTCGTGGCCCGCAAGGCGCTCGACCTCGGCTTCTACATCTCGTTTTCCGGCATCGTCACTTTCAAGAGCGCGACCGACCTGCAGGAAGTCGCGCGCAAGGTGCCCGCCGACCGCATGCTGGTGGAGACGGACGCCCCGTACCTGGCCCCGGTGCCGCATCGCGGCAAGACCAACCAGCCGGCCTTCGTGCGCCACACGGCCGAGTTCGTCGCGCAACTTCGCGGCGAGACCCTGGAGTCCGTGGCCGGGACCACCACGGAGAACTTCTTCCGCCTGTTCTCCCGCGCCGGGCGACTCGACGCTTCCTACTGATCGGACCCGGCCGCGGCAACTGCCTCTTCGACGATATCGAAGGCGCGCATCAGTTCCTCCTCGTCGATGGTCAGGGGAGGGCACAGGGTGATCACGCACCCGGCGCCGAGCTTGAAGCTCAGCCCTCGGGCGAGGCATCGGTACAGCACCTCGTCGGCGGCGTCGACGGCCGGGCCGTCGCCGGTGCCGAGCTCGATGCCGAGGTGCAGCCCCAGGCCCCTCACGTCGCGGATAATCGCGTGCCTGGCCTTCATGGCATGCATGCGCTCAAGTGCGAGCGCGCCAAGCTTCGCGGCGCGTTCCGCGAGCCGCTCTTCCTCGATGACCTCGAGCGTGGCGAGCGCGGCGGCGCAACCCACCGGGCTTTTCTCGTGGGTGTAGTGCCCCAGGGCGACGTCGGCGACGCAATCGAGATCGCCCCGGGCGACCAGGGCCGCCATCGGGAACACCGCACCGCCGAGACCCTTGCCGATGACCAGGATGTCGGGAGTGACGCCGATCGTCTCGCAGACGAACATGCGGCCGCTGCGGCCGAGCGCGGACGGGATCTCGTCGAACACCAGCAGGGCGCCGTGACGATCGCAGGAGGCGCGTACCTTTTCCCAGAAAGTCCTCGATGGCGGCTCCACGGTGGTCCAGCGCATTGGTTCGGCGATCACCGCGGCGACGTCGCCCTCGGTGGCGAGCACGAACTCGACGTACTCGGCCCAGAACGCCTCGGCCTTCTCCACGGAGCCGAAATGCCGGTGGCCCCACGTCGGCGGCGGCAGGTGCTCGGTGCCGGGCAGCAGCGGGCCGACGCCGCGCCGGAACAGGGCCTCGCCGCCGATCGAGATGGCGTCGAGGGAGGCGCCGTGGAAGGCGTCCCACATCGACAGGGTCTTGTGCCGGCCGGTGGCGTAGCGCACCAGCTTGATCGCCATGCCGATCGCAGATGTGCCGCCCGGGGCCAGCAGGCACTTGTCCAGGCCCGGGGGGGCGAGCGCGCAGAGCTTCTCCGCGAGGCGAACGGCGGTCTCGTTGGTGTAGCGGCGTGGACAGAAAGGCAGCTCGTCGAGCTGGCGCTTCACCGCCTCGATCACTCGCGGATGGCCGTAGCCGACCTGGTGCACGCTGTTGCCGTGAAAATCCATGATTCTGCGCCCGTCGAGATCGACGAGTTCGATGCCCCCGGCCCCTTCGAGGGCGTTGAGACACGGTGTCGACAGCGACTGGTGGATGAACACCCGTTCGTCGCGCGCCAGCAGTTCTCGCGTTCGCTCCCCGACGTTTCGCTCGACCCATTCGGCGCGCCTCGAGGAGGTGTTCACGTCGCCTTCGCTGGCGTGCGCAGCAGTGGGATCAGGGCCGCTTGGCATCGTTTTCAGTATCCTGTGAGGTGGAAACAAACGCGGCGCCTACGAAAACGTAACGCCTCCGCGGCCGCGGGCTACGCCGGCGCACCGGGCTTGCCGATATAATCGGCCGCCGGCACGCGCCGTCCATTCATACTTCCCGGACACGACGATGGTCAAGATTACCAAGGTTTACACCCGCACCGGAGACGGTGGCGAGACCGGCCTGGTCGGCGGTCGCCGGCTGCCCAAGGTCCACCAGAGGATCGAGGCGTACGGCACCGTCGACGAGTTGAACAGCCTGATCGGGATCGTGCGCAGTCTCAACGAGTCGAAGGAGCCTTCCCCCCGACGCGACAGCCTGGAAGCGATTCTCGAGGCCGTTTCGCACAAGTTGTTCGATCTCGGCGCCGAACTCGCGACCGCACCGGGCGACGAATACGAGGGGCAGGTGCTCGTGGAGGCGCGCGATGCCGAGTGGCTCGAGCAGGTCATCGACGCCATGAACGAGGAACTGTCCACACTCCGCAGTTTCATCCTCCCGGGCGGCAGCGCGATGAACGCCGCGCTGCACCACGCGCGCACGGTCTGCCGGCGCGCCGAGCGCGAAGTGCTGCGGCTCGCGCAGACGGAGGCCGTGAGTCCTCACGTCATCGCCTACCTGAACCGCTTGTCGGACGCCCTGTTCGTGTTCGGCCGCTGGAGCAGCGCCACCCTGGGAGAGCGCGAGATCCTGTGGGAGCCGGGCAAGGGCTATCCCCACTGGCGTTGGGACTGACGATCCGGCGAATGTGGCAGCACAGATGAATGCACGCGATCTCCAGGCCGCCGTCGTCGCGGTCCGCACCAACAAGCTGTTCGAGCTTTTCGTGATCACGGTCATCCTGACGTCGGCGCTCCTGGTCGGCGTCAAGACCTACGACGTCTCGCCGCGGGTGAGGTCGATGACCCTGTGGATGGACCTGTTCGTGACGGTCTTCTTCGTCGCCGAGATCGCCATTCGCTTCGCCGCCAGCGACAACCGGCGCCGGTTCTTTCACGACTTCTGGAACAGTTTCGACACGTTGATCGTGGCGGTCAGCCTGATCCCGGTCTCCGAAACGGACATGGCGCTGGTGGCGCGCCTGGTGCGCGTGTTCCGCGTGCTCAGGATGGTTTCGTTCATCCCGGAGCTGCGGATACTGTTGACGTCTCTGGTCAAGGCCCTGCCGCAGCTCGGCTACGTGATGCTGCTGATGTTCATCATCTTCTACATCTACGCGGCCATTGGCAGCACCCTGTTCGAGGCCATCAACCCGGACCTTTGGGGGGATGTCTCCATCGCCATGCTGACGCTTTTCCGGGTGATGACGTTCGAGGACTGGACCGACGTCATGTACGAGACCATGGCCATCCACCCTCTGAGCTGGATCTACTACGTGACGTTCATCTTCCTGACCGCCTTCGCCTTTCTCAACATGGTCATCGGCATCGTGGTCAACGTCATGGAACAGGAGCACGCGCGGGTGAGGCGCAAGGACGACGAAGAGCGGGGGGAGCCGACGCTGGCCGACATCGACGCCAGGCTCGAGGAACTCAGGCAGCTGGTGAAGGCCGGTCAGCACCGATAACCGCCGGAGCACGGGCCGCTTCAGATGCGGCTGCCCTCGGCGAGGGCCCTGGCGTGTTCGATGTTCTCCTCGACGCCGGGCATGAAGGGATTGATCTCGCGGGTCTTCTCGAATGCGACAAGGGCCGCCTCGTATTGGCCCTGCTCGAGATAGATGAGGCCGAGCCCCGACAGGGCGCCGAAGTGCCGCGGTTCGAGCTCCAGGGTGCGGCGGATCGCCTCCATGGATTCCGCGTTCCTGTCGAGCAGGTACAGGACGGTGGCGCGCTTGTTCCAGCCCTCGGCGAAACCAGGCGCGCGCGCGACGAGCCGGTCGAACAGCGCCAGGGCCCCGGGCAGGTGGCCGGCGTGCATGAGGATCACTCCGTTTCTGAGCAGGGTGCCCGCCCCGGAATCGTCGACATCGTTCCAAAGCGACCAGATCTCGCCGGTGATCCGTCGTCCCTGCTCGCGGTCGCTGGTCGCGGCGAGGCGATCGAAAAGCGCTTCCAGGGCCGGATCGTTCTGGTCGGCGTGCGCCGGGCCCGCAACGAAGCCGATCACCAGGAGCGCTCGAACCAGGAACGTACTCAAGAGTCACCTCCAGGCATTGCCGCCAGGACTCCGTTGGCCGACGGCGGGGCCGGTACGCAGGCCGCCCGCGCGCCGGGCGCGCAGCGTGCCGGAACTGTCGCCTCGTACAGTATCATTGGTGGCGGTCTGCGGTCATCCGGTTGTCCCGATTCAGCAGCTTCCTGGATGGATTACGCATATCAATCAATTGATTGAACGATAATCTTATGAATGTTTCGAGAAGCGGGACCGATCTCGGGCCGGCCGATATCGAGGCCTTCGCCCGCGACGGCTACCTCGTCGTTCGCGCGTTTGTCGATGTGGAGCGCTGTGCAGAGTTTGATGCCGTGGTCGATTCGGCACTCCACCCGCCGCTCGCCCCGGTCGAATACGAAGCCGACGTGAACTATCCCGGCGCGCCGGCAGGGAAGTCGGCGCACGGCGGCTACACGCCGCGTCGCCTGCTCGCGGCATTCAGCCGCGACGAGGCGTTCCGCCGCTTCGCGACGGACTCGCGGCTGGCGTCGATGATGCGGACGCTGATCGGCACACCCGCCGTATGCCTGTCGCAGAATCATCACAACTGCGTGATGACCAAGTTCCCCGGCTTCAGCAGCCAGACAAACTGGCACCAGGATATCCGTTACTGGCGCTTCGACCGGCCGGAACTGGTGAGCGCCTGGCTTGCGCTGGGTCAGGAGCATCCCGACAACGGCGGCCTGTCGCTGATTCCCGGTTCGCACCATTTCGACCTCGGGCGGGGCAGGCTGGATGCGGCACTGTTTCTTCGCACCGATCTCGCGGAGAACCGAAGGCTCATCGACTCCGCCGTCCCGGCGTTGCTCGAGGAGGGCGACCTGCTGCTGTTTCACTGCCGGACGTATCATGCCGCCGGCCGCAATACGACCGAGGCGGTGAAGAAGTCGCTGGTATTCACTTACCGTGCCCGCGACAACGAGCCCATTCCCGACACCCGCTCGGCGGCTTTTCGCGACATCGCCCTCGAGGGCTGACGACAGTCGCCGAACGCGTCGGGCCCGCTTACTCCTTGACCGAGATATCGCCGACTTTCGGTCCGACGAGTTCCATGAAATCGGCCGACGACATGCGGATGACCTGGGTGTGCGTTCCGGCGTTGAAGACGATGTCGTCGTCCTCGCGAATCATCGTGTCGACGTACACCGGCATGTCGTAGAGATTGCCGAACGGCGGCATGGCACCCGGGTCGCAGTCCGGGAACTCGTCGGCGAATCGGCTCTCGTCTTCCAATTCCGCACGGCCGGCGCCGGCCAGAGCGGCGAGAGCGTCGAGATCGACGTGCCGCGAAGCGGGCACCACCGCCATCGCCGGGCGTTCATCCAGGGTGACGACCACGGTCTTGGCGAACTCGCGGCGCGGCACCAGGGTCGACGCGGCGACCTCGCGGGCCGTGTAGGCCGGCGAATGGTTGATGGTGATGTACTTGATCTGGTTGCGGTCGAGGTACTCGACAAGTTTCCTGACAGGCATAACGACCTCCGTCGGCCGGGCTCGACGCCCCTATCTTCACAGTACCGGGTGCCTGTTGTCCATGATCTCGGTCATGACCCGGCGCCCCGTCGGTGTCGATGTCGACGCCGCTATGGACGACGGGGCGGCTGCGAGGCGATACTGGGCCGTGTCAGGCGCTCGGGCAGCGCGTCGGGTGCACTGCCGGGTTGTCAGTCGTATTGCCAAGGGAGTCCGTCATGTCAATTTCATGGAAACGAGTCGGTACCGTTATCGTCCTGCTCCTCGCCCTAGCCGCCTGTGCGACCAGCCCGACCGGACGGCGCCAGTTGATGCTGGTATCCGAGCAGGAGGCCATCAGCCAGTCGGCCCTCGCCTACGTGCAGATGATCCAGCCGCTCGAAGAGCAGGGCAAGGTCGACAACGATCCGGCCCTGAAGCGGCGTATCGACCGGATCACCGGCCGCCTCGTCACCGAGGCGATCGCCATGCGTCCGGCGACGCGGGACTGGAAATGGTCGATGAAGATCATCGACGAGCCGGAAACGGTCAACGCGTGGTGCATGGCGGGCGGGCGCATGGCGCTGTACACCGGCATGGTCGACAAGCTCGGCGCGACGGACGACGAGTTGGCCCAGGTGATCGGGCACGAGATCGGCCACGCGCTGGCCAATCACACGGCGGAGAAGATGTCGGTGGCGATTGCCAGTTCTCTCGGCGTCGCCGCGATCTCGATCGCGTCGGACCAGCCGGGTGCGGCCACGGCAGCGTCGGTAGCCGCCGTGCTGGCGATTCAGCTGCCCAACAGTCGCGCCGCGGAGAGCGAGGCCGACCGCATCGGGATCGAACTCGCAGCGAGGGCGGGTTACGACCCGCGCGCCGCGATCAGTCTGTGGCGAAAAATGGAATCTGTGAGCGGCGGTGGACCGCCGCAATTCCTGAGCACCCATCCGTCGGCCGGCACGCGGCAGGAGCGGCTGGCCGCCCTCGTCAACGAGATGATGCCTCTGTACCTCGAGGACCGGCCGCGCCGCGTGCACCCGCTGTTTGCGGGCTGATCGCCCGCACCGCTCGCGAGGGAAGTCAGCGGCGATCCTCGAGAATCATGTCCGAAGCCTTCTCGGCGATCATCACCGCCGGCGCGTGGGTATTGCCGGAGACCAGGCTCGGCATGATCGAGCAGTCCACCACGCGTAGTCGATCCATTCCGCGCACCCTGAGCCGGTGGTCCACCACGCTGTTGTCGTCGTTGCCCATGCGGCAGGTGCACGACGGATGGAAGATGGTGACGCCGGTATCGCGCGCGAATTCGAGCAGCTCGTCGTCGCTCTCGATGTCGGCTCCCGGGGCGTGCTCGCGCCGAATGTAGCGTTGCATGGCCGGTGCATCGGCGACGCGGCGGGCGATGCGCAGCGCCTCGACCACGCTGCGCTGGTCGAACTCGGTGGCGAGGTAGTTCGGATGCATGGCCGGTGCCTCGTTCGGGTCGGCGCTCTTGAGTCGTACGACGCCGCGGCTGGTGGGCCTTAGCTGACACACCGAAGAGGTGAATCCCGAAAACTCGTGCAGGGGCGCCCCCGGCATGTCGGCCGAGAGGGCGGCGAAGTGGAACTGGATGTCCGGTTCGTCCGGCCGCCCGGTGTCCACGCCCGTGGCGGTAAAGGCGCCGGCCTGGTTGATGCCGATCGCCAGCGGCCCTGAGCGGGCGAGGACGTAGCGAAGCCCCATCTTCGCCTTGCGGTACAGGCTCTTCAAGTCGTCGTTGGTGGTGATCGGCCGGTTGCACTCGTGGATCAGGCGGATCTGCAGGTGGTCCTGCAGGTTGCGGCCTACGGCCGGGTTCGCATGAACGACCTCGATGCCGTGCCGCGCGAGTTCTTCCGGATCACCGATCCCGGAGAGCATCAGGACCTGGGGCGAGCCGATGGCGCCGGCGCTGAGAATCACCTCGGCGCGTGCCCGCGCCCTGGCGCGCGTGCCGCCGCGAGCATACTCCACTCCCTGGACGGTCCGGTCCTCGACGATCAACCGGTGAACGAGAGCCCCGGTCTGCACATCGAGGTTGGAGCGCCCGCGCGCCGGGCGCAGGTAGCCCACGGCGCTGCTGCAGCGCCGCCCGCGCCAGGTGGTGAGCTGATAGTAGCCGGCACCTTCCTGGCGTTCGCCGTTGAAGTCGTCGTTGCGGGGGATTCCCGCCTGGGCGCAGGCGTCGATGAAGGCCTCGGCGAGTTCGTGCGGTTCGCCGACGTCCGATACGCCCTGCATGCCGCCGGCGCCGTGATATGCGCCGGCCCCGCGCTGGTTGCGCTCGGAGCGTATGAAGTACGGCAGGATGTCGGCATAGCTCCAGCCGGGGTTTCCCTGCCGGGCCCAGTCGTCGTAGTCGGCCGCCTGGCCGCGAATGTAGATCAGGCCGTTGATGGCACTCGATCCGCCCAGCACCTTGCCGCGCGGCCAGTAGATCCGGCGATTGTTCATGCCCGGATCCGGCTCTGTCTCGAAGCACCAGTTGTAGCGCGAGTTGAACATCGTCTTGGCGTAGCCGATGGGCACATGGATCCACGGGTAACGATCCGGGGGTCCGGCTTCGAGCAGCAGCACGCGGTTTGCCGGGTCCGCGCTCAGGCGGTGGGCCAGTACGCAGCCGGCCGAGCCGGCACCGATGATGATGTAATCGTATTCGCTCATGGCGCGCATTCAGTGTCGAGCCGTGTCGGTGCGGGGCGGGGCGGTGGTGGCGCGAATCACGAGACTCGTGCTCAGGCGCGTCTTTTCCGCTACCGGGCGGTTCTCCAGGCGCGCGACGAGGTAGTCCGCCGCAAGCGTTCCCATCTCCGCGCTGGGGATGTGCACCGTGGTCAGGGCCGGCCTGACGTGGCCCGTAATCTCGAGCCCGTCGAAGCCGGTGATGGAAATCGTTCCCGGGACGTCGATATCGCGATTGACACATTCGAACAGCACGCCGAGTGCCAGGATGTCGTTGCCGCACATGATGGCGCTGGGGGGCGAGGGGTGCGTCAGCCACGCGCTGGCGACCTTGCGTCCTTCCTCGATGGAGTAGCTGCGTTCCTCGTAGAAGCCGTTGTAGAACTGCAGGCCTCGTCGCGCGAGCGCGTCGCGCACACCGGCGGAGCGCCCCACCGCGCGGTCATTGCCTTCGTTGATGCCGGCGAGCATGGCTATGCGTCGGTGGCCGATGTCGATCAGGTACTCGGTCAGCTGGACCGCTGCGCCGTAATTGTCGAAGCCGACGCACGGGTGCGGGCTCTGTTCGTTGTGTATCCAGATGTTGACGTAAGGCACCCGCTTCTTGTTGAGCACGGTGTAGATGTCCGGCAGGTGGGTCTCGCCGACCAGGATCAGTCCGTCGATGCCTTTTTCCAGCAGCGTGTGACATTCCTTGTACTCGCGTTCGAGGCTGTAGTCGGAACTGGCCAGCAGCAGCGTGTAACCGAACCCGGACAATCGTTCCTGCAGCGTTTGCAGGCTGGTGGCGAAGATTGCGTTGTCGATGGTGGGCACGATGGCGCCGATGGTCTTCCAGCGGCGGCTCGCGAGCGCACGCGCCGCGCCGTGGGGCAGGTATCCCAGTTCCTCGACGGCGGCGAGCACGCGTTCGCGAAGCGCCTCCGTGACTGAATCGCGCCGGTTGAGAACTCGCGAGACGGTGGCGGTCGACACACCCGCCCGCGCAGCGACGTCCTCGAGTCGCGGCATGGAATGAGGCGATATTTGTAAGCGCTTACTGGCCGGACTGTCCGGCCGGTCCTTCCGCTGTTCCTCGTTCACCATCGCATGACGCTTCAATGCCTTGATTTTTATGTGTTCAGCCGGGAGGCAAGGTCGATCGCGAGATTTTCTGGTCGAAATCGTTGACAGGTTTGTGTTGAACTGATTCAATGTTAGCTCAAAACTGAAAGCGCTTACAAACACATTGTCGATAACAGCTATCGGTTTGATGAACGGGCGCATGACGCTGCAGATCCGGACCAGGCACCTGCAACGGAACGGCAACGTCGCCCGGCAGGCTCGTTAAGAAGACGGGCCGGTGTGACCGAACAGGAGATCACTGTTCCAGGGAACGGACCAACGAAGACCCCATCGAAATCCCATTAGGAGGACAATCGCATATGAAACGCAAATGGCTACCCGTATCCAGTGCGCTCCTCGCCGCCGCCATGGTCGCGGGGCAGGCGCAGGCGGCGGTCAACATACGTGTTCAGTCGGTGTTGCCGCTCAAGGCCGACGAAATCACCATGCTCAAGGACTTCGGTGAAACCGTCAGCAACCTGACCGACGGCGAAGTCACCATAGAGGTTCTTCCGGACGGCGCCGTGGTTGCCGCCCGTGACGTGCTCAATGCCGTCGACAAGGGCCTCGTCGAGGGCGGGTTCGCCTGGACCCATTACTGGTCCGGCCAGCACCCGGCAGCCATGCTGTTCGGTTCCCCCGTTGCCGGCGGCGGCGTCGGCATGGACAACATCGCCTGGGTGTCCTGGTTCATGTACGGAGGCGGCCGCGAGTTGTACGACCGCTTGTGGGACGAGATGGGCGTGAACGTCAAGGGACTGATGCTGCAACCGGTAGGGCCCGAGGCGCTCGGTTGGTTCCGCGAGCCCATCAACAGCATGGAGGACTTCCGCAAGTATCGGTTCCGCACCCCGCCGGGGATCCCGGGACAGTCCTATAACGACATCGGCGTGGCATCGGTGGCCATGGCCGGCGGCGACATCCTCCCCGCCCTGGAGAAGGGCACGATCGACGCCGCGGAGTGGTGCTGCCCGAAGCCCGACAGCGTGTTCGGCTTCCAGAAGGTGCTCAAGCACTACTACCTGCAGGGCCTGCACCAGGTCGTCGTGAATGCCGACCTCTACATCAACGGCGACATCTGGAACAGCCTGACCCCCGAGCAGCAGTACGCGATGAACGTGGCGGCCGACGCGTCCCTGATGCGTTCGATGGGCTACCGGATCTACGAGAACGGCAAGGCGCTCAAGGACCTCGTCGAGAACCACGGCGTGCAGCTTCACGACACCCCGACGGACTACTTCAGCGAGTACATGAACGCCGCGCGCAACCTGCTCGAGAAGAATGCCGAGGAGAACGCCTTCTTCAAGGAGGTGTGGGAGTCGCAGAAGGCGTTCGCCGAGATCGCCGTTCCGTTCTGGGCGGGCGCCCAGACTTCCAACGCCAATCTCGGCCAGGCTTACGCCAAGAGCCTGCAGAAGTAAGGCCGATTGCGAGAAAAGGCGGAGCGACGTTTTTTGCTCATGGCTCATTGCACAAGCGGACCGGAGACGGTCCGCTTGTTTTTTTGCCGGGGTTCAATCGATGACTGAGAAAGTTCCCGAGCACTTGCAGGTTGCCGACGAACTCATCGCCGAAGGGCACACGGTCAGCCGCGAGACCATCCCCGACGACATGGCGCCGTGGATGGCGAACACCATACTCGCCATCGATACCTTCAGTCGCTGGACGGGTTTCGTGGTGGCGTGGCTGGTACTGCCCCTGTGCTTTGCGATGGTGTACGAGGTCGTGGCGCGCAAGTTCTTCGTGGCGCCGACCATGTGGGCCTTCGACATCAGCCGGTTCCTGTACGGCGCCATGTTCACCCTGGGCGCCGCCTACGCGCTGGCCAGGGGCGTCCATATTCGGGCCGATTTCATTTACCGCAACTGGAGCCCGAGAGCCCAGGGACGCGTCGACCTGGTGCTGTTCCTGCTGTTCTATTTCCCCGGACTGATCGTGTTCATGTGGATGTCCATCGACTACGCCTTCGAGGCGTGGTCGCGAGGCGAGCGCGGCATGGATACGGCGTGGATGCCCTACATGGGTCCGATCAAGTCGGCACTTCCGCTCGGCATCCTGTTCCTGCTGATCCAGGGCGTGTCCGAAGTGCTCAAGGCGGCCTACGCGTCGCGTCACAACCGGTGGCCGTTCTGATGCTGGAAACGCTCATCAATCTTCCCGGAGAACAGATCGGCCTGATCATGGTCGGCGTGATGCTGTTCGCCATCTTCGTCGGCTTCCCGATCTCGTTCACGCTGATATTCCTCGGCATGGTATTCGGCCTGTGGGGGTTCGGGGACCTCGTCTTCTACCTGATGACCTACCAGTTCTCGAGCGTCATGCTGGAGCAGACGCTGGCGGCGGTGCCGTTGTTCGTCTTCATGGGCATCCTCATGGAGCAGGCGGGACTGATGGAGCGGCTGTTCCAGGCGGTGCAGCTCATGCTGTCGCGGGTGCGCGGCGCCTTGTACATCGCGGTGCTGTTCGTATCGACGATATTCGCCGCCGCGACAGGCATCGTCGGAGCCTCCGTGACGATCCTCGGCATCATGGCCGCCAAGACCATGAACCGCTCGGGCTACGACGTGCGCATCGCCGCGGGCACCATCACCGCCGGCGGTACGCTTGGCATCCTGATCCCGCCGAGCATCATGCTCGTGGTGATGGGTCCGATCCTCGAGGTGCCCGTGACGGACCTGTTCGCGGCCGCGATCATCCCGGGTTTCATGCTCGCGTTCCTCTACACGGGTTACGCGCTCGTGCGCTGCCAGCTCAACAAGAACCTGGCGCCGCTTCTGCCGGACGACCAGCGTGCGAAGTCCATGGGGCACGTGTTCAGGGAGTTTCTGCTCGGGCTGGTGCCGCCGGCGGCCCTGGTCGGGTTCGCGCTCGGCAGCATCCTGTTCGGCTTCGCCACGCCCACCGAGGGCGCCGGCATGGGCGCGTTCGGCGCGCTGCTGCTGACGCTGGCCTATCGGCGCCTCACCTGGTCGGGGTTTCGCGATGCGATGATCAAGACGCTGGAGATCACGGCGCTGATCCTGTTCCTGGTGGCGGCCTCGAACTTCTTCGGCGCGGTGTTCTCCAGGCTCGGCACGCCGGGCATGCTGACCGAGTTTCTGCTGCAGCTCGACATGCCTCCGATGCTGATCCTGGTCATGGTCATGGGGCTGATCTTCCTGCTCGGCTGGCCGCTGGAATGGGTGCCGATCGTGCTGATCATCATTCCGATCCTGCTGCCGCTGATCGACCACCTGGGCTTCAACCTGACCTGGTTCGGCATCCTGGTGGCAGTCAACCTTCAGACTGCGTGGCTGTCGCCGCCGGTGGCGCTGTCCGCCTACTTTCTCAAGGGCGTCGTGCCCGAGTGGGACCTCAAGGACATCTACCTCGGCATGATGCAGTTCATGCTGGTCCAGCTGTTCGGCCTGGCGCTGATCATGACCTTTCCGCAGATCGCCCTGTGGCTGCCGGGCGTGATCTACGGCAACTGACGGCCAAACCCGGACGCAACGAGCGAGACACTCAATGGCAACGACCTATCTGAAGCGCGCCGAAAAGAACCCGACCACCGGCGAGGACGATACCCGTGCCATCGTCAACCGCATGCTGGCAGAGATCGAGCACGGCGGTGAAGCGAAGGCGCTCGACTACGCGAGGGAGCTGGACGGTTTCCAGGGCGAGGTCGTCGTGTCCGCCGAGACCGTCGAGTCCGCCGCAGCGGCGCTGCCGCGGGCGGTGAAAGACGATATCCGCTTTTCGTACGACCGTGTTCGCCAGTTCGCCGAGGCGCAGCGCGCCAGCATGACCGAGTTCGAGACCGAGCTGTCGCCCGGTCTTTTCGCGGGCCAACGCCTGGTCCCGGTCGTTACGGCCGGCTGTTACGTGCCCGGCGGCCGCTACGCCCACGTCGCCTCGGCAGTGATGAGCGTGACCACCGCGAAAGTGGCCGGGGTGAAGAACGTCGTGGTGTGTTCGCCACCCAACCGCGAGCACGGCGGCTGCCATCCGGCCATCATCTACACCGCGGACCTGTGCGGCGCCGATACCATCCTGAATCTCGGCGGCGTGCAGGGGGTAGCGGCGCTGGCGTTCGGGCTCTTTACGGGGCACCCGGCCGACATCATCGTGGGTCCGGGGAACCGCTTCGTGGCCGAGTCCAAGCGGGTGCTGTTCGGCCGCGTCGGCATCGATCTTTTCGCAGGTCCCACCGAGGTGCTGGTCATCGCCGACGATGAAGCCGACCCGTTCCTGGTTGCGTCGGACCTCGTCGGACAAGCGGAGCACGGTCCCGACTCGCCGGCCTGGCTGGTTGCCCTGTCGCGGGCCGTGGCCGAGGCCGCCATGGCGCAGGTTCCCGCGTGCATCGCGCGCCTGCCCGAGCCCAATCGCGGCGCTGCCGAGGTTGCCTGGCGCGACTACGGCGAGGTCGTCGTGGTGGACTCGCGCGAGGAGGCGGTCGAGGTCAGCGATCGCTATGCGCCGGAGCACCTCGAAGTGCACGCCGCCGACCTCGACTGGTGGCTGGTCAACCTGTCCAACTACGGTTCGCTGTTCCTCGGCGAGGAAACGACCGTCGCCTACGGCGACAAGTGCTCCGGCACCAACCACATCCTGCCCACCCGCGGCGCGGCCCGCTACACCGGCGGTCTGTCGGTGGGCAAGTTCATCAAGACGGTCACGTGGCAGCGCATGACGCGGGACGCGAACCGCAGCGTGGCAGTGGCGTCGTCGCGAATCTCGCGCCTGGAGGGCATGGAGGGACACGCGCTGACGGGCGATGACCGGCTTGGCAAGTATTTCCCGGACGAGAGTTTCACCTTGCGGCCGTGAGTCTCGGCGCGTTGTTCGACCTGTCCGGCCGCGTCGCCCTCGTCACCGGGGCGAGCGGCGGCATCGGGTGCGCCCTTGCCGGCGTCCTGGCATCGGGCGGGGCGGCGGTGGCCGTGAGCGCGAGAAGGGCGGACGCACTCGATGAAACCGCCCGGGCGATCGTCGATGCGGGCGGTCGCGCATTGGCGGTGGCGGCGGATCTTCAAGCAGCGGGCGAACTCGAAAGGCTGACCCGCGAGGTCGCCGACGGCCTCGGCAGCCCCGACATCCTGGTCAACTGCGCCGGGGTCAACCTGCGCGAGCCGTGGCGGGAGATCACCCGGGAATCGTGGCAGCGCACTTTGGACATCAACCTCTCGGTGCCGTTCTTCCTTGCCCGGCTGCTGGTGCCGGCCATGCAGGAGAAAGGCTGGGGCAGGGTGATCAACATCGCCTCGCTGCAGTCGCGCCGTGCCTTTCCCGACAGCATTGCCTACGGCGCTTCCAAGGGCGGGATCGAGCAGCTCACGCGGGCCATGGCCGAGGCCTGGTCGCGCCACGGCATCAACTGCAACGCCATCGCTCCCGGGTTCTTCCCGACCGATCTGACGCGGCCGGTATTCGACGATCCCGGGCGTCGGCAGTGGGCGGCGGACCATACGGCCGTCGGCCGCAACGGCGAGATGACCGACCTGGCCGGCATCGCCGTGTTCCTCGCCTCGCCGGCATCCGACTACATCACCGGGCAGACCATTTTTGTCGACGGCGGCTTTACCGCGAAGTGAGATCATGAAGGCACTCGTCTATACCGCGCCGCGGCAAATGTCCCTGCGCGATGAACCCGAGCCGGTCGCCGGCGCAGGAGAGTCCATCGTCCGCGTCGAGGCGGTCGGCATCTGCGGCTCCGACATGCACGCCTACCTCGGCCACGACCCCAGGCGCGTGCCGCCGCTGGTTCTCGGTCACGAGGTCTGCGGACGGGCCGAAGGCGGGCCGTTCGACGGCCGGCGCGTGATCCTCAACCCGCTGATCACCTGCGGCGTCTGTCGCTACTGCCGTACCGGTCGATTCAACATCTGCGCCGACCGCACCATGATCGGAATGACCCGCCCCGGCGGCTACGCCGAGCGCCTGGCGGTTCCAGACCAGTGCCTGGTGCCGGTGCCCGAATCCATGGACGCCGCCCACGCGGCGTTGACCGAACCGGCGGCCACCGCCGTGCACGCGCTGGCACTGGCGGGCCGCGCCGCGGCGCGGCCGCTGGCGGAGGGCCGCTCTCTGGTCATTGGCGCGGGCTCGGTGGGGCTTCTGGCCGCACTGCTGCTGTCCCACTACGGCTGCGAGGCGATCGAGATCGCCGAACGCAACGAACTGCGGCGCGACACGGCCGCCGCTGCCGGCATCGGCCGGGTGTTCGATCCTGTCGAAGACACACTCGACGAGGCCGCCTTCGATCTGGTGCTGGATTGCGTCGGCGGCGGCCGCACCCGCGAGCTTGCCATGTCGGCGATCGCTCCGGGCGGTGTGCTCCTGCACATCGGCCTGATGGACAACGACGGCGGACTCGATGCGCGGCGCATCACCCTGGCCGAGATCACCGTCATCGGCGCCTACACCTACACCACCGCCGATCTGGCCGCTGCGGCCGCGAAGCTCGCCAGCGGCGCGCTCGGCGCCCTCGACTGGATCGAGCGGCGGCCGCTCGCGGGCGGGCCGCGCGCCTTCGCCGAACTGCTCGAAGGCCGGGTCGCGGCACCGAAGGTTGTTTTGCTGCCGGGCGCCTGATCCGGCTACCGAAAATCCCTGGATCGGGTCGTGAGCGCGCCCAGCAGGCCGCTCATGTCGCGCAGCTGGCGCACGATGACGTGGATCACCTCGCCCTCGCGCTGCACCTCGCCGAAGGCCGCCATCAGCCGTGCCGACACCAGGGCGCGGCGGTCGCGCTCGGCGACGTGTTTCCACACCACGAGATTGACGTAGCCGGTTTCGTCCTCGAGGGTCACGAACACCACGTTGCTGGCACTGGAAGGCCGCTGGCGGCAGGTGACGATGCCGGCGACGCGCACCCGGGTGCCGTGGGGCGTGCGGGCGATGCGGCGGGCGCTGCGGATTCGCCGGCGATCGAGTTCCTCGCGCACCAGGGCAAGCGGATGGGGGCCGAGGGTGAGCCCCGTGCTCGCATAGTCGTCCCGCACCGCCTCGCCGACCGTCGGCGGGCGCAGCATGGGCGCCGGCTCGCCCGGCCAGGCGTCGGCCACCAGCGGCAGGGCAGGGGGCGCGCCGGCAAGGTCCCAGGCCGCCCGGCGGCGGTGGCGGCTCAGGCGGTCGAGGGCTCCGGCGGCGGCCAGTGCGTTTCGATCGCCGCGATCGAGGCCCGCGCGGCGGGCCAGGTCGCGCGCGCTGTCGAAGGCCTGCTGTGCGCGCGCGGCGACCAGGCGCTCGGCGCCTTCCCGCGAGAGGCTGCGGACCATGCGCAGGCCGAGTCGGAGCGCAGGGCCGGCCGACGACGGCTCCAGGGTGCAGTCCACGGTGCTGGCATTGACGTCCACCGGCCGCACCTCGACGCCGTGCCGCACCGCATCCTGCACCAGCTGCGACGGCGCGTAGAAGCCCATCGGCTGGCTGTTCAGCAGGGCGCAGGTGAAGGCCGCCGGGTGGTGGCATTTCAGCCAGGCCGACGCGTAGACCAAAAGGGCGAAGCCGGCGGCATGGGACTCGGGGAAGCCGTACTCGCCGAAGCCGAGGATCTGCTGGTAGATGCGTTCGGCGAAGTCGGTGTCGTAGCCCCGTTCTCGCATGCCGCGCACCAGCTTGTCGTGGAAGTGCTCGAGGCCGCCGCGCCGCCGCCAGGCCGCCATCGAGCGGCGCAGGGCGTCCGCCTCGCCGGGGGTGAAGCCGGCGGCCACCGTGGCCAGCTTGATCACCTGTTCCTGGAAGATCGGGATGCCGAGGGTGCGCTCGAGCACCCGGCGCACCGCCTCGCTGGGATAGACCACCGGCTCCAGTTTCTGGCGGCGCTTGAGATAGGGGTGGACCATGTCGCCCTGGATCGGCCCCGGCCTGACGATGGCGACCTCGATGACGAGATCGTAGAAGTCGCGCGGGCGAAGGCGCGGCAGCATCGCCATCTGCGCCCGCGACTCGACCTGGAACACGCCGATGGTGTCGGCGCGGCAGATCATGTCGTAGGTGGCCGGGTCCTCGGGCGGGATGTCGGCAAGGGCCCGCGAAGTCCCGGTGGTCTCGCCGACCAGGGCAAGGCAGCGGCGGATGGCGGACAGCATACCCAGTCCCAGGCAGTCGACCTTGAGCAGGCCCAGGGCGTCGATGTCGTCCTTGTCCCACTGGATCACCGTGCGCTCGGCCATGGCCGCGTTCTCCACCGGCACCAGGGTATGCAGGGGTGCGTGGGAGATGACGAAGCCGCCGGTGTGCTGGGACAGGTGGCGCGGAAAGCCGATGATCTCGCCGGCCAGGTGCAGAAGGCGCCGTACCACGGGATTGCCGGGATCCAGCCCAGCCTCGCGGATGCGCTCCGGAGGCAGCCGGTTGCCGTCCCACCACGTGAGGTTCGAGGCGAGGTTGTCGAGCTGGTGTGTGCCAAGGCCCAGCGCCTTGCCGACGTCGCGCACCGCGCTCTTCGGCCGGTAGCAGATCACGGTGGCGGTCAGGGCGGCGTGATCGCGGCCGTACTTGCGGTAGATGTACTGGATCACTTCCTCGCGCCGCTCGTGCTCGAAGTCGACATCGATGTCGGGCGGCTCGTTGCGCTCGCGGGAGATGAAGCGCTCGAACAACAGGTCCATGCGCGAAGGGTCGACCTCGGTGATGCCAAGGCAGTAGCACACCGCCGAGTTGGCCGCCGAGCCGCGGCCCTGGCACAGGATGCCGCGCGAGCGGGCGAACTCGACGATGTCGTGCACGGTGAGGAAATAGGCCTCGTAGGCGAGTTCACGAATCAACGCCAGCTCCTTGATCACCAGTTCGCGCACCGCCCCGGGAACGAGGCGGCCGAAGCGCCGACGCATACCGGCAACGGTGAGCCGGCGCAGGTGGTGGTACGGCGTGCGTCCTCGCGCAACGAACTCGCGAGGGTACTCGTAGCGCAACTCGTCGAGGCTGAAGGAACAGCGCGCGGCGGCCGCGACGGTCTCGCGCACGAGATCGGCCGGCAGGTGCCGGGCGAGATGGTGCGGCGGCTTGAGGTACCACTCGCCGCTCGGATGCAGGGCGAGGCCGGCCTTTTCCACCGGCACGCCGAGGCGGATGGCGGTGAGCACGTCCTGCAGGGGGCGGCGAGCGGGGTCGTGCATGTGCACGTTGCCGCTCGCCAGCAGCTTCAGGCCGACCGCGGCGGCAATGCGCCGGCACTGCGACAGGCGCGCCTCGTCGAGCCCGTCGCGCCGGAGCTCGAAGGCGAGCCAGCCGTCACCGCCGAACAGGCCGGCGAACCAGCGCGCATCGTCGAGCGCCTCCGCCTCGTCGTCGAGTCGTCCCGGCTCGGGAGCGCGCGGCAGCAGCAGGGCGAGACAGCCGCGCGGCAGCGCCTCGATGTCGGCGCGATGGAGAGAGTACTCGCCCTTGGGCGAACGCCGCCGGCCGCGGGTGACCAGGCCGCAGAGGTTGGCCCAGGCCTTGATGTCCGGCGCCAGAAGCACCAGCCGGGTGCCGTCGTCGAGGCTCATCTCGCTGCCCGCGACCAGGTGCAGCCCTACGGCCTTCGCCCTGACATGGGCGCGGACCATGCCCGCCATGCTGCATTCGTCGGTCAGGGCGAGGGCGCGGTAGCCTAGGGCATGGGCGCGCTCGACGAGTTCCTCCGGGTGCGAGGCGCCGCGCAGGAAGGTGAAATTGCTGAGCGCGTGCAGTTCGGCGTAGGCTGTCGGCATGACTGTATGAATTTACAGTATCGTGCCGAACCGGGCAATGTGCGGGGCTTATCCCGGCGGCCGTTTTGCGGTTAAACTCGCCTGCCCCGACGACACCACACGGAAACCGAGATGGACATGCAAGGCGCCCTTCGGGCCCTGACGCAAAGGCAGGACCTGAGCCGCAGCGAAATGCAGGACGTGATGACCATCATCATGGAGGGCGAGGCCACGCCCGCGCAGATCGGCGCCTTCCTGGTGGCGTTGAACATGAAGGGAGAAACCGTCGACGAGATCGCCGGCGCCGCACTGACCATGCGTGCATTCGCTGCCGCGGTCAGACCGAAGGCCAGTCACGTCGTCGACTGTGTCGGCACCGGGGGCGACGGCGCCGGGCTGTTCAACGTGTCGACGGCCAGCGCGTTCGTCGTCGCCGCCTGCGGGATCAACGTGGCCAAGCATGGCAACCGCGCCGCCACCGGCCGCTCCGGGGCCGCCGACCTGCTGGAGGCCGCCGGCGTGAGCATCGACCTGACGCCCGAGGAGGTAGCCCGCTGCATCGATGAAGTGGGCATCGGCTTCATGTTCGCGCCAACGCATCACGGCGCCACCCGTCACGCCATCGGCCCGCGGCGCGAGATCGGGGTGCGCAACATCTTCAACCTGCTCGGTCCGCTGACCAACCCCGCCGGCGCCGACAGCCTGCTGGTCGGCGTGTTCAGCGAGCGCTGGGTGCGGCCGGTGGCGGAGGTCTTCGGCGAGTTGAATGCACGCCACGTGCTGGTGGTGCATTCGACCGACGGGCTCGACGAGATCAGCCTCGCGGCGCCGACGCGGGTGGCGGAACTGAAGGACAGGGCGGTGAGCGAGTACCAGGTCGCGCCGGGGGACTTCGGTCTCGAGGCCATCGACGACATCGGCAAGCTCGCAGTCGACAGCGCCGGGGCCAGCCTCGAACTGGTGCGCTCCGCACTCGGCGGGTCGCCGGGGCCGGCGGCCGACATGATTGCGCTCAATGCGGGGGCAGCGATCTACGCCGCCGACGCCGTGCAGACCCTGGGTGAGGGCGTAACGCGGGCCCGGGAGATCCTTGCTTCGGGGGCGGGACTCGAACGGCTCGAGGCGCTGGCCGGGTTTACGCAGCGGCTCGGTTCGCGGCGGTCATGATACCGTGAGCCGTGCCGCAGACAACTCTGCCGGTTGCGGGCCCCTCGGAGTTTCCGCAGACCGGCTCAAGGGACGGGGCGTCCCGTCGATGCTGCCATCACCCACGCGATTCGATTGCCCATGAAAACCCTGTTTGTGAACGTCAAGTGCGCGCTCGGCCAGGCCTACAAGGTGGCCAGCGAGATCGTGGAACTCGAGGGAGTCTCGGAGGTGTACTCGATCTCCGGCGAATACGACCTGCTGGTGAAGTGCTACCTCGCGAAGGGGCAGGATGAAGGCAGGTTCGTGATCGAGGGCATCCAGAAAGTGCCGGGTGTGCAGGATACCTCGACCATCATCGCCTTCAACGCCTTCAACTGACCGGCGCGGGTCGAACGCGACGTCGACCCGCCGGCCGATGCGGGGCGCTATTGCGACTCGCCGACCATGTAATCGACCGCCGCCCGCACCTCGTCGTCGCCAAGGTTGGGATTGCCGCCCTTGGCCGGCATCATGCCCGCCTGGCCCTGGAAGCCGTTGATGGCATGGTCGTAGAGGGTTTCCTCACCCTGGCCGATGCGGTCCGCCCAGGCCGCGGCGTCACCCGTCTTCGGGGCGCCGGCGACGCCGGTAGCGTGACAGGCGGCACAGGCCTGCTGGTAGACCTGTTCGCCGGACAGAGGTTCCTCGGCCGCGGATTCGCCGCCCGTTGCCGCCGCCGGTGCGCTCGTCGTCGCGGTCGCCTCCGGGACCTCTCCCACGTTCAGCGTGCCGACCGGTTCCACGCGCGCGGCCACCACCTTGTCGATCTCGGCCTGCTTCGCCGCGGCCAGCTTGTCTGATACTTCGCTGCTGTTGATGAACGCCAGCACGACCAGGAACACGGTGAGCAGAACCAGCAGGGCGATGACTGTGAAGAAAGTCTTCGAGAACTGGCGATCGGACATCGGGCTTTCGGACATGTCTGGCGATTCCTGGTGGATTTTTCACGAACGACGGGTTTCCAGGGCGCCCCCGCTGCCTGATCCCGCGGACGGGCGGCGCCATGACGAACGGGGCCTCGCGGCGGACGCTGGAAACGGGCGCCGAGTATACATTAAAATAAGCATTCGTTAAAAAACCACCGGTGGGCAACGCCCGCGGCTCGCTGCCGTTCAACCGGACTCTCCCGACACGCGCCCATAGCTCAGCTGGATAGAGCGTTGGCCTCCGGAGCCAAAGGTCAGAGGTTCGAATCCTCTTGGGCGCGCCACCTTCTTGTTGCTCGAACGAATCTCCATCCCCACGAGCCCGACGGACCGTGTCGTTCCGGCGCGCATGCGGGCGCGCTGCGTGGACGGCGAACAAAAAAAAGCCCCGCGCGAGGCAGGGCTTTCAATGTTCCGTCCGCGAGTCGGAGGTGACGGGATGGGGGGGTGCAGACGGAACGAGGCTACTGTACCCAAAGCACTCCCACGCGGCAATCACGAATTCCCCGCTTGTAAAAAAGTAACCCCGGTGATGAGACATAGTGCTCATCACCGGGGTCATTGGGAGCGGTGAACGCGTCGATCAGCTCTGAGACGCGAGTTCTATAAGGTGTTCGATCACCTTGAAAAAGGTGTCGTAGTTGCCGGCCATCGTGACCGTGGTGATGTACTTGCCGCCCACCGCCACCGACGGAACGCCGGTGATCTCGTAGCGTCCGGTCATCAGTACGGCATTGCGCGTGTGTGTATCAACCGCGAACGACTCGAAGGCATTCATGAACTCCGCGGCCGAAGGGCCGCCGCTCTCCGCGAGCCATGCCGCGACCCGGTTGGGGTCGGTGACGCGGTTCAGCGGCCGCGGCTTCTTGTGAATGGCGTCGAACAGGGGTCCATGGAACTCGTCGAGTACGCCGAGCGCCTGCAGCGTGTAGTACACCCTGGCATGGAACTCCCAGGAGCCGGTGAGCACTGCCGGCTGTTCCACGAACGCCGCATTGTCGGGCATGTTGGCGATCCAGTCGCGCAGCGGCTTCTCCAGGTTGTAGCAGTGCGGACACTGGTACCAGAACAGCTCGCGCACCTCGACCTTGTCGCCCGTCTGGGTGGATTGCTGCTCGGCAAGTTCGCGGTAGTGCACGCCCTCCTCGAAGTCGGCGGCGCTCGCGGTGGTGGCCAGCAGAAGTACGCTGGCGGCGGCTGCGATGATGGTCTTCATGGCTACTCCTGGATGATGCGGGTTGTCATTTCATACAGCCCGGTTGACAGGCATTTCGGTTCGCGGTTCCCCTTCGCCCGCGAAAATTTTCGTCACGCGCCCGGGCAGGCCCTCGAACGCGCCGTTGCTCATGAGCACCACGATGTCGCCGGGCTGCACCGTGCGGCGCAGGTGCTCGGCAATATCCGCGGCCCGTTCGAACGACGTGCAAAACCGGCGCCCACGATCATCGACGAGTTCCGCCGGGTCCCATGCGAGGGAACCGGACGCGAGGACGAGACACTCATCGGCCCGCGACAAGGCCCGGCCGAGGGATGCCTTGTGCACCGCAGTGCGCATGGTGTTGGACCTCGGTTCCAGGGCCGCCACCAGTCGGGCGCCGGGATGTCGGGCGGCGAGGGCCTCCAGGGTGCGGGCGATGGCGGTCGGGTGGTGGGCGAAGTCTTCGTAGACCGACACCCCGTTCACGGCCGCGAGCAGCTGCAGTCGCCGCTTCGGCGGCACGAAACTGCCGAGGGCCGTACCGACGAGGTCGCCGTCGATGCCCGCGGCGCGGCAGGCCGCGGCGGCGGCCAGCGCATTGGCGGCATTGTGGACCCCGAACAGCGGCCAGTCGATCATGATCGTGTCGCCGGCCGGGTCGATGATGTCGAACGTTCCGTAGTCCGCTCGGCGCACGGCGATCCGCCAGGCCCCCTCGTGCGAATCGTCGACGGAGAAGTACTCGGTGGGGCAGTAGTTTCCCCGGGCGAGGACGTCGGCGATGTTGTCGTCGTCGGCATTGGCGATGATGGTCCCGTTGCCGGCGATGGTTCGCACGAGGTGGTGGAACTGCACCTTGATCGCCTCGAGGTCGGTGAAGATGTCGGCGTGGTCGAACTCGAGGTTGTTCAGCACGCAGATCTCGGGGAAGTAGTGCACGAACTTGGAGCGCTTGTCGAAGAACGCCGAGTCGTACTCGTCGGCCTCGACCACGAACCACCGCGAATCGCCGAGCCGGGCGGAGACGGGGAAGTTGCCCGGAACACCACCGACGAGGAACCCCGGCCGCCGCCCGGCCTGTTCGAGGACATGGCAGATCATCGACGTGGTCGTGGTCTTGCCGTGGGTCCCGGCAACGGCGATAACGCGGCGCCGGCCGAGCACGGCGCGCCGCAGCCATTCCGGCCCGGACATGAACTCGAGCCTGTTCCCGAGAATGTACTCCACCTCGGGATTGCCGCGGGTCATGGCGTTGCCGACGATGCACACGTCGACATCGTCCGGGATGTGGCCCGGGTCGAATCCCTCCCGGACCTCGATGCCGAGGGACTCGAGCAGGGTGCTCATCGGCGGATAGGTGGCGGCGTCGGAACCGGTCACCGAGTGACCGAGCTCGCGGGCCACCTGGGCGATGCCCGCCATGAAGGTTCCGCAGATGCCGAGGATATGCAGCTTCACAGGCGCTGCCGTACTCAGGACGCCGGCGGCTCGGTCACGCCCAGCACGGAAAGCACCAGGATCAGTCCGATGATCGTGCTCAACTGGCAGAACACGGCGGCGGCGACGCCGCGGGCGATGGTGGTGTCCAGCGCGTGGCGCAGGATGTGCGACATGACGGCCAGGTACCACGCCCCCGTGGCGATATGAAACCACAACGGCTGGGGCAGGCCCATGCTCGACGGCTCACCGCTGCTCGCGATCTCCACGACCGGCCAGCTCGCGAACTGGAACAGCGCCGCGGCGCCGAACAGCGCCGTGAGCGTCTGCGTCCAGCGGCCCTGGAGATTCCTGAGACGAAGCACCACCCAGACCACCGCCCCGAACACGATCACCTGCGAAACGGCAATGACCACGCGGTGGTAGACGCTATCGTAGAGATTGTTGGTCAGCGCGTAGCTCACCGCCACCAGTACCCCGGTCGCGATGAGAAGTTGCTCGGAAGCCGGCGCATCCTGGGGGCCGCTGCGAAACAGCACCAGGCGAACGAAATAGGTCAGCAGCTGACTCATCTTGTCGGGGAGATCGGGACCGGGAAGGAGATTCGTTGTTCGCCAAGAAGCGGACCAGGGCACGGCCCGCGCGCGGGATATCCTTCACGAAGCGGGCCGTGCGCAATGATACCATTGCCGTCATGACGCGGGGCAACACGAAGCAGAGGCTGGTGATCACCGACGGCGCGCTCGCGCGGTCGTTTCTCGAGGAGGCGGGCGCGCAGGCGCATGTCGGGCTCGACACCGAGTTCATGCGCGTGGACACCTACTACCCCGGCCTGTGCCTGGTTCAGGCCGCGCTTCCCGGTGGGCGGCTCGCCTGCATCGATCCGATGAGCGTCGAGCCCGAAATCCTTTCCGATGGACTCGGCCGCTGCCGCGGGAACCTGTGTATTCACTCGGCCGCCCAGGATCTCGAGGTGCTCAAGGGTTCACTCGAGTTCCTGCCCGAGACGCTTTTCGACACCCAGATCGCTGCCGCGCTGCTCGGTCGCGGTGAACAGGTCAGCTACGCGGCACTCGTGCAGTCGCTGTTCGGCGTCGAACTGGCCAAGGGGGCCACGCGGACCGACTGGAGCCGCCGGCCGCTCAGTGCCGCGCAGGTCGAGTACGCCTTTGCCGATGTGGCGTATCTGCTTGATATCAAGGAAGTCTTGTCCGGGGAGCTGGAGCACCAGGGCAAGCGGAAGTGGCTGGAGCACGCGTGTGGAGAGCTGCTCGACCAGTATCGCGGCGATGCCGGTTCCGATGTCGTGGCCCGGTTCAAGGCCGGTGCGTCGGTCCCCGTGGAACGCCAGGGTTTGCTGCGCGCGCTCGTACTGTGGCGGGAAGGGGAGGCACAACGGCGCAACCGCCCGCGCGAATGGATCGTGCCTGGCGCCGATCTCGTCAGTATTGCACGCCATGCGCCGACCAGCGCCGCCAGGCTGCGCTCGATTGCCGTCTCGCACCCCGATCGCGTCTCCCGGTACGCGGACGTGCTCCTCGACATCGTTTCGTCGAACGCCGGAGATTCACCAGCTGCGCCGATCTGGGAGCCGCGCGTCGAGATGTCGGCGGAGCAGCGCGCCTTGGCCAAGCGGCTTTCCGGCCGGGTGCGGGCGTTCTGCCGGGACCGTTCAGTCAGCCCGGCCGTGCTGGCGACGCGCGCCGATCTCGAAGCGCTGGTTCTCGGCCGACCTGGCAGACTGGACTTCGGCTGGCGCCGGGAAGTGCTCGGCGAGGCCCTCGACGAGGTGATCTAAACTGATCGATTCGATGGTATCGTAACCGCTGTAGAGGGTCGCTGCCCGCTTGCGGGCGCCGGTCGGAGCATTGCATTTTCGCGGAGGGTTCGTCCCATGAAAACCATACTCATTCCCCTGAACGGCATCTCGCCGTCCGAGTCGCTGATCGACGCGGCGGTACGACTGGCGCGCCAGACCTGCGGGTTCGTGCAGGCGGTCTGGTGTCAGCAGACCCTGCCGATCATCGCCGGCGAGGGCATCACGCTGCCGGCCGAGTACCTGTCGCAGTTCGAGCAGGAGGAGCGCGAACTGGCCGAGTATTCACGGGCGGTGTTCATCAAGCGGATCGAGCAACTCGGCGTGCCGCTCGGCGAGATGGATGCCTGGGACCGCTCGGAGCCGCGGGCGGCATGGATGGAACTGCAGGGCACGGGCGCTGTGGCGCTGGCGGAACTGGCCCGCATATTCGACATCTCGGTGATGCACCGACCCGTGCCCGAGAAGAGCACGGAGTGGCGCACCACGTGCGAAACGGTGCTGTTCGAGGGCGGCCGGCCGCTGCTGCTGGTCAGCGACCAGCTGCCCGAGGAGTTCGGCCGCGTCATGGTGATTGCCTGGAACGGCAGCAGCGAAACCGCCCGCGCCATCGGCATGTCCGGGTCCCTGCTGAGGGCGGCGCGGGAGGTGCACGTCATCGAAGTGGAGGGGGGCATGGTGTCCGGCCCGACCGCCAGCCAGGTGGCGTGCGCGCTCAAGGCGGGCGGCGTCAACGCCTCGGCGGAGTCCCTCGGGCCCCCGGAAGGCTCGGTGGCCGACGCCATCATGGGATATGCCGCCAACGTCAACGCCGACCTCATCGTCAAGGGGGCCTATACCCACAGCCGCCTGCGCGCATTGATCTTCGGCGGGGCCACCAGCGACATCTTTTCACGGTCCACGCTCCCGGTCCTGTTCTGCCACTGATCGACGGCCGGTCCATCTCCACCTGCGGCGTTCCCGGCGCTAGGCCCGCGCGGCTGCCGCGTCGGCACCGTGACGGCCGTGCGGCGGCTTCAGGACGCCCTGCGGACGGGGCAGGGCAATGACGGCCCGTTCGACGTGGCCGCGCCGGGCGGCGCGCATCGCGGCGGTGCTAGCGGTCGTGGAGCTGCTCTATGTTGTCGCCGCCAACGCGCTCCTGTCCGGACACTGGCTCCGCGACGAGATCAACCGGCGACTGGCGCATACCACGCTCGACTGGCAAGGCGCGCGCAGCTGGATTCCTGGTTACGTATCGGGCACGGCTCTGGTCATCACCACCGACAGCCTGCGCCTGCAGAGCCGCACCGAGATCGGGAGCTTCTCGGGCTGGTTGTCGCCGATGGGTCTACCGTCTCGAATGCTCGTCGTCCATTTCGCCCATCTCGCCGACATATCGAGCAGCGTCCGGCCGGCGTCTATGGTGCGGCGGGCGCGCGATGACGAGCTGCCGTTCTTCCCGGAGATTCCCGGTACCGAGCCGTTGATGCCCGAATCGCCCGTCGAGGCGGGACCGTTCCGGCCGGGCTGGACCGTGGTCCTTCGTGATGCGGCGGCGAGCGGAGCCTACCGGCTGGCGCTCGGCAACTACCGGTTCTCGGGGCGCGGAAGCATCGACGGCGCGCTTTCGTGGCGCACGCGCGAGCGGCTGCGCATAGACGAAGGGCGCTTCCTCGTCGAGTCCATCGAAGGCTCGGTCAACGACGAGCCGCTGCTGGCCGATGCCCGCGCGCAGGGCGACTTCCAGGTGGACGATCTGTATCCGTACTTCCATCGCGGCCTCGACAAGCTGCCGTACATCAGCGTCGAAGGCCGCGTGTCGGGAAAGCTCTCCAGCCTCGACGTGCTCAATTTCTACCTGAGGACCGGCTCCCGAGAGCACTGGGACGGCCTGGTCGGCGAAGGAACATTGGGAGGAAGGCTGGTGGTCGACCATGGTCGGCTGGTTCCGGGCACGGACGCATTCATCGATTCGGATCGAATCGTTTTCGGCGCCGGTGTGATGCGCCTGGCGGGGGCGACCCGGATCCGGGTGCATCCTCAAAGCCCCGCCGACGATGCGCCGTCGCGACTGATGAGCGTCGAGGTCGAAGGGTTGGAATTGGCTCATCGCGAACTCGACGGCCCGCTCGCACTGACCGAGCGGCTCGACATCACGGTGCTGGCGGACGATCTGTCGATTGGAACGCCGCTCGAGAGTTTCCGTGTCGAGGCCGAAATACCTCGAGGCCGCATACCGGACGTGTCCGTGCTCAATCGCTTCATTCCTCCGTCGATGCGGGTGGTGGTCGAGGCCGGTAGCGGCGAGCTTGCCGGTGAACTGGCGTGGGACGACGGACGAATGCAGGGTGGGATCGACGTCGAGTCGGACGATCTGCGGGTGAAACTCAGGGGCCGGCCCCTGCGCGGCGCCTTCGCGGTTTCCCTTGCCCTCGCCGCCGATCCCGACCTGCGACGGGTGGCCATCGGCGGCACGCACCTGGAGATCCGCGACGCGGCGATCGACGACGGCGAGTCCCGGCTCGAACCGTGGCAGGGACGAATCGACATCGAGGCCGGGCACGTGCGGCTGCGCGAGGGCGCGCTGCCGAAGGAGCGGTCGGGCGCGGTCGGTGAGGGATCGGAGCGGGCCGCGAATCGACTGTCGACACTCGTCGACTTCACCGACGGCGCCCTGCGCCTTGCCGGCACCATCAGCGACATCGAGTTCCTCGACTACCTGCTGAGCGACCGCGAGCAGTTGCGATTCACGGGGCCCGGCGCGTTCAGTGCCGACCTGGAAATGGCCGCGGGCACGATCCGCCCCGGCAGCGAGGTCCGATTCGATTCCGATCGGCTGGCCGCGCACTTTCTCGACTTCGAAACCCGGGGCCGTGGCAGTCTCGCGGCCAGGTTCGGCGAGCGGCAATCCGGTCGCCACATCGAGGTTGCCGCCGCCATCGAGGACGTCGCCGTGCGGCGCGACGGCTCGAGCGGGGTATTCGTCAAGGCGCCGAGCGTCAGCATCGACGTGAGCGGCCGAATACCGGACGTGACCGAGCCGCTTGACGACGTCGATATCGACGTCGCCATCGCCCGCGCCGAGGTGCCGGACATCACGGTATACAACATGTACCTGCCCCGCGACGGGATCATGCGCCTCGTGTCCGGTCGGGGGCAGGTGGAAAGCCGTTTCCACCTGAGCGGCGATCGCGCGCAGGGGCACGTCCACGTGCAGGCGCCGTCCGTCGCCGCGGTGATCAACGGCATCGAGCTCGGCTTCGACGTGGACCTCGAGCTGGAGCTGTCGGGCGGCAGCGGGCGCGCGCGCAGGTTCCGTCTCGACGGCAGCGCCCTGCGCGTGCACAACCTCGTCTACCCGGACGGCAGGACGCTGGCCGACTGGTCAACGCTGTTCCGTTTCGAGCGCGGCGAGCTGCACTGGACGGCGCCGGTCGCGCTGGATGCCAGCGTGCGCCTCGACATGACGTCGTCGGGTCCTCTGGTCGAGCTGCTGGCGGGCAGGTATGCGGCAATCAAGTGGATCGACGATGCGCTTTCGGTGCGCAATGTGCAGGGCTCCGGGAAGGTCGCGGTCACGGCGGACGCCCTCGTGCTCAACGACCTCGACATCGTCGGCGAGAACCTGCAGATCGCGGCGAAACTCAGGATCGATCCGCAGGGCGCCCGCGGTATCGTGTTCAACCGCCTCGGCGTGCTGCGCGCGACCGTTGAGTTCGTCGGAGGTGAACGCGACTGGCACATCATCTCCGCCCGGGAGCGGTACGACCGACACCCGGGTTATTGAAACCACGGACGTCGGGGAAAGGTCACTTCTGGGTGATCGCTTCCATTTCGCTCGACTTGAAGCCGGCGTTGCGGCGCTCTTCGCGCGGCGAGATGTGGAAGAAGTCGCGGTAGCACTTGCTGAAGTGCGGCGCCGAGACGAAGCCGCAGGAGAAGGCGATGTCGACGATCGACTTGTTCGACCTCAGCAGCAATTCGCGCGCTCGCCTCAGTCGAAGGTCGAGGTAGTAGCGCGTGGGCACGCAGTTCAGGTGCTTCTGGAACAGGCGTTCGAGCTGGCGGCGCGAGATGCCGACGTGGCTGGAGAGCTCGTCCAGGCTCATCGGTTCCTCGATGTTGGCTTCCATCAGTTCCACCGCCTCCGTCAGCTTCGGCTGACTGGAACCGAAGCGCTGCTTGAGCGGGATGCGCTGGCGATCGTGAACCCCGCGAATCCGCTCGCAGACGAACATCTCCGCGATGGAGGTCGCCAGCTCGCCGCCGTGGTCGCGGCCGATCAGCGTGAGCATCATGTCGAGCGGCGCGGAACCGCCGGAGCAGGTGAAGCGGTCCCGGTCGAGTTCGAACAGGTCCGAGGAGACGACCAGTTGCGGAAACTCGTCGTACATCGCGTTGATGCTTTCCCAGTGGATGGTGCAGCGGTAGCCGTTGAGGAATCCCGCCTTCGCCAGCAGGTAGCTGCCGGTGCAGATTCCGCCGAGCGCCGCCTTGCGGCGCGACAGCTCCTTGAGTGCAGGCTTGATGCGGGGGACCAGGGATACGTCCGGGTCGATACCGCCGCAGACGAACACGATATCGGCCGTGCGTACCTGGTCGATGTCGGTGCAGGGTGACACGGCCAGTGCGTTGCTGGCGAGCACGGGCATGCCGCCGGCGGTGGCGATCACGGGTTCGTACAAGGTTCGGCCCGTGAGCCAGTTCGCCATTCTCAGCGGCTCGATGGCGCACGAGAAGGCGATCATCGAGTAGTTCGGGATCAGAAGGAATACGATGCGGCGAGTTCCCTGTGCCGGCAGTGCTGTCTGTCCGTTGGCTGGCATGTTTCTTCCTCGATCGGGCGGCGCTGGGACCATCGACGGATCATGCCGCCCGGCAAAGCTCCGGTTCGCCGCCGTTCACCCCATCGTGGTGTCGTGCGGCGAAACGCCTACTCGCGGAACCGGTGGCACGCATTGCAGCTTCCCACCAGCTTTCCGACTTCGTGAAAACGCGGCGGCGTGGCGGCGAGCATCAGGCGGGTTTCCTCGAGATCGGTGATGAACTGGTCGAGGTGGGCATCGATCAGCAGGTGGTTGGTGCCCGCCGCCCCCAGGCCCAGTTCACGAACGATACTTTCCATCCGGTCGATCCGGCCGGTCATCTGCCGGGCGACGTCCGCGCTGTCGGACTCGTCGGACAGCGTCGCCAGCAGATCGTCGAGGGCGGCCATTTCCCCCGCGATCCGGTGCATCCGGGTGCTGACGTCGTCACGGCTCAGGTACACGAAATCCTCGGGGTAGGTGGCCTTGCGGACTTGCGCGCAGCCGGGCAGGGCGGCGACGGACGCGACGACGAGGAAGCGAACGAGGAAATCGGACAGTATGCGCATGATATCGGGTACTCCACCGCGGAAATGGTCGCTCACGCGTGCGCCGGATTCACCACATCTTTCGGTGACCCCCCCACTCGGCGTGCGCTCAGCAGGGCGATGGTACGCCGGGGCCGCGCGTGTTCGCAATTGCCGCGGCCGATTTGCGACCCGCCGCCGTCGGCCGGTTCCGCCGCGGGCGTCATGTGTCTATACTGCCGCCGCTCGCGCCCGGTGGCGCGCCGCCAACCGAACCCGCG
Organism: uncultured Gammaproteobacteria bacterium; assembly: GCA_965652415.1. Taxonomy (GTDB): domain Bacteria; phylum Pseudomonadota; class Gammaproteobacteria; order Arenicellales; family CAJQKF01; genus BQJD01. Next base: position 54,951 of record CBFGVH010000001.1, on the reverse strand, counting down.
CAGGCAGCCGTGTCGCACGACTCTTCCGACCAGATCCTCAAGGGCGTCGCCGCCACCCTCGCCGCCACGTTCCTGTTTGCCAGCCAGGACGCCATCACCAAGCACCTGACGGCCACCGTGTCGATCGCCCAGATCGTCTTCGTCAGGTTCGTGTTCTTCAGCCTGTTCGCCGTCGTCTTCGCGGCGCGCGCGGGGGGCGTGCGCATGGCGCTCGTGACCCATAACGGCGTGCTGCAGTGGCTCAGGGGCCTGCTCATCGTCGCCGAAATCGCGGTTTTCGCGCTGGCGCTTCGCTACCTCGGGGTGGCCGAGACCCACGTGCTGTTCGCCTGCTTCCCGCTCATGGTCACGGCATTGTCGGCGCCGCTGCTCGGCGAGCGCGTGGGCTGGCGCCGCTGGCTCGCGGTGGCGCTGGGTTTTGTCGGGACGGTCCTGATCCTTAACCCCGGCGGGGGCGTGTTCCGCATCGAAGGCCTCATCGCCCTGGCCGCGGCGCTGCTGTTCGCCCTGTACAACGTGCTCACGCGCAAGGTCGCGGCGCGCGACCGTGTCGAGACTTCTCTGTTGTACTTCGGCGTGGTCGGGCTCATGGCCTCCGCGCTGGCAGCGCCGTTTTTCTGGCGCGCCCTGACCGGCGAGGAGATCGCCTGGCTGGGCGTGCTGACCCTTACCGGGATCAGCGGCCACGTGCTTCTGATCAAGGCGCTGCAATGGGCTCCCGCCGTTGTCCTGCAGCCGTTCAACTACTTTCTCCTGGTGTGGGCCATCGCCGTCGGATACCTTGTGTTCGGGGAAGTCCTGTCGGTGCTTGATGTTGTTGGTGCGGCGGTGGTCGTCGGCAGCGGTCTTTTCATCGCCTACCGGGAACGGCGCACGCGCTGACGCCCCCGCAGGACCGTCATCGGGCGCCGGCGGAGCAGGGCGGGGCGCGATGCCGGCGGGGGGCGGTATCGGATACACTGCCCCGGCACAAGGAGGACCCCGTGACCGAAAGACGCAGACGCGGCGCCCGCCGGCGCGCCGAACCGAATTCCGGCCGGTTGCCGCAGCTGGCGCCCTCGCAGTTCGAGTACCGTCTCGAACCTCTCGAGAACCTGTCCGCGGACCAGGTCGAGGCAATCCATCACGGCTCGCTGACACTGCTCGAAGGCACCGGCATCGAGTTTATGGGCGCCCGTGCCCGCGCCGCGCTGCGCCGCGCCGGCGCCGATGTCGACGAGGCGAGCGGGTGCGTGCGTTTCGATCGCAACCTGGTTGCCGAGCTTCTCTCGCACGCACCGCCGCGGTTCGTCGTCACGCCGCGCAACGCCGCGCGCGCGATCAGCGTTGGAGGACGCCTGGGCTTCGCTACCCTGGTCGCCGGCCCGCCCGCGGTCCATGACGAGGTGCACGGACACCGTTCGGGCAATCTCGACGACTACGTCACACTGGTTCGTCTCGCGCAGTTCTTCAACGTGATCCACGCCATCGGCAACCAGCCGACGGCGCCGGTGGAACTGCCGGCCGAATCCCGCCACCTCGACTGCTACCTGGCCAACATCCTCTGGTCGGACAAGGTATTCCACCTGACGGCGATCGGGTCTGCCCGCGCCCTCGACGGCATCGACATGGCCGCCATCGCTCGCGGCTTGACGCGTGAGGAACTGGTCGGTTCTCCGGCGGTGCTGACGATCATCTCGGTGAACTCGCCGAAGCGCTTCGACGAGGCGATGTCGGACGGCCTCATGGCCATGGCCGAATGGGGACAGCCGGTGGTTGTCACGCCGTTCACCCTAATGGGTGCGATGGCGCCGGCGACGGTGGCGGCGGGCCTCGTTCAGCAGAATGCCGAGGCGCTGGCGGGGATCTGCCTCGCGCAGGCCGTGCGGGCGGGTACGCCGGTGGTATACGGCGGTTTCACGTCCAACGTGGACATGCGTTCCGGCTTCCCGGCATTCGGCACACCGGAGAACGCCCAGGCGACCATTGCCGGCGCCCAGCTTGCGCGTTACTACAGCTTGCCGTTCCGGGCCAGCAATGCGTCGGCCAGCAACACGGTGGACGCCCAGGCAGCATTCGAATCGGCCAGCTCGGTGTGGAGCGCCATGCTGGCGCACGTCAACGAGATCTACCACGGCGCCGGCTGGATGGAAGGCGGGCTCACCGCCAGCCTCGAGAAGATCGTTCTCGATGTCGAACTGCTCCAGTCGGTGAGCCTGGCACTGGCGCCGCCGGCGATCGACGCGGACACGCTCGGGCTCGATGCCATCGCCGAGACGCCGTCGGGGGGACACTTTTTCGGGCATCCGCACACGTTGGCGCGCTACGAGCACGCGTTCTACAGGCCGCTCCTGTCTCAGTGGAGCACGCGGGAGTCGTGGATCGAAACCGGCGGTGTCGACGCGCGCGGCCGAGCGACGCGGATCTGGCAGCGCGCGCTCGAGGAGTACGAGCAGCCGACGATCGATGAAGGGGTGCGCGAGGAGCTGGAGTCGTTCGTGAGGAGACGGAAGGAGGAGATTGAGAAACTAGTTTAGGAAAACGGGGATTAGCCCAGAAAAATAATGAGATAAGAGAGAGTGTTGAGGTCGGAGCAGAAATCGGTGTAATTACGCATAATCTATATTATGTCAAATAGCGAACTTGCTCGCTATTTGACATAAGATATCAGGTGACTTCGCCCCGGCGTTTTCCTTGGCGCCGGGCATCGGGTGGCCTCGCCGCGGGGTATCACCGTGTGTCGTGCGCTTGACCGGGTGATATGACCCCGGGAAATTGCCCCGGCGCCTTGCGGCCTCGGATGCCATGAACCCGTCGGGTGTGCTGACGTCGGTCGCGAGACTGCGCTGCGATATCCCGGCCGAGTCTCGAACTTCGGAGGTTTTGCCTCGCCGACCTGTCTCAGCGCTCCTCGGGGTCGATTTCGGCGACTGACAGGGCGTCCGGCTCGGTTTGCGCCCGGCGGCGAAAGAGGGACAGGTCGTTCCAGTCGTCGGCGTGGACGACGTAGGGTTCGCGGCCGTTCTCGAGGAACCAGGAGTCGAATACGTAGCGCTCGCCGGTGGCAAGCTCCTCCACCTGCCCTGCCCAGTGCTGGTTGAACAGGGCGCGTCGGTAGGCACGCGGCAGGGCGCGGTGATGGGAGAGCAGGCGGTGCTTCTCGAAAAGTTCGAGATAGGTGCTGGTGTTGATTGACTCGTCGATGCAGTCCATTTGACCCGGAAGACCGGCGAGTTGGTCGTCCTCGCCGGTGTAGTTGCGCGGCAGGTCGCGATGGGTCGGGGTATGGAAGCCCGACAGTTGCTCCATTCGGGCCACGGCCTGCTGGATGCGACGGCGCTCTTCCTTCGCCGAGGCGGCTGCCGGGCGGAAGATTCCGACCACGGTTGCCCACTGGCGAGCGGTCAGCGTCACCGTCTCGCTGGTGCTGCAGGTGAAGTCGTAACAGACGTCGTAACGGGGGGTGCCGCCGGTGCGGGCGGGATCCTCGAGCGTCTCGGCGAATGTTCCCCCGGACGACACGAGCAGCGCGGCCACGGCGGCGGTCGTGCAACGTCGCGGCCTCGCTCGTCCGTTCGCGTGCCGGTCATCTGTCGCGTCGCTCATCTCACTCCCCTTCCCGCGGTTCGCCGCGGCCTCGCGGCCACCCAGGCCGATTCATCGAAGGCAACGCGCAAACAGCGACGCGTCGACGTTGCCGCCGGAACATACGACAACCGTGCACCGGTTCTCAAGAGGCAGGCGACCGGCGAGGGCGGCGGCGAGGGCGACCGCACCGCCGGGTTCGGCCACGATCTTGAAGTCCTCGAAGGCAATGCGCATGGCGTGCAGCACCTCGTCGTCGCCTGCGGTCAAGCCGGCGGCGAGGTTGCGACGGTTGATCGGGAAGGTGATCTCGCCGGGCTCGGGGGTGACGATGGCGTCGCAGATCGAACCCTGGACCGCGCTGTTGGATACGCGGCGGCCGGCTTCGAGCGAGCGCGCGGTATCGTCGAAACCGTCCGGTTCGGCACTGTACACGGCGCAGTCTGCGAACGTGTCGAGCAAGGCCGTCGATACGCCCGCGATGAGGCCGCCTCCGCCGCAGGGGCAAAGCAGCTGGTCCGGCACGATGCCGCGGTCGGCGAGATCGGCGGCGATTTCCAGTCCGACCGTCCCCTGCCCTGCGATCACGCCGGGGTCGTCGTAGGGCCTAACGAGCGTGGCGCCGCTCTCTGCCGCGATCGCGGCGCCGATCACTTCGCGCGATTCGCGTTCGGGGTCGTATTCGACCACCCGTGCGCCGAAGGCGCGCGTGCGCGCTTTCTTGATGTCGGGAGCGCTCGCCGGCATGACGATTGTCGCCGCGATTCCCAGCAGCCGCGCCGCGGCGGCGACTCCCTGGGCGTGGTTGCCGGACGAGTATGCGACCACTCCCCTGTCCCTGTCCGCCGCCGGGATGAGCGAGAGGCGGTTGAAGGCGCCGCGAAACTTGAACGAGCCGGTGTGCTGCAGGCATTCCGCCTTGACGATCAGTCGTCCGCCGACGCGATCGTTGACGAGTGCCGACTCCAGCAGGGGCGTCGTCACGGCCGTGGCCTTCAGCCGATCGGCGGCCTTTTTGATCTCGTCGAGCAGGTTCGTATCGGGCATCGGTGGTTCGCGCGCTTTGCTGGAAGGCGCCGAATTATGATCGATCCCGGCGCCTGCCGCACGAAAGGTGCCGCAGGGCACCGCACGGTGCCCTCGCGGGTTCGCTCCTGATATCATCGGACTACGTGCCCGCATCGCGAGCGCGCCCGTCGACAGCGGTTCCAGCGGCTTCACCGAACCTCGCATGGACGTTGCCAAATTTCTTTGTTTTTAACGAGATTTGCGCAATCTCTAATTGACTACGTCAAGACGGCTGTTAGACAATTCTCCGACCCGGTCGCCGCGCGTTGCCCACCTGCCAACGGCGTGGGCCGCATCAGACAACCCGATTTGGAAATTTCTGTCATGACCCAGAACAAAGACCAGACCGACGCCTCCGCCGACGAGTCGACCACGCCCGCGCCCACCATCCGCAGCGGCGGCAGCGACAGCGGCAAGAAGTCGGCATCGATCGGTCCGTCCATCACGATTCACGGTGACGTCACAGGCGAAGAGGATCTCGTCGTCGCCGGCACCATCGAAGGCACCGTCAACCTGAAGGAAAACAACCTCGTGGTCGACGAGAACGGTCATATCATGGCCAACATAACGGCCCGCATCATTCGCGTCGACGGCGAGGTCAAGGGCGAGCTGCGCGCCAGCGAGAAAGTGGTGATCAAGCCCACCGGCAACGTCAACGGCGACATCCGGTCGCCTCGCGTGGTGCTGGAAGACGGCTGCCAGTTCAAGGGCTCCATCGACATGGAGTCGGACAAGTCCATGCTCGGCGGCGACCGCGGCCACCCGCCGCGTCTGCGGCCCACGGCGCCGCGCCCCGTACGCCCCGGGCGCGACAAGCTCGACAGCACGGACAAGCTGACGAACTAGACGAGCGATCGAAGGTTCGGTCGCCACGATCGATTCGCTCGGTGCCGGCCGGGTGAGAGGTCGCGGCGGGCGAATTCGACGAGGACGAGGCCGCCCACGGGGCGGCCTTTTCCGTTGACCCGGGGCGGATCCGCCTACAGTGCGGCGACGGTGACGATGACGGCCGCCAATGCGATGGAGGCCGCGAGCGAAATCGCGATGCTGTAGGCGAACAAGCCGGCCCAGCTGCGGGCAGCGTCGCGGGTCATGGTATGCGCGGCCGGACCGCCGGCCGCGACGCGGGTCGTTGCGGGGGTTCGGTTCCCGGGCCGCGGCGATCCACGGCATTGGCCGCTGCACGCACGCGCATCCCGGGGTGGTAGGGGACGAGAGGACCAACGATACGCTCGGGATGTTCGAAGAGCAGTTCGTCGGAGACGGGCACGAACACGATCTTGCTCATGGCGGGATGTCCCTGGAGGCGACAGCGTTCATTGAATCACCCGCACGTGCCGCTGCGCGGTGCAAACGGTGGCGAATTCATGGCAACGCGTACACGTGACGCGGCGCCAGCCTCGGGTCCTTGCTTTCTCGGTTAGAATCGCCGTTTATCGTGCAGCGGGGCGAGACCATGGGGCGCACCATAGCCATAGTCGAAGACGATCCGGACCAGCGTGAAAACTACCGCGAGGCGCTGCTCGCCCACGGCTACGACGTCTGGCTGTTTCGCAATCGGGCCGAGGCCATGCAGACCTTCTCGCGAAAGCTTCCCGACCTGGCCATCCTCGACATCATGCTCGAGAACGAGATGGACGGCGGCTTCGACCTGTGCCGCGAGCTTCGGGCCATGAGCCCCGAGCTGCCCATCATCTTCCTGACAGCGAGGAACAGCGACATCGACCGCGTGTCCGGCCTGCGTCTGGACGCGTGGGACTACCTGACCAAGCCGATCAACCTCGAGTTCCTGGTGGTTCGGGTGAACTCGCTGTTTCGCATCGCCGATACCCTGCACGCGGGCGAGAGCGAGCACGCCAGGCTGGTGATCGGCCCCCTGGAACTCAACCAGGACAGCATGTCGGTGCGTTGGAACGGCCAGCCGATCAATCTGACGCTGACGGAGTTCTGGCTGGTGGAGGCGCTGGCGCGTCGCCCGGGGCACGTGAAGACCTACGACGCCATGATGCAGGTCACGCGGCAGAGCTACGTCGAGAAGAACACGATCAACGGCTACATCCGGCGCATACGCAACAAGTTCAAGCAGGTCGACCCTTCGTTCAACAAGATCCAGACGGTGTTCGGCATTGGCTACCGCTGGCAGGGCGATTGACAGCCTGGCCGCGCGCTGGCTTCCGCGATTCACCCGCCCCGGGCGGCTCAGCCTTCGCGCCAAGTTCCTGATCATCGTCCTGGCCATCGGTACCCTGCCCTGGATGGGGGTGCGCTACATCAGCGAGATGAAGCGATTCCTGCTCCAGGGCCAGGAAGACGCGCTGATGCTGATCGCGCGCGCCGTGGGGACCGTGCTCAACGACCGCGAGGAACTGTTTCGGCCGGACACCGGCGTGCCGGAACTGCTCGGCGGGCGCTACGACCTTTACGCGCACCAGCTGGCGAACTTACTCCAACTCGACGGCGACGAGAGCGACTGGGGCGCCCAGCTCGACAATCTCAGGTACTACACCGGTGCGCTGGGCGAGGAATGCACCACGGATTACGAGCCCTGGTCCCTGTCCGTGCGCCACACGCTCGGCTACCGCGGTCAGTTCCTGTACGCCCTGTTCCTGGTCGACGACGATACTGTCCTTTATCGCACCAACGATCTTCGCCGGCTGGATCACAGCGACCAGATTCGCCTGACCATCCAGAACCCGCCCAGCGAGATCAATCGATACCTGCTGTTGACGCGCACGAGTGGGCGCATGAGCGTCTACCTGATGGACGACGACTGGCGTTATCCCTTGACAGGTGAGCCGGTGTCCGACATCAACGCGGTCATGAAGGAGGTCGAAGGCGGCTACAACGTGGAAATCCGCCTGCCGCGGTTCATGGTTCGCTCGTCGACCCGGGTCGGTTTCGAGGTCGTCGACGTGGACGACCCCGAGGCCCGCACGGTGGTCGACACGATCACCACCTACCCGCGCGCCGACGACCTGCAACTGAGCCGGGTGATGATCCATTCGCCCGAGTTGACCCGGATCCTGCGGGGCCTGGATCGACAGACTGCCCGTATCTGGATCGTCGACGAGGAACAGCGCGTGAGAGCCGTGGTTGGCAACCTGGGGGGAGCGCCGCGCGGCGAGCGGGATTCCCCGGGGCTGCTCGATGCGCTGTATCGACCCGTCGACATCTTCTTCGACTGGCTCCTGGGGCTGCCGGAGGCGGACTTCGACGATATCGAGACCACTGTCACCCATCGCTCGGACGTGATCATCAGCGAGGCCTTGAAGGGCAGCGCGCAGTCCAGGCGCCGACTGACCGCGGACGGACGCGGAGAGATCCTGGCGGCGGCGACGCCGATCTGGAGCGGCAGCGGCGTAATCGGCGCGGTGATCGTGGAACAAGGCACCACCGAGGTGCTCAAGCTGCAGCGCAACGCGCTACAGACCGTCGCCGCGGTCACCCTGATCGCGTTCGTGCTCATCACCCTGACGTTGTTCGCATTCGCCACCCGGCTGACGCTCAGGATCCGCAAGCTGCACCAGGCCACCGAGCAATCCATAACTCCCGAGGGACGGGTGCGGCGCGAGTTCAGCGACGCATTTCCGCGCGGCGGCGGCGACGAGATCAGCGACCTGGCGAGGAGCATCGCCGGAATGCTCGGACGCCTCAGCCAGTACACCCGTTACCTTGAATCCATGCCGGACACCCTGGCCCACGAGCTCAACAACCCGTTGAACGTGGTCAGCTCCTCGCTGGAAATCCTCGCTCGCGACTCGCGCGAGGCGGCCGGCAGCAAGTACATGGACCGCGCCCAGAAAGGGATTCGCCGGCTGCGATCGATCCTGACCAGCCTGACGGAGGCGGCCAACCTGGAGGAAGCGCTGCAATACGAGGATCGCGAGCAGTTCGACCTGTCCGAGCTGGTCGAGGGATGCACCGAGGGCTATCAGACCAGCTATCCGAACAACCTGTTTCGCCTGGACAAGCCGTCGTACCCGGTGCCGGTCTCGGGTGCCCCGGATCGGATTGCCCAGCTGCTCGACAAGCTTGTGGACAACGCAGTCGATTTCGGCGCGGACGACGGCGAAATCGATATCGGCGTCGGTCTTGCCGGCGGCCGTGCCGTGGTGACCGTGGCCAATCGAGGCTCCAAGCTGCCGGAAACGATGACCGAGCGGTTATTCGATCCGATGGTGTCGGTCGGCAGCAAGGACGCCACCCGTTCCCATCTCGGGCTCGGCCTGTTCATCGCCAGGTTGATCGCCGAGTATCACCACGGGTCGATCAGCGCCGAGAACGTGGACACCCCGGACGGCGTCCTGGTCAGGCTGGAGTTGCCGCTGGCGAGTCCGGTGGAGGCAGGCAGCCGTGTCGCCGCGGCTTCGTGACCCCGTCAGAAAAGATCTCAATATTGTCTTTTAAATACTTATTCTTCTGAACTTTTTCTTTTACTTTGAAGAAATCACCTTAATCAAGGTGATCAGCCAGTGACTCGATAACCCGCGCGACGCTTCCCTTCCCGTCGCGAATCTCCGCATCGGTCAGCCCCTTCAGTTCATGGGGAAACACCAGCCACTTGTCGGTCTCGTGGATATAGTAGTCGGGCACGCGGTCGGTGCGGTTGTTCTTCGGCTTGAACCACGGCGTGGCGATGCGGATGTCGTGCGGACAGTTCCGGCGCGTTCGCTCGGTCAGGTCGCGGATGACCGCGTCGACGCTGCGGCCGCTGTCGAACACGTCGTCGACGATCAGAAGCGCGTCCTCCCGGTTGATGTTGCGAACGATGTAGCCGAGGCCATGCACCAGCACCTCGTCCGACTGCGCGCCGATTCCGGTATATGAAGACGTGCGAATCGCGATGTGGTCGGTGGTCACTCCGACGTAGTCCATGAGCTCCTGTACCGCGATGCCCACGGGCGTGCCGCCGCGCCAGATGCCGATGATGAAGTTCGGACGAAAGCCGCTTCTGAGCACGCGCGCGGCCAGCTCGAACGAATCGTCGAGAAGTTCCTGGGCGGTGATGTACAGTTTTTCCATGGTCGTTGCGTGTGCCGATCGTGGTGCCCGGGGCCGGACTCGAACCGGCACGAGGTTCCCCTCGAGGGATTTTAAGTCCCTTGCGTCTACCAGTTTCGCCACCCGGGCATGCGGGATCGCCAGAATCAGAGGGCCGGCCGGTCGGCGGTTCCGAGTGAGGCACGGATTCTACACGACGCCCGGTGGCAGGCGGCCACCTAGGATGCACCAGGCGGGGTTGGAACTCGGGAGGAATTCGGCTGCATGGACGACGTGCGTGCAAGATCGTTTCGTATCGTGCAAGCTCGATGGCTGGCGCGGCGGGCCGGTGAACGGTCCGTTCGACGCGATGGTGCTAGTATCTGGCCCGTGCGTCGCGCACAGATCACGACATTTGAAGAATCCGGGCGGCCCTCGAGCGGCCAGCCCCATGATCATTTCAGGAGGCAAAGACCATGACCGAAAAACGGCCCACCCACCGCCGCCGGTTTCTCAAGCAGGCCACCGCTCTCGGCGCGATGGGGCTCGCGGCGCCCCTGCCCCGCTCCCTGTTCGCCCAGCAGTTCCCCGAGCGCACCATCCAGGTCTACATCCCCACGCGGGCCGGCGGCGGCGCAGATCGCAATTTCCGCGATTTCTCCGGGGTCTGGAAGAACCATCTCGGCGGCGAGTTCGAGCCGCTGTTCTTCCCCGGGGCCGCCGGGCGCGTCGGCTACGAGACCTACATGGGCAAGGCGGCTGATGACTGCCACGACCTGATCTTCGGCAACATGGGGCCGGAGGTACTGAACTGGGTGGTCAAGGAGCCTACCTTCTCCCTCGACGATTACTTCTACTTCCTCCAGGTGGACGCCGATCCGGGCTGCATCTTCCTGTCCGACGAGAGTCCGATGAAGACGGTCGACGACGTCATCGCCGAAGGCAAGAAACGCACCCTGACGGTCGCCACCAGCCGCCTCGCCCACCCTGCGTCGCTGGGGATGCTGGTGCTGGCCGCCAAGACCGGGATGAGCGTGAACCTGATCCCGCTTTCCGGCGGGCGCAACACCAGGAACGGGGTTCTCACCGGCGAGACCGACATCGGCGTACTTCCGGCATCGTCAGCGGCCCGTGGCGGCTTGACCATTGTCGGCCTGTTCGACGACAAGAACGTCGCGCCGGAGATGATGCCCGATGCCATCGTGCTCAACACAGAGTACGACCTCGGCATTCCGCCCCTGCCGGCAGGCGCCCGTGCCTTCGGCATCAAGACCGCGGCCGCCGAGAAGCATCCGGATCGCTTCGAGAGGCTGATCGAGTCGTCGCGGCAGGTGTTCACCGACCCGGCGTACAAGCAGGCAATCCTTGATTCCAACGCTCCGTGGGAGATGATCACCCCGGATCACTACCAGGACGAGTGCAAGGCCTACGTGGACAACATCATGGCGCTGGGGCGCGAATACAAGGATCTGCTCACCGGCTGATCCTTCGCGGCAGTTCCCGTAGTGGCCCGCGGGCGATGTTCCGCCCGCGGGCTCACCGCAGTGCTCACGTACCACTCACGCACCTTCGACGGCAATGCGCCATGACGACGACAAGCCGGCACGAAACGTGCTGGCCGATCTCATCATTCCGGCGGCGGCGTTCGCCTTCGCCATCTACTACCTGACCACCATCACCGAGGTTCCCTGGATTTCCCAGGCCAGCGCGGTGTTCGTGAGCGCCCTTTTGCTCGTGACCATCATCATCTACGCGGTACGCACCGTGCTCAGGGTGAGGCGCGGCGTGGAGCGTATCGGCTTCGACGGGCTGCTCACCGATATTCCCACGCAGGTCAGGCGAGCGGTGCTCCTGGGCCTGACCATTGCCTATGTCGCGGTGCTCGAGACCCTCGGCTTCACCCTGGCGACCTTCGTATTCCTGTTTGCCGCCGTTATCGTGCTGTCGTCCGTGTACAACTGGAAGAAGGCATTCGGCGTGGCGTTGGCTTCTGCCGTCAGCGGTTACGTGCTCTTCATCCTCGTGTTCAACACCCGTTTTCCCGAGGGCTTGATAGAACGCACCGTCGAGGAGTGGCTGCGCAATGGCGGCTGACCTGTCCGTCTTTCTCGATCTGTTCGTCGATACCCTCGGCTACTGGTGGATCATCGTTCCGGCCACCGTGCTCGGTGTCGTGGTCGGCGCGATCCCGGGTTTCAGCGCCGCCAATACGATCATCATCCTGCTGCCGATCACGCTGGCCATGCCGCCGGCGGAGGGGATGATCTTCATGGTGGCCCTGTACACCGCGTCGCGCCTCGGCGCCGGCATTCCGGCCATCCTGGTGAACATTCCCGGCACCGCGGGCGCGGCGGCGACGCCGCTCGACGGCTACCCGATGACCGTCAAGGGACGCGGCCAGCAGGCGCTGGCCATCTCCTTCGTCGCCTCGGTGGCGGCGGGGCTGCTGACCACGGTCGCCGCGCTGGTGCTGATTCCCTGGCTTTCGCGCGTCGCCTTCCACCTGCACAGCGTGGAGATGATCGTGGTGATGCTGTTCGGCATCTCGCTGATCGCCACCATCTCGGCCGAGGACATGCTCAAGGGGCTCATCGCGGGCCTTTTCGGTTTGATGATCGGCTACATCGGCGCCGACGTCGTGTACGAGGCGCCGCGCGGTACCTTCGGCTTCCTCGAACTGTACGACAAGGTGCCGCTGATCCCGGCCCTGGTCGGCCTGTTCGCCATCTCCGAGGCGTTCCTCATCATCGAGCGTTCCAGCATCCTCTCGCCCGACGCTCCTTCCTCCCTGGCGTCGGGCTGGGGTCCGACCATCGAGGGCGTCAGGGAAACCCTGCGCGAGTGGAAGCACGTGGTGTGGACGGGCATGCTGGGACTGGTCATCGGCGTCATCCCCGGCGCCGGTGCGGCGATCGCCTCGTTCGTCGCCTACCAGCAGTCGCGCACCTTCTCGAAGACGCCCGAGCTCTACGGCACGGGTCATGTTCCCGGCCTGATCGCGCCTGAGGCCGCCAACAACGGCGTGACCTCCGGCACGTTGATCCCGCTGCTGGTGATCGGCGTGCCCGGCGGCGCCACCGCGGCGATCATGGCGGTCGTGCTGGAATACCACGGGGTGACCTTCGGGCCGAGCCTGTTCACCAACCAGCCGATGATCGCCTACGGTTCGTTCACCGCGATGGCGGTGACCTATATCCTTCTCGGGCTGATGATCCTGCCGCTGGCGCGCTACCTGTCGCGCGTGGTGGTGGTGCCCACGGTGTACATGGCGCCGATCCTGATCGCCTTCACCCTGGTCGGCTCGTTCGTGCCGCGCGCCTACGTGTTCGACATGGGCGTGGCCATAGTGTTCGGCCTGATCGGGTACATCGCGCGCAAGACCGGCTACCACGTCGCCGCGATCCTCATCGGCGTGATTCTCGGCCCTCTGCTCGAGAACTACTTCCTGCGCGCCATGCGGATCTCCCAGGGTGACCTGACCACGCTGTTCTCATCGGGCATAGGCAACGTTCTGTGGGTGCTGTTGGTGCTCACCCTGTTAACGCCCATGATCCGCAATCGGCTGGCGCGCGCGCGCAGCCACCGTCGGCCGGCGTAGGACTCCTGAACGGCCTGCACCCGACGATTCACCATAGCGAGGTGACTTCATGAAAAGGCGCAACCTTGGAACCGCCGGACTCGAGGTCTCGGTCCTCGGCCTCGGATGCATGGGCATGACGCCGATCTACGGCACGCCGGACCCGGACGAGGCCGTGGCGACGATACGTGCCGCAGTCGACGCCGGGATCGACATGGTCGACACTGCCGATGCCTATGCCTCGGGCAGGAACGAGAGCCTGGTCGGTAATGCGCTCACCGGTATCCGCGACCGCGTCGTCGTCGCCACCAAGTTCGGCAACATCCGACTGCCGGACGGCACCCGCACCGTCAACGGGCGGCCGGAATACGTCGCGGAGGCTTGCGACAAGTCGCTCGAACGCCTCGGCGTCGACGTGATCGACCTGTACTACCTGCACCGTGTCGATCCCGCGGTGCCCATCGAGGAAACGGTCGGGGCCATGTCGCGCCTGGTCGAGCAGGGAAAGGTGCGGTATATCGGCCTGTCCGAGGCCGGTGCGCGCACGATACGGGCCGCGCATGCCGTTCACCCGGTCAGTGCAGTGCAGACCGAGTACTCCCTGGCGACCCGCGACGTCGAGGACGAGGTGCTTCCGGTCTGTCGGGAGCTCGGCATCGGGTTCGTCGCCTACGCTCCCCTAAGCCGAGGTCTTCTCAGCGGCGCCATTCGGGAGGTCGAATCGCTGGCCGAGAACGACAGGCGCCGCGACATGCCGCGATTTTCCGGCGACAACATCGGGCAGAACCTTGCCCTGGTCGATGCCGTATCCGCCATCGCGGCGGACAAGGGCGTGTCGACCGCCGCGGTCGCCATCGCCTGGGTGCTCTCGCGCGGCGACGTCGTCGCGATACCGGGCTGTTCGCGCCGCGAGACGCTCGCCGACAGCCTCGACGCCCTGGGCGTGACGTTCAGCAGCGATGAACTGGGGCGGATCAACGACATCCTCGCGAGTCACCCGGTCGCCGGCACTCGCTATCCCGAGAAACAGATGAAGCGGCTGGGGCTGTAGCACCGCCACACCGCCGGTTACCACGTTCGGAGAGAGAAATGACCAAGACCGCCGCAGACTATCCCATCGCTGGCCAGGAGCACTGGACCGGCAAGGGCGACGTCAAACTGTTCCTGTGGGAGAAGTACCTCGACAGTCCCGACGCATCGAAGGGCACCGTGCTGTTCGTGCACGGCTCGTCGATGGCGTCGCAGCCGACCTTCGACCTGCACGTCGAGGGCAGGCCGTTCAGCTCGGTGATGGACTGGTTCGCGGTGCGGGGCTTCGACACGTGGTGCGTGGACATGGAGGGATACGGCCGCTCCGACAAGCACCGCGACATCACCTGCGACATCGCCAACGGCGCCGACGATCTCGCCGCGGCCAGCGAGTACATCATGGCGATACGCAACGCGGGGCCGCTGCTCGTGTACGGGATCTCCTCGGGCGCGCTGCGCGCGGCGTTGTTCGCCGAGCGCCACCCCGAGCGCGTCGCGCGGCTGGCGCTGGACGCCTACGTGTGGACCGGTGAAGGCAGCCCCACCCTCGAGGAACGACGCAAGAAGCTGCCGCAGTTTCTAGCCTCCAACCGGCGACCCATCGATCGCGCGTTTGTCCACTCGATCTTCAACCGGGACCACCCGGGCACGGCCGCCGACGATGTCGTCGACGCCTTCGCCGAGGCCATCACCGAGCTCGACGACTCGATTCCCAACGGCACCTACATCGACATGTGCTCGCGGCTGCCGCTCAACGACCCGGCGAAGATCACCGTGCCCACCATCGTCATGCGCGGCCAGTACGACGGCATCGCGGCGCTTGACGACCTGGTCGAGTTCTTTCGCCGCCTGCCCAACCCGGACAAGCAGTTTGCCATCATGCCCGGCATTTCACACGCCAGCTTCCAGCAGAAGAACTACCTGGTTGTCTATCACATACTGCACGCCTTCTTCACCCAGCCGGCGCCGGTGTACTCGGGCGATTGACCCGCCCTCGCGCTCAGGCGGCCAGCAGTCCCTCGGTCGCCTGCCAGGCGAGCCTGAGGGCGAGCACAAGCAGGATGGCGTTGAGAACGGGCTTGAAGCGCTTCTCGCTCATGCTGAGCAGGATGTTGCGGCCGATCACGGTACCCACGAAGCCGCTCGCCAACATCAGCGTGATCAGCAGCGCGTAGGGCCCGAAAGCGAAGCCGAGCACGCCGAACACGACGATCTTCACGAGATGCTGCAGGCTCATCAGCGTCGCGTGAGTGGCGACGTAGCGAAGCGGCGGCATGTTCATGCTCTTGACGAAGGCGCTGACGAAGGTTCCGGTGGCGCCGAACAGGATGGTCAGAAAACCCGAGAATGCCCCGGCGAAGAGGATGTGCCGCCGGCCGATGGCCGGCATGGCGCCCAGCACCGACCAGGCGATGAACGCGGCCACCGCGTACTGGATCAGCCACGGCGGAAAGAACTGGAAGAACATGACCCCGGACAGCGCCGAGCCGATTGCCGAGCCGGCGACGAAGGGCAGCACCGTTGCGCGGTTGATGTGCCGCGCGAGCAACACCGCGCGCACCCCGGTGGCGCCGAGTTGAACCACCCCGTGGACCGGGATCAGCGCCACCGGCGGCAGCAGGACCGCCAGGACCGCGAGCAGGATGGTCCCGCCGCCGACCCCGAACATGGCGCCCACCATCGAGGTGGCCATGGTGGCGAGAACGATGAACGCGGCGGTGACGGCGCCGATGCCGTCGGGCAGGACGAGGAGTTCGGTCACGTTGTCAGGCTCTTGCGGTCAACGGCGCCCGGCATCCCGTCACGCCGATGCGCGTTGCTGCCGGCCCGGCAGCGCTGCGTTTACCCGCGGCGCGCACTAGGGGGCCCGGGTGTGCGCCCCGCGCGGCCCGGGGCGTTCGACCGGCGGCATTTTGGAGGCTGGGGTCGGAATCGAACCGGCGTACACGGCTTTGCAGGCCGCTGCATAACCACTCTGCCACCCAGCCGGGTGAGCGATCATACCATCCCGGCAGGACGGCACAAAAAGCCCCGGTGCGTGCCGGGGCCCTTTAGAAACCTGGAGCGGGAAACGAGACTCGAACTCGCGACCCCAACCTTGGCAAGGTTGTGCTCTACCAACTGAGCTATTCCCGCATCTTGTTGAAATCCCTCCGATAGCGTCGCATTCGCTTCAGGAATCGGGGAAGCTGATTCTATCCACTGTCGGTCGGCTGTCAAGTGCCGCCGCCGGCGTATCGGCAATCTACGCGGCCCCCTCGTCGACGAGGGTCGGCCACGCGGCCCTCAGGTAGACGAACATCGACCACAGGGTCAGGGCGGCCGCCGCGTACAGGGCGATCTCGCCGATCTTGAATATCGGAAGGCCCCACAGCGGGTCGTGGTAGAGCAGCATGGAGATGGCCACCATCTGCACGCCGGTCTTGATCTTCCCGATCATCCCCACCGCCACGCTGCTGCGGGCTCCGATGCCCGCCATCCACTCGCGCAGGGCCGAAATCGTGATCTCGCGGCCGATGATCACGCAGGTGACGATGGTGAACAGGATCTTGCTGTAGACGAGTTCGAGCACTTCCCTGTCGCTGGCCAGCAGGATCAGCGCGGTGGCGACAATCAGCTTGTCGGCCACCGGATCGAGGAAGGCCCCGAAGGGCGAGCCCTGGTTCCAACGCCGGGCGAGGTAGCCGTCCAGCCAGTCGGTGATCGCCGCGAGCACGAACAGGAAGGTGACGATCTCGTTGGTGCTGCGCGACGGCATGAAATACACCACGATGATCACCGGGATGATCAGGATCCGGATCAGGGTCAGGATATTGGGTGTGTTGATCGGCATGTCAGCGGTCGAGCGTGTCGCGGATCTTCTCGGCCAGGGTGCGGCTGATTCCGGGCACCTTCATCAGTTCCTCCACGTTTGCCTGTCGCACTTCCTTCAGACCGCCGAAATGGTGCAGCAAGGCGCGCCGCTTGACCGCCCCGATGCCGGGAATTTCCTCGAGCCTCGAACTGGTCCGCGCCTTCTGCCGCCTGGCGCGGTGGCCCGTGATCGCGAACCGGTGGGCTTCGTCGCGAATGGCCTGGATGAGATGCGACGCGCCCGAGGCCGGATCGAGTATAGTCGGGCCACCATGGGGCGACAAGAACAGCCGTTCCTGCCCGGCGCGGCGCTCGAGTCCCTTGGCGACGCCCACCACCACCATGTCCGACAGCCCGAGTTCCCCGGTCACCGTGAGCGCCCGCGCCAGCTGGCCCTTGCCGCCGTCGACCAGCAGCAGGTCGGGCGCCCTGCCCTCGCCCCCCGCCACCTTGCGGTAGCGGCGGCCGATGACCTCGGCCATGGCGGCGTAGTCGTCGCCGCGAGTGTCGGCGCGGATGTTGAAGCGCCGGTACTCGGCCGGCACCGGACCCTGCTGGTCGAAGACCACGCAGGCAGCCACGGTGCGCTCGCCCATTGTGTGGCTGACGTCAAAGCATTCGACCCGCTCTGGCACCCGGGCGAGGCCCAGGGCGGTCGTCAGTTCGGAAAACCGGTCGAGATTGCGCCCGCGGTCCTCGAGGTCGCGCTCCAGGTGGCTGGCGGCATTGAGGCGAGTCATCTGCAGCCAGCGGCTGCGCCTGCCGCGCACGGCGCTTCGAACCGCCACGCCGCTCCCCTTCGCCTCGCCGAGCGCGCTCGACAGGAACTCGGCGTCGTCGAGACGCTGGGCCGTGATGATCTCCGAGGGCGGCGGATGGTTGCGGTAGTGCTGGGCGATGAACGCGGAGACGATCTCGCCGTCCAGCGTGTTCTCGGGCGCGGTGTCGACGAAGAACCTCTGGCCGAGGTTGCGGCCGTCGCGCACGGTCGAAAGGGCGATGCAGTAGCGCCGGTCGTGGCGGGCGAGCGCGATCACGTCGACGTCGCCGTCCAGGTGGGCCACGAACTGGCCGGCCTTGATCCGGCGCAGGCGGCGGATGCGATCGCGAAAACGCGCCGCGTCCTCGAACTCGAGCGCTCCGGCCGCCTCCGTCATGCGCCTGTTCAGGCTCTCGTCGAGCGTCTGGTCGTCGCCGGCCAGGAGCAGCGCCGCCTGCTCGACGTCCTCGCGGTAGCGGCCGGCGTCGATCTCGCCGGTGCAAGGTGCGCTGCAGCGGCCGATCTGGAACTGCAGGCAAGGCCGCGTGCGGTTCCTGAACACGCTGTCCTCGCACTGGCGAAGCGGAATGATCTTGTGAATCTGGGCGAGCACCTCGCGCACCGCGCCGGCATTGGCATAGGGCCCGAAGAACCGGCCCTTGCCGCGGGTGGAGCCGCGATAGAACACCAGGCGAGGGAACTCCTCGTCGGTCAGGCGGATGTACGGGTAGCTCTTGTCGTCGCGCATCATCACGTTGTAGCGCGGCTTGAGCGACTGGATCAGGTTGTACTCGAGCAGCAGCGCCTCGTTGTCGCCGCGGGTGATGTGCAGTTCGATGCCGGCGATGTGGGACTTGAGCGCGCGGGTTTTGGGATCGAGTCCGCTCGAGCGAAAGTAGTTGGCCACGCGCTTTTTCAGGTCGCGGGCCTTGCCGACGTAGAGGCAGTTGCCGGACTCGTCGTACATGACGTAGACGCCCGGCCGCTCCGGCGCCGTGGCCAGGAAGCGGCGGTGGTCGAAGGGTTCGGCCCGGGGCTCGCTCACGTGCCGACCAGCGCCCTGGCGCGAGCGAACACTGCGGCGAACATGTCCTCGGTGAGCCGGCCGGTCTGGGTGTTGTAACGCGAGCAATGGTAGCTCGAGACGACGTGAATGCCGTCGTCGGTGACGTACTCGCTGCCGTGCGCGAACCGGTGGCGCGCCGGCGCCAGGCCAACGCAGCGCAGCACCGCGCCGTGCGCCAGGCCGCCAAGGGCGAGCACCACCGAGCCGGGCTCGAGCGCGGCGATCTCGCGGCGCAGATACTCCAGGCACCGGCGCACCTCGTCGCCGACTGGCTTGTTGGCCGGCGGCAGGCACTTGACGGCGTTGGTGATGCGGCAGTCGATCAGTTCCAGCCCGTCATCCGCCGCGCTCGACTCGGGTCGGCTGGCGAAGCCGAAGCGGTGCAGCGTGCGGTACAGGAGGATGCCCGCGTGGTCCCCCGTGAACGGGCGGCCGCTGGCGTTGGCCCCGT
The DNA here is from genome assembly GCA_965652415.1 of uncultured Gammaproteobacteria bacterium. Lineage (GTDB taxonomy): Bacteria > Pseudomonadota > Gammaproteobacteria > Arenicellales > CAJQKF01 > BQJD01. The sequence goes on along the minus strand of CBFGVH010000001.1, from coordinate 35,603 downwards.
GCTTGCCCGGCGCCAGCCCGACCACCAGGAGGCGCGCCGCGGGGTCGCCGAACGGCGGAACCGGCCGGCAGTGGTAGCGCGGGTGCTCGGCCGAGACTTCGTCGAGGAAGGCGGCCAGGCGCGGGCAGCGGCGGCACGCGGCATCGTACCAGCCGAGGTCGTGGAATTGTCGAATTGTCACTGTCGTTGACGCGACGAATGAGGATTGCTTGTGGAAACGGGCATGTTCACGTCGGTACTGCTAGAATATCGCGCTTTTTCACCCGGACCCAAGGCCATGAAAATTTCCGCCTCCGACGTGCGAGTCGGCAATCTCATCGAGTACCAGAACAAGCTCTGGCGGGTGCTCAAGAAGAGCCACGTCAAGCCCGGCAAGGGCGGCGCGTTCGCCCAGCTCGAACTGAAGGAAATCAACCAGGGGACCAAGCTCAACGAGCGTTTTCGCTCCGAGGACAAGCTGGAGAAGGCCCACGTCGACGTGCGCCAGATGCAGTACCTGTACCAGGACGGCGACAACCTCGTGTTCATGGACCTCGAGACCTACGAGCAGCTGAGCCTGGCCGCCGAGGACCTGCAGGACCAGGTCGGCTACCTGCTGCCCAACACCGAGGTGCAGATCAACTTCCACAACGACGTGCCCATCGGGTTCGAGCTGCCGCCGAACGTGGTCCTGGAGGTGGTCGAGACCGAGGCCGTGGTCAAGGGCCAGACCGCCTCGGGCTCCGGCAAGCCGGCCCGTCTCGAGACCGGCATCCGGGTCATCGTCCCCACGTTCGTGAACGTCGGCGACCGCGTCAAGGTCAACACGGAAACCGGCGAGTACGTCGAGCGGGCCGAGTAGCGATTTCAGCCCTGCGCGCGGTCGGCGGCGAGGTCCTGCAGCGTCGCCGAGAATCGGGTCACCCTGCCCTCGAGACCAGGCAGCGCCGGTGCGATGTCGCGCCCCAGGAGGGGTTCGAGCGGTCGCGCGGGCCCGTCCACGTGGTCCAGGACCTCGATGGCCGCCTTTCGGTCGTTGCACACCAGGAGCGCGTCGCAGCCGGCTTCCAGCGCTGCACGTGCCCGTTCGCCGGGCCCACCCGCGCTGCCGGCCCCGGCCATGGAGAGGTCGTCGCTGAACACCACGCCGTCGAAGCCGAGGCGCGCGCGCAGCATCTCGCGAATCCAGAATCTCGAAAACGTGGCGACCTCGGCGTCCACCTCGCGGTAGACCACGTGGGCCGTCATCACGCCTTCCACGCCGGCTTCGACCAGGCGCGCGAAAGGCACGAGGTCCTCGGCCTCGATCTCGCCGAGCGGGCGGTCGTCCACGGGCATGTCGAGGTGCGAGTCGGCGGCCACCGCGCCGTGTCCGGGAAAATGCTTGGCGACCGCCGCCATGCCGGCGTCGGCCATGCCCTGACGCCAGGCGGTACACAGGGCGGCGACGGCCCGGGGTTCGCGGTGAAAGGCGCGGTCGCCGACGACCGTGCTGACGCCACGGTCGAGGTCCGCCACCGGCGCGAAACTGAGGTCGACGCCGCGGGTGCGAAGCTCCAGGGCCATGGTCAGCGCCGCTTGGCGTGCGCATTCGAGCGCACGGCCCGGGTCGGTGTCGTAAAGGCGTCCGAACACGGCCATCGGCGGCAGGGTCGAGAAGCCCCCCTTGAACCGCTGCACCCGACCGCCCTCCTGGTCCACCGCAATGAGAAGTCGGCGACCGGCCGTGTCGCGGATTTCGTCGCACAGGCTGCCGAGCTGCCGCGGTTCGTCGTAGTTTCTCGAGAACAGGATGACGCCGCCGAGGTTGCGGTGGCGCAGCATGTCCCACTCCGAGCGGGCCACTGTGGTGCCCGCAAGATCGGTGATGACCGGGCCGAGTCTCGCCGGCTGCATTGCGGCGGGGCGCCGGCTCAGCGGCCGCTGTCGACGCGCTGCCGGACCTCGTCCAGCAGGGCGGCGCTGGCCGCCTCGATCATGTCGAGGACGCGGTCGAAACCGGACTCGCCGCCGTAGTAGGGGTCGGGCACTTCGTCGATTCCGTAGGCTGGTTCGAACTCCATCAGAAGTCGCAGCCTCGAGCGGTGATGCGGTTCGCAGATATCGATCAGCGCCGCGAGGTTGTCCCGATCCATGGCGATGATGTAGTCGAAGTGCTCGAAGTCCTGCGCGCGAACTTGGCGACCGCGCAGGTGATCGATATCGACGCCGCGCCGGCGGGCGGCCTCGCGGGCGCGCTCGTCCGGCGGGCGTCCCACGTGCCAGGACGCGATTCCGGCGGAGTCGATCTGGACCACGTCGCCCAGCCTCTCATCCTCTACCAGGCGCCGGAACACGCCCTCGGCGGTCGGCGATCGGCAGATGTTTCCAAGACACACGAACAGGACCTTGATCATTGCTCGTGCTCGGCTTCCTGCTGGCGTTCAAATATGCGGATGACGTTCTCGAGGTCGTAGATGGTATCCACCCCGGGTCCGGGGAGGCAATAAGCCTTGAGCACGCGGATGGCTTCGCCGTTCCAAAGGGCCCGCAGCTGCTCCAGTTTCTCCACCTGTTCGAGTTCGCACGATTCGAGCGCGGCGAAGCGCCTCAGGTACGCCGCCCGGTAGGCGTACATGCCGATGTGATGGTAGACCCTCCTTGGTTTGGGCGGCCAGCGCGACGGCAGGCCGTCGTGCTGCCTGGCCCAGGGGATCGGCGCGCGCGAGAAGTACAGCGCGTAGCCGTCGCGGCTCATGACCACCTTGACCACCGAAGGGTCGGTGTAGTCGCGCTGGCGGCGAACTTCCTTGCAGACCGTGGCGATACTCGCGCGATCGTCCCCGGCCAGCCCCTCGGCGACCTGGTGGATGAGCTGCGCCGGCACCAGCGGTTCGTCGCCTTGCAGGTTCACGATGATGCGATCGTCGGGCACGTTCAGCCGCTGCACCACCTCGGCGAGACGGTCGGTGCCGGAGTCGTGGTGCTTCGAGGTCATCACCACGGTGGCGCCGAAGTCCTCGGCCACGCGCATGATGGCGTCGTCGTCCGTGGCCACGATCACCTGGCTGGCGCGGGACTTGGTGGCGCACTCGTAGACCCGCTGGATCAGCGTCTTCCCGGCAACGTCGCGCAGGGGCTTGCCCGGCAGGCGGGTCGAGGCGTAGCGCGCCGGGATGACGATATCGAATTCAACCATGGCGAGTCAGTTTGGGCCCGAGCAGGTGCTCCAGCCTGTCGATGACGGCGGGGGCGACGTCGACCTTGAGTTCGACGACCCGGACCCGGGGATCGACAATCCCCACGAGCTTGACCGCGTCCTTTTCCGTGACAAGGATAACATCGTGGCGCGAAGGCGGGATATCGCCAGGGCGGAAAAGGTGATGGTCCGCGAACGCGAGCCGGTCGAAGACCAGGCCCGCGGCGCCGAGTGCATCGAAAAAGCGCTCGGGGCGGGCGATGCCGGTCACCGCGAGGATGGAAAGCCCCGCCAGCGACTCGAGCGGCCCGACGCTGGCACCGTCGAGCGTGCGCGCCTCGCCGATCACCGGCACCATGCCGTGCACGGGGTTGCCGTAGACGACCACGAGGTCGACGGCGTCGAGGCGGCCGACGGGCTCGCGCAATGGTCCGGCCGGCAGGCACCAGCCGTTGCCCCTTCCGGCAACCGGGTCGTCGAGGGCGATCTCGAAGTCGCGCGTCAGGGCGAGGTGCTGCAGGCCGTCGTCGCTGACCACCACGTCGCAGTCGCTGCGCGCGAGCAGCGCGCGACAGTCCGCCGCCCGGTCCGGTCCGGCGACCACCGGCACACCCGTGCGTGCCGCCAGCAGTACCGCCTCGTCTCCGGCCACGGCGGGGTCGGTCGCCGCCGTCACATCCACGGGCCAGGCCCTTGAATTGCCGCGGTAGCCGCGCAGGACGACGCCGGGCCGAAATCCCCGGTCGCGAAGCCAGCGCACCAGCCAGATGGTGAACGGCGTCTTGCCGCTACCCCCGACGGTGATGTTGCCGACCACGATCACCGGCACAGGCGCCCGGTAACTCGACTTGAGGCCGGTTCGGTAAGCGACCCGGCGCACCGCCATCGCGGCGCGGTAAAGCAACGACAGCGGATACAGGGCGAATGCCGCCGGTCCGCGTCGCTTCCAGGTGCGAACGAGCCAGGCGGCCATCCGGTTTCGCCGCCTCTCTTCGCGCTCGTCGTGCCTCCTCGCCGCCTGCACCGCGTCGATGACCACTCACTCCTGCTGCCGGTACAGGCGGCTGTAGGCGCCGCCCGCGGCCAGAAGCGATTCGTGGGTGCCGGATTCGACGATGCGGCCATGGTCCATGACGCAGATGCGGTCGGCGTTGACGACCGTCGACAGCCGATGGGCGATGACGATGATCGTCCGCTCGCCCGATAGCGAGTCGATGGCGTTTCGGACCAGCTGCTCGGAGGTGTTGTCCAGTGACGAAGTCGCCTCGTCGAGGATGAGGATGGGGGCGTCCCGATACAGCGCCCGGGCGATGACCACGCGCTGCTTCTGGCCGCCGGACAGTCGCCCGCCCTGCTCGCCGACCCGCGTGGCGAGGCCCGCGTCGAAGCCGTCCGTGAAGCGCGTCACCTGCGCCGTCTCGGCGGCGGCGGCAAGACGTTCGTCGTCGGCTGAGGCGTCGCCGTAGGCGATGTTGTCGTCGATGGAGCCGTCGAACAGGAAGTTGTCCTGGGTGACGAGGGCGATGTTGCGTCGCAGGGCCGCCTTGCTGTAGTGCTCGATCGGTTCGCCGTCGATCAGCACCTCGCCGGCGTCGGGCCGGTAGAAGGCGAGCAGCAGCGAGACCACCGTGGACTTGCCGCTGCCCGAAGCGCCGACCAGGGCCACGGTGCGCCCGGGCTCGACGTGGAGGTCGAAGTCGTCCAGCACCGGCGGTCCGTCGGGTGCGTAGGAGAAGCGAACGCCGCGAAAGCGGATCTCGCCGCGCACCTTGTCCGGCTCCAGGGGGCCGCCGGGATCCTCCTGCTCGAGGTCCAGCACCTTGAAAATGCTCTCGGCGGCCGCGACCCCGGTCTGGATGATCTCGTTCACTCTGGCCAGGCGCTTGATGGGCGACTGCAGCAGCATGACGGCGCCGAGGTAGGAGACGAACGTGCCGGGACTGACGATCTCCCCGCCTCCGCCGCCCATGGCGAAGTAGATGATAACCGCCACCGCGATGCCGGCCACGAACATGATGGCGGGCACCGAGCCCGCCGATACCACGGCCTTGCGCATGGCGAATCGCCGGTTTCCACGGTTGACCTTGTCGAACCGCTGCTCCTCGGTGCCGTAGCCACCGAACACCTTCACCACCTTGTGGCCCTGGAAGGCCTCCTTGGCGACGTGGGTGATGTCGCCCATGCTCCCCTGGATTCTGGTGCTGGTGTGGCGAAAGCGCTTGCTCAGCGAGTTGACCAGCAGCGCGATCACGGGCGCCACGACCACGAACACGAGGGTGAGCTTCCAGCTCAGCCATGTGAGCCAGCCGATCAGGATGATGGCCGTGAAGCTGTCCTTGAAAAATATCCTCACCGCCGTGGTCGACGCCTGGGCCACCTGCTCGACGTCGTAGATCAGCTTGGACACGAGTTCCGACGTGGGGTGATGGTCGAAGTGACGCATGGGCAGGCGGATCATTCGACCGAACATCTCCCGGCGCAGGTCGTAGATCACCTTGCGGCCGACCCATTGCACGCAGTAGGCATCGACGAAACCGGCGAGACCGCGGATCACGAACACGCCGACCAGCAGGAACGGCGTCATGTAAATGATGTCGGCGTTGCGGTTGACGAAGCCTTCGTCCATGATCGGCTTGAGCAGCGCGGCGAAGCCCGCCTCCGCGGCGCCGCCGATGAACATGCCCAGCACGCCGGCCAGGAACACCCAGCGGTAGGGCCAGGCGTGTCGCAGCAGACGGGCATACACCCCGGCCGGCGCCGGTTGCTGGTTGCTGGCGGTCGAGTTACCCGACACCGGGTCGGCGCCTACTCGGGGGGATTGATGGTGGCGAAGGTGATGCGCCGCAGGGACAGGCGCCGCGCGGCATCCATGGCCCGCACCACGGTCTCGTGCGGCGCGCGCCGGTCGGCCCGGATCACCACCACCGGGTCTTCGCTTCCGGCCACGGCCTCGCTCAGCGCGCGCACCAGCGTCTCCTCGTCGGAATTGATCAGGGGCCGGGCCGCTTCGTCGGAAGGCCCCTTGACGGCGAAGCGCTCGGTCTGGGAGATCTGGATCTCGACCAACACCGGCTCGTCGGCTGCCGCCTGCTCTGCCGAGGCTTCAGGCAGGCGGATCTGCAGCTCGGACTCGCGATTGAAGGTGGTCGACACCATGAAGAAGATCAGCAGCAGGAACACCACGTCGATCAGCGGCGTGAGATTGATCTGCAGGTCCTCGTCCTGCTGCTGCTGGAATTTCACGCCGCGCGCTCGCCGTGGACGAACTCGAGAAACCTCAGGGCCTCCTGCTCCATGTCGATGGCGAGTTCGGTAACACGCCCGCGGAAGTAGCGGTGAAACATCAGGCTGGGGATGCCTACGGACAGGCCGGCCGCGGTGGTGATCAGGGCCTTGGCGATGCCGCCCGCCAGCACGGTCGGGTTGCCGACGCCCGCGGTGGTGATCGCGCCGAACACTTCGATCATGCCGATCACCGTGCCGAGCAGGCCGAGCAGCGGCGTGATCACAGCGATGGTGCCGAGCGCGTTGAGATAGCGCTCGAGCTCGTGCACCACGTGACGCCCCGCTTCCTCGATGGACTCCTTCATCACCACCCGGTGCTGGTCGATGTTGACCATTCCCGCCGCGAGTATCCGCCCGAGCGGCGAACTGCGCCGGATCTCGGCGACCCTGGACGGGTCGAGTTCCTCGTCGTTGAGCAGCAGTTCCACCCGGTCCATGAGCCCGAACGGCGTGACCGCGCTTTTCTTCAGGGTCCAGGCGCGCTCGAGGATGATGGCCACGGACACCACCGAGCAGCCGATGATGAGCCACACCAGCAGGCCGCCGGATTGTATGAGTTCGAACACGCTTTCGGACCGGTCGTCTCGTCGGGGAGGGAATCGGGTACGGCGCGCGCGGCGGAATGTTCCGTCGGGCGCGCACCATTCGGCCGGATTCTAGCAGAGTTGCCCCTCGACGCCGCCACGCGGTCACCAGGCTGGATCATCGCGGTAGGCGCGAGGCAGGCTGCGCCACATCGGCCGCGATTCGCGCCGGTGGGCGGCCACTGAAATGCCGCGCGCGGCGACGTGGACGTCCACCTGGCCGTCGAGCGCGGTGTCGAGTATCTCGGTACCGAGGCGCCGAAGCCGGGCGATCACGTCCGGGTGCGGGTGGCCGAAGGAGTTCGTCAGCGACCGGGAGATGATCGACACGGTGGGTGCCACGGCGCCGAGAAACGAAGCCGTGGACGAGGTTCGGCTGCCGTGGTGGGGTATGACCAGCACGTCGGCTGCCAACCGTTCGCTCATCGTCGATACCAGTCTGCGCTCGGCCCTTGCCTCGATGTCGCCGGTGACCAGGGCGCGCCCGTAGGGCGACTCGATCCCGAGCACGCAGGAGCGGTCGTTCTCCCGCCGCGGCCCGAAGTCCTCCGGCGATAGAAACTCGAACGACACGCCGTCCCGGGTCCAGCGTGTCCCGGCCAGGCACGGCACGGCCGTGTATCCCGGGACGGGTTCGCTCGAGAACAGGATCGCCTCGGGGTGCGCCTCGAGCACGGCCGGCGCGCCTCCGGCATGATCGTTGTCGCCGTGACTGATCACCAGCCGCTCGAGGTTGTCGATGCGCCGGACATCGAGCGACGGGTTCACGACCATGTTTCCCATGTCGTAGGAGGCACTGTACCTCACTCCCGCATCGAACTGCAGTGCGTGTTCCTGCGTCTGCACGATCGCTGCCAACCCCTGCCCGACGTCGAGGACGACCAGACGGAACTCGCCGTGGTCGACCGCCGACGGCCGCCCGGAGGCGATGGCGAGGGACAGGCACACGGCTGCCGCCCCGCCCCGCCAGCGCCAGCGCAACGTGGCCGCGAGCAGCGCCGCGGCAACGAGTCGGACGCCGTCAACGAGGTCGACGTCGACGCTCACGAGCGGCCACTTGGCGACGCAACCGAGCAGCTCCTGCATGGCCTGTGCGGCAGTGCCCGCAAGCAGGAGCAGCCATCGGGCGATCGCTTCGAGGTCGAGCGTCCAGGCGAGCACGCCGGCCAGCGCCGGCGGCACCACAGCGAGGCCGAAATACGGGATGGCGACCAGGTTCACCAGCGGCGAGGCCAGCGCCAGCTGTCCGAAGAAGAGCACGCCCATCGGCAGCATCACCGCGCTGACGGCGGCTTGCACGCCGACCCAGTCCCCAAGCATTGTGCGCACGCGCAGGGACAGCCGGGAACGATCCGCGGTATCGACGGCCACGGCATCGCGCAGGCGGCGCCGGTATCCGGCGTACACCACGATCGCGGACACGGCTCCGAACGACAGCCAGAACCCGTGGGACAAGGGAGCCAGGGGGTCGACCAGTACTACCGCGAACAGCGCCACGAGGAACGTGTGCCAGCCCATGACTCGGCGGCCTAGGACGAATGCCGCGAAGAAGACGCAAAGCATGATGACAGCTCGCTGCGTCGGCAAGGACAGGCCGGCCAGCCAGGCGTAGTAAATGGCGGCCGGCAGTGCCGCCACGGCGGCGATGCGCTGTGCCGCGAACCGGAGCAGAAGCGGCGGAAACGCCCGCGCCGCCACCCGCGCGAGGCCGTATACGAAGCCGAACACCAGCGATACGTGCAGGCCGGAGATCGCCACCAGGTGCCCGGTGCCCGTGCGCTGGAATGTCTGCCACGCTTCGGGCGTGATGTCGTGCCGCACGCCGAGGGTTACGGCGCGGATGATCCCTAGGCCGGAGCCGGGACCGAGCACGAGTCCGAGAAAGTCGTGGAGCCTGTCGCGGTAGGCGGGCGAGACCGGATGAACCCGGGTAGCGGCGATGCGCTGGTTGCCCTTGCCTTCGACAAGCGAGCCCGACGCCACCAGCCGGCGCTGGAAGGCCCAGCGTTCGTAGTCGAACAGCCCGGGATTGGCCAGCCCGTGAATCCCCTTGAGGCGAAGCCTGAGCCGCCATGTCTCGCCGAGGCGAAACTCAAGATTACAACGATAACAATTGACACGGACCAGTCCGTGCGATACATCCGCCGGCGAGGTGTCCGCGCCGGCGTCGAAGACCGCGGGGCCGTCGACGGCGAGGTCGAACCGCGTGAGGTTGCCGTCTCGTCGCGGGAACGATGCCACTTCGCCGACGACCACGGCCTCGACGCGCCCGCCGTCGGCGTCCATGCGCCGGTCGAGCCACCAGCCGGCCGCCAGCGCGACCCAGATCAGGCCCGAAGCGACCCCGGCCAGGACAAGCGGCCCACGGGTCCGGTTGCCGGCGGTCGAAATCGCGGATGCCGCGACGAGCACGCCGGTTGTGCCGAGCGCACCGGGGGGCAGCGTCGAGAACAGGGCGACGACGATGGCCGCCACGAACGACAGTATGAAAACGTGCAGTGCGAAGCCTCCCTGCTTCCGGTGTGCCGTCTGCCTTCCCGCAGTATAGGTTTCCGGTCGTGCCGAGGAAATACCTGAAGAAGATCCTGCCGAGCGCGAACCATGTGCGCGCCCTGCCCGGCGTGTCCCGTTTCGCCCACCGCCTGCACGACGAGAACCTGTGGCATGTCAACCGCCGTTCGGTTCCCCTGGGCATTGCGATCGGGTTGTTCTTCGCCTACTGGCCGGTGCCGTTCCAGATGATACTGGCGGCGGCCGCCGCGCTCATCCTGAGGGCCAACCTGCCGATCAGCGTGTTGCTGGTCTGGGTGACCAACCCTCTGACCATCGTACCGCTTTACACGCCCGCCTATATTCTCGGATCCTGGATTCTCGGCGAGCGCGTGCGGCCGATGTCGGAGCTGACGCTGGCCGCGCTTGGCCGCAACATCGAGGCGCTGTGGCTCGGCTGCCTGATCATCGGCACGGTGCTGGCAGCTGCGGGCTGGCTTCTCGCCAGGGCCTACTGGCAGTGGCACGTCCAGCACCACTGGGACCTGCGGCGTCGCCGGCGCAGGAGGCGGGACGACGTCGACGACGACTCGTCGTAGGGCGCGCTTCAGCGTACGCGTTGCGCACGGCCCCGCAGTACGCGTGCGCTGAAGCGCACCCTACCTTGTTCCGGTCGATTCACCCGGCCCGGCGAGTCGCGGATCGGCGAGCACACCGTCGCGGATCTCGACGGTGCGCCCGAGCCGGGCGGCGAGGCCGCGATCGTGGGTGACCACCACCAGGGCGGTGCCGTGGGATCGGCTCATCTCCCGCATCAGTTCGAACACCTGCTCGGCATTGGCGGTATCGAGGTTGCCGGTCGGTTCGTCGGCCAGCACGCAGGCGGGACCGGTGACCAGGGCGCGGGCGATCGCCGTGCGCTGGCGCTCGCCGCCGGACAGTTCTCCCGGCTTGTGCCCGGTGCGGTGAGACAACCCTACCCGTTCGAGCATTTTCCCCGCTTCGGCCACCGCTTCGCGTGTAGCCGCGCGGCGGATCAGGAGAGGCATGGCCACGTTCTCGAGGGCCGTGAACTCAGGCAGGAGGTGGTGGAACTGGTACACGAATCCCAGCGCACGGTTGCGCAGCACTCCGCGCGCCTTCTCGCCGAGCGCGAACAGGTCCTGGCCCGTCAGGTTTACGCGACCGCTGGTGGGACGGGACAGGCCGCCGAGGATGTGCAGCAGCGTGCTCTTGCCCGCACCGGACGCGCCCACGATCGCCATCGACTCGCCGCGCCGAATCGCGAGGTCCACTCCCGCGAGCACGTCGACCACCAACGGTCCTTCGCGGAACTGCTTGGTGACGCCCCGACACTCGAGCAGGAGGTCACTCATAGCGCAGTGCCTCCGCAGGCTGGGTGCGCGAGGCGCGCCAGGCCGGGTAGATCGTCGCCACGAGGCTCATGACCAGCGAGGCGCCGAGCACGCGCATGACGTCGTCGACATGCAGCTCGGCAGGAAACTCGCTGATGACGTAGATGTTGGCGGGGAAGAACTCGATGCCGAGAAACTGCTCGATGGCGGGAACAATCGTTTCGATGTTGATGGAGGTGATCACGCCCGTCAGGCCGCCCAGCACCGTGCCGATCACGCCGATGACCACGCCCTGCACGATGAACACCCACATGATCCCGCCGGGACTCATGCCGAGGGTGCGCAGGATGGCGATGTCCGGCTGCTTGTCGGTGACCAGCATCACCAGCGTGGAGACGATGTTGAACGCCGCCACCGCGATGATCAGCATCAGGATGATGAACATCACCCGCTTCTCCACCGCCAGGGCGCTGAAGAAGTTGCGATGCTCGATGGTCCAGTCGAACAGCGTGTAGTCGCGCCCAAGCCGGTCCTCGATGTCGTAGCGAATGCGGGCGACGTCGTACACGTCGTCGACCTTGAGCCGGATGCCGCTGACCTGGCCCCGGGTGTCGAGCAGCCTTGCGGCGTCGTCGATGTGAACCAGGGCGATGGTGCTGTCGTATTCGTACATGTCGAGGCGGAACAGGGCCGTCACCGTGAAGCGCCTGAGCCGCGGCAGCAGCCCGGCCGGAGTGACCCGGCCCTTTGGCGCGACCAGGGTGACCGTATCGCCGACCCCGACGCCGAGCTGGCGCGCCAGCTGGAAGCCGAGGATGATGCGCCACTCGCCGGCCCGAAGGCTGTCCGGGTCACCCGCGGAGACGACGTCGAGGAGCTGTGACACGTTACGTTCCTCGTCCGGGACGATGCCCCTGATCATGGCCCCGGCCACCTCGCCGCGATTGGTCAGCATGCCCTGGACGTTGACGAACGGTGCCGAGGCCATCACCCGCGGATGCGCATTCACCCGCTCCGCCACCGTCGGCCAGTCGGCGAGACTGCCGCCCGCTCCCGTCACGGTGATGTGCGAGGCCGTGGCGAGGATGCGGTTGCGCAGTTCGCGTTCGAAACCGTTCATGATGGACATGACGGTGATCAGCGCCCACACACCCAGGATGATCCCCAGCATCGAGGTCATCGAGATGAAGGAGATGAAGTGGGTGCGCTTCTTGGCCCGCGTGTAACGCAGACCGATCAGCAGCTCGAGGGGACGAATCATGAGCACGATATTACGTTAAATATCGTAAATATCAAATTGTTTTTAAACAATTAATGTTCGGAGAACTCGCAGTGTCCTGAACGGACGCCCGCTACGTGCCCTGGGACTCGGGGCGCATGTGCGGAAACAGGATGACGTCCCGGATGGACGGGCTGTCCGTCAGCAGCATCACCAGCCGGTCGATGCCGATGCCCTCGCCCGCCGTCGGCGGCATGCCGTACTCCAGGGCGCGGATGTAGTCGGCGTCGTAGTGCATTGCCTCCTCGTTGCCCGAATCCTTGGCTCGGGCCTGCTCGCGGAAGCGCTCGGCCTGGTCTTCCGGGTCGTTCAGCTCGCTGAAGCCGTTGGCGATCTCGCGTCCGCCGATGAACAGCTCGAAGCGGTCGCTGACGGACGGATCGCGATCGTTGCGCCTGGACAGCGGCGACACCTCTACCGGGTATGAAGTGACGAACGTCGGCTGGCGCAGCTTGTCCTCCACGGTCGCCTCGAAGATCTCGGTGAGCAGCAGTCCCGCTCCGGCGCCGGCGACGGGCGTGCCGCCGAGTCGCTCGAGGTGGACGCGCAGGGCGTCGGCGTCGCCGAGGTCCGCAGCCGAGATCTCGGGGTTCTCGCGCCGCACCGCGTCGGCCATCGTGATGCGCGTGAACGACTCCGTGAAATCGAACGTCTCTCCCTCGTATTCGACGCGTCCGCAGCCGGTGACCTCGATCGCGAGCGAGCGCAGCATCGTTTCGGTCAGGTCCATCAGGTCGTTGTAGTCGGCGTAGGCCCAGTAGAACTCGAGCATGGTGAACTCGGGATTGTGCCGCGTCGACAGGCCCTCGTTTCGAAAATTTCGGTTGATCTCGAACACGCGCTCGAAGCCGCCCACCACCAGCCGCTTGAGATAGAGCTCGGGGGCGACCCGCAGGTACAGCGCCATGTCCAGGGCGTTGTGATGGGTGATGAACGGCCGCGCCACGGCGCCCCCGGGAATGGGCTGCATCATCGGCGTCTCGACCTCGAGAAAGCCGCGTTCGCCGAGGAAGGCGCGAAGGTGGCCGATGACGGCCGTGCGTGTGCGAAACCGGCGTCGCGTGTCCTCGCTCATGATGAGATCGAGGTAGCGCTGGCGGTACATGAGCTCCCGGTCGGCGATGCCGTGGTATTTCTCGGGCAGCGGCCGCAGTGACTTGGTCAGCAGCCGGAGCGAGTCCACCCTTACCGACAGCTCGCCGGTGCGGGTGAGGAACAGCGTGCCGGTGGCGCCGACGATATCGCCGATGTCGAGCTTCTTGAAAGTGTCGTTGTAGAAGCCCTCGGGCAGGGCGTCGCGCGTGACGAACAACTGGATGCGGCCGCTCGAGTCCTGGATGTGGGCGAAGCTGGCCTTGCCCATGATCCGGCGCGACATCAGCCGGCCGGCCACGCTGACCTGTACTTCTGCCTCGTCGAGAGAGGCGGCGTCGAACGTGCAGTACTTCCTGGTCAACTCCCCCGCAAGGTGCTTGCGCCTGAAATCGTTGGGGAAGGCCTCGCCGCGCGCGCGCAGTTCGGCCAGCTTGCGGCGGCGAATCTCTATCTGTTCGTTGCTGTCGTGTTCCATCTTCTCGCGCGCTTTCACACGCCGGCCTTGAGGCTGGCTTCGATGAATCTGAGCAGGTCGCCGTCGAGCACGGCCTGCGTATTGCCGGTCTCCACGCCGGTGCGAAGGTCCTTGATGCGGGACTGGTCCAGCACGTACGATCGGATCTGGCTGCCCCAGCCGATATCGGCCTTGGTGTCCTCGAGCTGCTGGTGCTCCTGGCGCTGCTTCTGAAGCTCGAGCTCGTACAGCCGCGCCTTGAGCATTTCCATGGCGGACGCCCGGTTGCGGTGTTGAGAGCGGTCGTTCTGGCACTGCACGACGATGCCGGTCGGGTTGTGGGTGATGCGCACCGCCGAATCCGTCCGGTTGACGTGCTGGCCGCCCGCGCCGCTGGCCCGGTAGGTGTCGACGCGCAGGTCGGCCGGGTTGATCTCCACCTCGATGCTTTCGTCGACTTCCGGGTACACGTAGACCGAGGCGAACGAGGTGTGCCGGCGGTTGCCGGAATCGAACGGCGACTTGCGCACCAGCCGGTGCACGCCGGTCTCGGTGCGCAGGTAGCCGTAGGCGTTCTCGCCGCTGACCTTGATGGTGGCGCTCTTGATCCCGGCCACTTCGCCCTCGGAGCGCTCGACGATCTCGGCGTCGAAGCCCATGTCCTCGATGAAGCGCAGGTACATGCGCAGCAGCATCGCGGCCCAGTCCTGGGCCTCGGTGCCGCCGGAGCCGGCCTGGATGTCCATGAAGCAGTTTGCTCCGTCCATCTCGCCGGAGAACATGCGGCGGAACTCGAGCGCTTCGAGCTCCTTTTCGACCCTGGCAAGGTCCCGGGCGACTTCGGAGACGGTCTGCTCGTCCTCCTCCTCGCGGGCGAGTTCGAGCAGTTCCGAGGCCTCGGCGACCGCGCGCTCTATCCGCTCGATGCCCTCGACAACCTCCTCGAGACGGGCGCGCTCCTGGCCGAGCTGCTGGGCCTTCGCGGGGTCGTCCCACACGTTGGGCTGCTCGAGCTGCAGCATGATCTCCTCGAGCCGTTCCTTCCTGGTGTCGAAGTCAAAGATACCCCCTGAGCGAACCGACCCGCTCCTGGAATGACTCGATCTTGCCGCTGAGAGTGTTGACGGTTTCCATGGGAGATTCGTTTGCGAGAAAAACGCGGGATGCAGGGCGAATCCGCGCCGGCATCGAGCGCCGGCAAGGGTGCGCAATGGTACCGGAATTGGCGTCCCGTTCCCACACCTGCGGGTAGGGTCGACCGGGTCGGGTCGGGCGCCGTGGCGGTTGCCGGCCGCACGAAGCCCGGTCCGTCCCGACCGCGACCGTTGTTGAGTTGACCCCGGTGGTACTGCACAATTGGGTACCGGTTGGCCGGGAAGCCAGCAACAGAACAACTCATTGCGGAATCAAGCCATGAAACTGGGCATACCCAAAGAGGTATTCGAGGGCGAGTGCCGGGTTGCCACCACGCCTGACGTGGTGCCCCACCTGGCAATGCTGGGATTCGACGTGTTGGTCGAGAGCGGCGCCGGCGAGCGCGCCAGCTTCTCCGACGACGCCTACCGGGACGCGGGCGCCGACATCGTCGCCGACGCTCGGACCCTGTGGGAGAGCGCCGACATCGTGCTCAAGGTTCGCGCGCCGCGCGTGGATCCGGCCACCGGCATGGACGAGGCCGATCACCTGCGTGCCGGACAGACGCTGATCTGCTTCTTCTGGCCGGCCCAGAACGAAGAGCGCATGAAGGCGCTGGCAGCCAGGGGCATCAACCTTTTGTCGATGGACTCGGTGCCGCGCATCTCGCGGGCGCAGAAACTCGACGCCCTGAGCTCCATGGCCAACATCGCCGGGTATCGCGCGGTGATCGAGGCGGCCAACCATTTCGGCCGCTTCTTCACCGGGCAGATCACCGCCGCCGGCAAGGTGCCGCCGGCCAAGGTGATGGTGATAGGCGCCGGCGTCGCCGGCCTCGCCGCCATCGGTGCCGCCAGCAGCCTCGGCGCCATCGTGCGGGCCTTCGATACCCGACCCGAGGTCAAGGAGCAGGTCCAGAGCATGGGCGCGGAGTTCCTGGAACTCGAGTTCGAGGAAGACGCCTCCGGCGAAGGCGGCTACGCCAAGGTGATGAGCAAGGAGTTCATCGAGGCGGAGATGGCCCTGTTCCGGGAGCAGGCGCGCGACGTCGACATCATCATCACCACTGCGCTGATCCCCGGCAAGCCGGCGCCGAAACTGGTGACGGTCGACATGGTGGAGTCGATGCGGCCGGGCAGCGTCATCGTCGATCTCGCCGCCGAACAGGGCGGCAACTGCGAACTCACCCGCAAGGACGAGGTTATCGAGCACCGCGGCGTCACCATCATCGGCTATTCCGACCTGACCAGCCGCCTCGCCGCCCAGGCCAGCCAGCTCTACGCCACCAACCTGAGGCACCTTCTGACCGAGCTGACCCCGGAAAAGGACGGCCGGATCGAGATCAACATGGACGACGAGGTGATCCGCGGCACCACCTCGATCAAGGCCGGCGAGATCACCTGGCCGCCGCCCGCGCCGAAACTGAGCGCGGCGCCGGCGCGCCCGAAGCCGCCCCGCAAGGAGCCGCCAAGGCAGGAGGATGCCGGCGTCACCCGCCGACGCCGCGCCCTGGTCACCGCCGCGGTGATGGCCGTGGGCCTGGCGGTGATCTTCTGGGTCGGCGCGGTGGCACCGCCGTCGTTCATGCCCCACTTCATCGTCTTCGTGCTGGCCTGCTTCGTCGGCTGGCAGGTCATCTGGTCGGTGACGCCGGCGCTGCACACCCCGCTGATGAGCGTCACCAACGCGATCAGCGGCATTATCGTGATCGGCGCCCTGCTCAAGGTCGACTCCGGGCAGTTCGTCATCTGGCTGCTGGCGGCCGTGTCCATTCTCATTGCCACGATCAATGTCGCCGGCGGGTTCCTCGTCACCCAGCGCATGCTGAAGATGTTCAGGAAGTGAAGGACTGCACATGAATCCCGGAATCGTCACCAGCGCGTACATCGCGGCCAGCATCCTGTTCATCCTGAGCCTTGGGGGCCTGAGCCACCAGGAGTCGGCACGGCGCGGCAACGTGTACGGCATGATCGGCATGGCCATCGCCATCGGCGCGACCATCGCCTCGGGCCAGGTCAACGCCTACACCACCGTGATCGTCATGATGGTGATCGGCGGCGCCATCGGCGCATTCGTCGCCAGCCGCGTCGAGATGACCCAGATGCCGCAGCTGGTGGCCATGCTGCACAGCTTCGTCGGACTGGCTGCGACCTTCGTCGGCTACGCCACCTACCTGGATCACACCATCGAACTGTCGGGGGCCGAGAAGACCATCCACGACGTCGAGATCTATCTCGGCGTGCTGATCGGCGCGGTGACCTTCACCGGTTCGGTGATCGCCTTCGGCAAGCTGCAGGGCGTCATCGGCAGCAGGCCGCTTCTCCTGCCCGGCCGCCACTTGATCAACGGGGCCATCGCGCTCGCCTGCATCTGGCTCGGCGCGGTATTCGTCGGTGCCGAGAGCACCGTCGGCGGGTTCTGGCCCCTGTTCCTTATGACCATCCTGGCGCTCGTGTTCGGCGTGCACATGGTGATGGCCATCGGCGGCGCCGACATGCCGGTGGTGATTTCCATGCTGAACAGCTACTCGGGATGGGCAGCCGCGGCCACCGGTTTCATGCTGTCGAACGACTTGCTCATCGTCACCGGAGCCCTGGTCGGCAGCAGCGGCGCCATCCTGAGCTACATCATGTGCCGCGCCATGAACCGCCGCTTCCTCGCGGTGATCATGGGCGGCTTCGGCACCACCGCGGCCGGCGGTACCGAAGGCGAGGCGGGCGAATTCACCTCCACCACCGTGGAGGAAACCGCCGAGCTGCTCAAGGATGCCTCGAGCGTCATCATCGTGCCCGGCTACGGCATGGCCGTGGCCCATGCCCAGCACGGCGTTTCGGAGCTGACCCGGCTCCTGCGCGACCGCGGCGCCGAGGTGCGCTTCGCCATCCATCCCGTGGCCGGACGCATGCCCGGCCACATGAACGTGCTGCTGGCCGAGGCCAAGGTGCCCTACGACATCGTCCTCGAGATGGACGAGATCAACGAGGACTTCGCCGATACCGACGTGGTGATCGTCATCGGCGCCAACGACACGGTCAACCCCGCCGCGCTCGACGATCCCTCCAGCCCGATCGCCGGCATGCCGGTGCTCGAGGTGTGGAAGGCGCGAACGGTGATCGTGTCCAAGCGCAGCATGGCCGTCGGCTATGCCGGCGTGGAGAACCCACTGTTCTTCCACGACAACACCCGCATGCTGTTCGGCGACGCGCGCGACACTGTCGAGAAGCTCGTCGCGGCCCTGATGCAGTAGCGCGCCTCCGCCGGCGCGCCTTCAGTCGAGCCGCGACTTCATCAACTGGCCGATCTCGGCCGGGTTGCGCGTCACCGCGACGCCCGCCGCCTCCAGGGCCGCGATCTTCTCGCCCGCGGTGCCCTTGCCGCCGGCGATGATGGCGCCGGCGTGGCCCATGCGCTTGCCGGCCGGGGCGGTCACCCCGGCGATGAAGGCCACCACCGGCTTGGTCATGTGGTCCGCGATCCAGGCCGCGCACTCCTCCTCGTCGGTGCCGCCGATCTCGCCGCACATGACCACCGCATCGGTATCGGGGTCGTCGTTGAACATCTTCATCACGTCGAGATGCTTGACCCCGTTCACCGGGTCGCCGCCGATGCCGACGCAGGTCGACTGTCCCAGGCCCAGCTTGGTGAGCTGGTCGACCACCTCGTAGGTCAGGGTGCCGCTGCGCGATACCACGCCGACACGACCCTTCTTGTGAATGTAGCCGGGCATGATGCCGATCTTGATCTCGTCCGGCGTGATCACGCCGGGGCAATTGGGGCCGACCAGGATGGTCGGGCTGCCGCGCATGCGGTCGCGGGTCTTGATCATGTCCTTGACCGGGATTCCTTCGGTGATGCAGATCACCACGTCCATCCCCGCGTCCACCGCCTCGTCGATGGCGGCGGCGGCGAACGGCGGCGGCACGTAGATGACCGAGACGTTGGCACCCGTGGCCTGCTTCGCCTCGGCGACGGTGTCGAAAACCGGCACTCCTTCGACCACCTGGCCGCCCTTCTTCGGCGTCACGCCGGCGACGTAGCAGGACTTGCCGTTAGCGTAGTCGATGCTGTGACGGGTGTGGAACTGGCCGGTCTTGCCGGTGATTCCCTGGGTGAGGACTTTCGAATCCTTGTTGACGAGAATGGACATGAACTCAGGCTCCTGCGAGGGCGGACACCTTCTCGGCGGCGTCGGCCATGGTGGTGGCGGTGGTGATCTCGATGCCGGAGCTTTCGATGATCTCGCGGCCCTTGTCGACGTTGGTGCCTTCCAGGCGCACCACCAGCGGCACTTTCAGGTTCACTTCGCGGGCGGCGTTGACCAGCCCTTCGGCGATCACGTCGCAGCGCATGATGCCGCCGAATATGTTGACGAGGATCGCCTTGAGCTTCTCGTTCCGGAGCATGATCTTGAACGCCTCGGTCACCTGTTCGGTGGTGGCGCCGCCGCCGACGTCGAGAAAGTTGGCCGGCTCGGCGCCGTACAGCTTGATGATGTCCATGGTGGCCATGGCCAGGCCCGCGCCGTTCACCAGGCAGCCGATGTTGCCGTCCAGCGCGATGTAGTTGAGGCCGTACTTCGCCGCCTCGATCTCGTCGGGGTCCTCCTCGTCGAGGTCGCGCAGCTCGGCGAGCTCGGGGTGGCGGAACAGCGCGTTGTCGTCGAAGTTGATCTTGGCGTCGAGCGCCATCACGCGGTCGTCGCCGGTGACGATCAGGGGATTGATCTCGGCCAGCGACGCGTCCTTGTCCCAGAACATCCGGTAGAGCCCTGTAAACAGCGTCGCCGCTTCGCCCTGCAGGGCGTCGGGCACGCCGATGGCGGCGGCCAGGCGGCGCGCCTCGTCCTCGTTCAACCCGCTCTTCGGATCGACGGCGACCTTGTGAATCTTCTCGGGGGAATTCGCCGCCACTTCCTCGATCTCGGTGCCGCCTTCCGAACTCGCCATGAACACCACCCGTTGGCTGCTGCGGTCGACCACGAGGCCCACGTACAGCTCGTCGGCGATGTCGGCGCCCTCCTCCACCAGCAGCCGCTTGACCACCTTGCCCTCGGGGCCGGTCTGGTGGGTGACGAGCGTCATGCCCAGGATCTCCCCGGCGAACTTGCGCACCTCGTCGAGGCTGCGCGCGACCTTGACGCCGCCTCCCTTGCCGCGGCCGCCGGCGTGGATCTGGGCCTTGACCACCCAGGTGTCGCCGCCGATGTCCTGCGCCGCGCCCACCGCGTCGTCGACGCTGAAACAGGCCTCGCCGCGAGGAACCGCGACGCCGTAATCCCGCAGAATCTGCTTTCCCTGGTATTCGTGTATCTTCATTTAGTACGCCTGGTCTGGTGAATTGGTTGATGATGAATCCGACTCGGCCGCAGCCTCGGCATTGCGCCGCCGCGCCGCCTCCTCGACCCGCGGAACCACCCATTCGTAGAGGCGCGGATCGAACTGCTTGGGCAGGATGTAATCGACCCCGAATTCCATCGCGTCGGCGCCGTATGCCGTCAGCACCTCCTCGGGCACCGGCTCGCGGGCCAGCGATGCCAGGGCCCGAACCGCGGCCAGAAGGATTTCCTGGTCGATGAACCGCGCCCGCGCATTCAGCGCTCCCCTGAAGATGAACGGGAAGCACAACGAGTTGTTGACCTGGTTCGGATAGTCCGAGCGGCCGGTGGCGATGATCATGCCGGGCTTGGCCGCGCGCGCCTCGCCGGGGTCGATCTCCGGGTCGGGATTGGACATCGCGAACACGATGGCGCGGTCGGCCATGCGCTTGACCATGTCCGCGCTGACAAGGCCGGGGCCGGACACGCCGACCAGGGCGTCGGCGCCGACCAGCGCCTCCTGGAGCGTTCGCAAGGGCGTGTCCACGGCGAAGGCCTGCTTGTAGATGTTGAGATCGTCGCGCCCGGTGTGAATCACGCCGCGGCTGTCGACCAGGATGATGTTCTGCTTCGGTGCCCCGCAGGCGATCAGCAGCCGGGCGGTGGCGATGCCGGCGGCGCCGGCCCCGAGCACCACGGTGCGCACGTCCTCGATGCGCTTGCCCTGTATCTCGAGCGCGTTGAGCATCCCGGCGCAGGTGATCACCGCGGTGCCGTGCTGGTCGTCGTGGAACACCGGGATATCCAGGCGTTCGCGCAGCGCCTGTTCGATGACGAAGCAGGCCGGTGCGGCGATGTCCTCGAGATTGATGCCACCGAAGGTCGGGGCGATGTTGACCACCGTCTCGATGAAGGCCTCGGTACTCGGCGCCTGGATCTCGATGTCGAACACGTCGATGTCGGCGAAGCGCTTGAACAGCACCGCCTTTCCTTCCATGACCGGCTTGCCGGCCAGCGCGCCCATCCGGCCGAGTCCGAGCACCGCGGAGCCGTCGGTGATGACCGCGACGAGATTGCCCTTGTTGGTGTACCGATAGGCCTCGGCCGGGTCGGCATGAATCCTTCGCACGGGTTCGGCCACCCCGGGCGTATAGGCCAGCGACAGGTCCTCGGCGGTGGCGAAAGGCTTGGTCGGCTGAACCGAGATCTTTCCGGGGCGCGGGCTCTCGTGGTAGGCGAGCGCCTGCTCCGGGCTGATGGTGATGGGCTTGTACACTCAGCGCTCCTCGCCGGTCGCGACCGGCCGGCCGGGATCATCGACCCACTGGCTCCACGAGCCGGGATACAGTCGTGAACCGGCGAGTCCGGCGATTTCCATGGCCAGCAGGTTGTGGCAGGCGGTGACTCCCGATCCGCAGGAATGGACGATGCGCGAGGCGTCGCCATCGGCGATGAACGGGGCGAATCGTTCGCGCAGTGCTTCCGCTGGCAGGAACCGGCCGAAGGCGTCGAGGTTGCCCGAAGACGGCGCGTTGCGAGAGCGCGGTATGTGTCCGGCCACCGGGTCCAGCGGCTCGACCTCGCCGCGAAACCGGGCCGCCTCACGCGCGTCCAGCACCACGAGATCCTCGTGCCCCTCGGACGCCGCGAGCACCTTGTCGATGCCGCAGACGGCGACCGGCGGATCACGGCGAGTGATGCGGCCTTCGGGATACGACGGGATGGCGGTGTCGAGTTCGAAGCCTTGCCGCAGCCATGCGTCGAGGCCGCCGTCGAGCACGCGGCAGTCTTCGAGACCCGCCCAGCGCGCCAGCCACCACAGCCGCGCGGCGAACACTCCGCCGGCGTCGTCGTAGGCGACGACAGTGGTGTCGTCCCCCACGCCGCACTGCTCCATCCAGCGGGTGAACGATTCGCGATCAGGCAGCGGGTGGCGCCCGGCGCCCGTCACGGACAGGTCCGACAGATCGCGGTCGAGGCTGGCGTACACGGCCCCGGGAACGTGCTCCTCGGCGTAGACCCGCGGGCCGCGACCGGGATCCTTCAGCGAGAAGCGGCAGTCGAATATCCTGGTCGAAGGGTTGCGCAGTCGAGCGGCAAGATCGTCGGCAGAAATCAGTGGCGATGGGGTCATGCGTTGTTGCTGGTCGGCAGTCTCGTCGGGGTCCGGCGCGGAGCCGGGAAGGCGCAATCGCCGCGGCTCGCTCGACGCCGCGTGCGGCTTCGTTGGCGGAGAGGCAGGGATTCGAACCCTGGGAAGGCGTAAACCTTCAACGGTTTTCAAGACCGCCGCTTTCGACCGCTCAGCCACCTCTCCGGTCGGGGCCGGCCGGGGGGTCGGAATCGGGGCCGCCCCGGCGGCCGGCACGTCCGGGGAGGGATTGGCTCCCCGTGACAAAGACTTGTAATTATAAGAATTTTTCCTCATATTCACCAGCATGTCGTTACTGAATCGACACTTGATTTTCGCCTGCAGATCACTATTCTGTGGGACAACATACGTCAACCCCCGAGAGGAGAGAGAGCCTTGCAGATGAACAGATACAACCCGGCGATTGCCCGCGACACGGTTCGCGGCATCGAGGTCAACAAGGTACTGAAGAACACGTACCTGCTGTTGTCCGCCACGCTGCTGTTCAGCGCTCTGACCGCCGGCCTGTCGATGGCCATGGGCTGGCCCCACCCGGGCCTGATCCTCACGCTGGTCGGCTATTTCGGCCTGTTGTTCCTGACCGCGCGCTTCCGCAACTCCGCGCTCGGCCTCTTGTTCGTGTTCGCGCTGACCGGCTTCATGGGTCTGACGCTCGGGCCGATCATCAGCTACTACGTCACCGCCCTGCCCAACGGCAGCCAGCTGGTGATGACGGCCATGGGCGGCACCGGCGTCATCTTCCTCGGCCTGTCCGGCTACGCGCTGACCTCGCGCAAGGACTTCAGCTTCATGGGCGGGATCCTCATGGCCGGCATCCTGGTCGCCTTCCTGGCCGGGATCGGCGCCGCGGTGTTCTCCATCCCGGCGCTGTCGCTGGCGGTGTCGGCGATGTTCATCCTGCTGATGTCCGGCATGATCCTGTGGCAGACCAGCGAGATCGTCCACGGCGGCGAGACCAACTACATCATGGCCACCGTCACACTGTACATCTCGATCTACAACCTGTTCCTGAGCCTGCTGCAGATCCTCGGAATCTTCGGCGGCGACGAGTAAACGCCCACCGCGACAGCGGTCCGAAAAAGCCCCGCCGAGCGCGGGGCTTTTTCATGCCCGAATCGGGGCAACCGGGTCATCGGGACAACCGGGGCCGCTCAGGCGCAGGCCTTGCGCAGGGCCTGGTCGAGATCCCAGAGAATGTCGTCGGTGGTCTCGAGGCCCACCGACAGGCGGATCATGTCGCCCGACACGCCAGCGCTCGCCTGCTCTTCCTCGTTGAGCTGGCGGTGGGTGGTCGAGGCGGGATGGATGACCAGGGTCTTGGCATCGCCGACGTTGGCAAGGTGGCTCAGGAACTGGACGGAGTCGATGAAGCGAATCCCCGCCTCGATGCCGCCGCGTATGCCGAAGGTCATGATGCCGCCGGCGCCCTTGGGCAGGTATCGGTCCGCCAGTTCGCGGTACTCGCTGCCGGCAAGGCCCGGGTACTTCACCCAGGTCACGTGCTTGTGGCCTTCGAGGAACTCGGCGACCTTGAGCGCATTTTCGCAGTGCCGCTCCATGCGCACCGGCAGCGTCTCCAGGCCTTGCAGGAACAAGAAGGCGTTGAACGGGGACAGGCTCGGTCCCAGCGTGCGCAGGGTCTCCATGCGGGCCTTCATGATGAACCCGAAATCGCCGAATGTCTCGTTGAATCTCACCCCGTGGTAGCCGCGCGAGGGCTCGGTCATCATCGGGAAGTTGCCGTTGTCCCAGGGGAACTTGCCCGAATCGACCACGAGGCCGCCGATGGAGGTGCCGTGGCCGCCGATGAACTTGGTGGCCGAGTGCACGACGATGTCGGCACCGTGTTCGACCGGCCGGCACAGGTACGGGGTGGCAAAGGTGTTGTCGATGACGAGCGGTACCCCGGCATCGTGGGCGATGTCCGCCACCGCCCGTATGTCGAGCACGTTGTTGAGCGGGTTGCCGATGGTCTCCGCGTACAGCGCCTTCGTCCTCGGCGTGATGGCGCGGCGGAAGTTTTCCGGGTCGGCCGGGTCGACGAAGTGCGTGTCGATGCCCATGCGCCGGAAGGTCACGTCGAACTGGGAGTACGTGCCGCCGTACAGGGTGCTCGCCGAGACGAGCTCGTCGCCCTGCTGGAGCAGCGTCAGCAGCGCCACCATCTGCGCCGCCATCCCCGAGCCGACGGCCAGCGCCCCGCGGCCGCTCTCCAGGGTGGCGATGCGCTCCTCGAGGACGGCGTTGGTCGGGTTCATCAGCCGGCTGTAGACGTTGCCGAAGGTCTGCAGGTTGAACAGGCTGGCGGCGTGGTCGGCGTTGTCGAACACGTAGGCCGCGGTCTGGTAGATGGGCACCGCCCGGCTGCCCGTCGTTGCGTCCGGCAGCTGGCCGGCGTGCAGGCAAAGGGTCTCGATGCCGAATTTCCTGTCAGCCATGGTCGGTCCCGGTCAGTAGGGTATATAGGTCGGACGGCGCGAGGAGATCACACCGGTGGTGACCCCGATCAGGTTGAGGCCGCCGAACAGGCGTGCGAACTCGATCTTCATGCACCGGTTCATCACCACGTCGAGTCCCGCCTCGGTGGCGCGCTGCGCCGCCTCCTCGTTGACCACGCCGAGCTGCATCCACACCACCTTCGCGCCGATCTCGATGGCCTGCTCGACGAAGGGCGGCACCGCCTCGGAGCGCTGGAACAGGTCGACGACGTCCACCCGGTGGGGGATCGAGAGAAGGTCCGGATAGCATTTCTCGTCCAGCACCGTCTCGTAGTTCGGATTGACCGGCGTGATGGCGTAGCCGTGGTCCTTGAGGTATTTCGCCGCGAAATAGCTCGGTCGGTACCAGTTGGCCGACAGCCCGACGATGGCGATCTGCCGGGAGCGCTTGAGGATGCCCCGGATGCCGGGGATGTCGTCGACGATCTTGCCTTTTCTCATGATTCGATACGATACCGGACGTTGAGCCGCGATCAGGACCAGGTCACCGGCGCGAGCGCAAGGAATGCGCCGCCGCTCGATACGCCGAATTGCCGGCTCCCGTCGACCGTGCGTTCCTCGCCGAGATCCACGAGCCGGTAGAAGACGCTGCGCGGCAGGCGGGCCTCGAGATTATCGCGCACGAGCAGGTACGGCGTCTCCTCCCCTGCCCGCGTCCTCATGGTGAGCGGGTGGGCGGCGTCGAGCGGCACCTTGAAGTCGACGTTGGTGTCGAAGATGATCCTCTGCTCGTCGCCGGTGCCGGCGACCTCGAAGTCGGTGACCACGAACGGGGCATCCTCCACAGTGATGCGCAGCTTCTCGGCCGGGGACACGAGGAAATACTCGTCCCCCTCGCGCACCAGCACCTTCGACAGCAGCACCACGAGATCGTGGCGGGCAAACGGCGTGCCCTGGTAATGCCAGGCGCCCGATGCGTCGATGACGAGGTCCATGTCGCGCACTTCCCGCGGCCGCCACTGATCGACGGGCGGCAGGCCCTGCGCGGTCAACGCCCGGGCGAACGACTCGAACCCGGCGGCCTCGGGGCCTCCGGTCAAAGTGGTTCCCGCCGCTCGGGGCCGGCATCGTCAAGTACCGGACGCGGCCTGCCGGCATCGTCGATGGCGACGAAGGTGAACAGCGCCTCGGTGACCTTTGACTCGGTGGAACGCGGTTCGCCGCGAGGACGGATCCAGGTCTCGACCCGCACCGAGATCGAGGTGCGGCCGATCCGCTCGGTGGTGCAGTAGCAGCTGACCTGGTCGCCGATGTTGACCGGTTTGTGGAAGGTCATGCCGTCGACGGCCACGGTCACCACGCGTCCGCGGGCGACGTGCGCCGCGAACGTGCCGCCGGCGAGATCCATCTGGGACATGAGCCAGCCGCCGAAAATGTCGCCGTTGGGGTTTGCGTCGGCCGGCATCGCCACGGTGCGCAGCGACGGGATGCCCTGGTCCGAGCGCAGCTCGTCGCTCATCGACCGAGGGCGAAGAACTCTGGGTTGGGCCGCATCGAGATCAGGTTGGCCATGCGGTTCGACAGGGCGAAGAACGCGGCGATGGCGCCGATGTCCCACACGTCCTCGCGGCTGAAACCGTGCTCGGCGAGGGCGTCGATGTCGGCATCGCTGACGCTCACCGAGTCGGTCGCCACCTTCAGCGCGAATGCCAGCATGGCCTTCTGCCGCTCACTGATATCGGCCTCGCGGTAGTTCAGCGCCACCTGGTCGGCGACATACGGGTTCTTCGCGTAGATCCGCAGGATGGCGCCGTGGGCGATGACGCAGTACTGGCAGTCGTTCGCGCTGCTGGTCGCTACCACGATCATCTCGCGCTCGGCCTTGGTGAGGCCGCTGTCGCGCAGCATCAGCGCGTCGTGGTAGTCGAAAAACGCCCGGAACTCGTCCGGGCGATGGGCCAGTGTCAGGAACACGTTGGGGATGAACCCGGCCTTCTCCTGGACCGTGACGATGCGCTCGCGAATGTCCGCCGGAAGCGACTCGAGTTCCGGCACGGGGTAGCGGCTGATGGCAGTGTCGGTCATGACGATCGGTACAACATGGCGGGTTGGTCGGAAGTGGTCACTCGAAGGAGCGGGTGTCGTCGATCACCTTGCCGTCGTTGCGCAATGCACCGGGGTCGACGAATTCCACCGCCGACTTTACCTTGCACAGGTCGCGAATGGTCTGCTCGATGGCGGCCTTGAGGCTTTCGTCGGTCGATGAACAGACGCAACGGAAGGTCATGACGTCCTGGTGATCCGCGCTCGAGACGACCACCCGCCACGCGCTGATCTCCGGGTGCCGGGCGGCGACCGCATTGACCTGTTCGGGCCGCACGAACATGCCCCGGACCTTGGTGGTCTGGTCGGCGCGCCCCATCCAGCCGCGGATTCGGCGATTGGTGCGGCCGCAGGGGCTCGCGCCCTCCATGAACGCCGACAGGTCGCCGGTGGCGAACCGGATCAGCGGGTAGTCCGGGTTGAGAACGGTCACCACCACCTCGCCGACGTCGCCGTCGGGCACGGGGTCGCCGCTGCCCGGGCGCACGATCTCGACGATGATCTCCTCGTCGAGGATCAGTCCTTCGCACGCCGCCGACTCGTAGGCGATCAGGCCGAGGTCGGCCGTCGCGTAAGTCTGCAGGACCGAGACTTGCCGCTCGTCGAACTCCTTGCGCAGGCTGGCCGGCAATGCCTCGCCGGATACCGAGGCGCGCGAGAGGCTGCTCACATCGCGCCCCGACTCCGCCGCCTTGTCGAGCAGTATCTTCAGAAACGAGGGGGTGCCCACGTAGCCGTCGGGCCTGAGGTGCGCGATCGTGTCCACCTGCAGTTCCGTCTGCCCCACCCCGCCGGGAATCACTGCGCAGCCGATGGCGAACGCTCCCGACTCGAGCATCGAGCCGGCCGGCGTGAGATGGTAGGAGTAGGAGTTGTGGACCAGGTGTCCCGGCCTGAATCCCGCGGCATGCAGGGCCCGGGCCATGCGCCAGTAGTTCGGCCGCGCCGATTCCGGTTCGTAGATCGGACCCGGAGAGGCGAATATCTTGCGCAGGTCGTCGCGATTCACCGCCGCCAGGCCGCCGAACGGCGGCGACCTGCCCTGGCGCGACGACAGTTCCGACTTGCGTGTCACCGGCAGTGAAGCCAGCGCCGCACGGTCCGTCACGGCCGACGGGTCGATGTCCGCGAGAAGCTCGGCGCAGCCCGGCGCGTGACTCCGGGCATGGGCAAGGTGTGCACGAAGGCGTTCGAACAACTCGCGCTCGCGAATCTCGGGATCACGGGATTCGAGCGTATCGTAGAAGCTGTCTCCCTTGACGGATGCCATGTTTCTGTAACCGGATTGCCGGGGGCCTACGATAGCCAGCGCTTGCGCCGTCGGTAATGCTTGACGTCGCGAAAGCTGCGGCGGTTCTCGCCGCTGACGCCGAGATAGAACTCCTTGACGTCCTCGTTCTGGGCCAGCTGGCTCGCCTCGCCGTCCATGACGACGCGCCCGGTCTCGAGGATGTAGCCGTACGTGGCGTAGCGAAGGGCCACCGTCGTGTTCTGCTCGGCGAGCAGGAAGGTGACCTGCTCGTTGCGATTGAGCGAGGCGACGATCTCGAAAATCTCCTCGACCAGCTGCGGCGCGAGCCCCATGGACGGCTCGTCGAGCAGGATCAGCTTCGGCCTGGCCATCAGTGCCCGACCCACCGCCACCATCTGCTGCTCGCCGCCGGAGGTGTATCCCGCCTGCGACTTACGCCGTTCCTTGAGCCGGGGAAAGTAATTGTAGACCATCTCGAGGTCGCGCTCGACAGCCGCGCGGCCGTCCGTGCGGGTGTAGGCGCCGGTCAGCAGGTTTTCCTCCACTGTCAGGTGCTCGAAGCAGTGCCGGCCCTCCATCACCTGGACCACTCCGCGCTTGACCAGTTCGTTGGGCGAGAGCTGGTCGACCCGCTCGCCCATGTACCAGATCGAGCCCTTGCTGACTTCGCCTCGCTCGGTGCGCAGCAGGTTCGAGATTGCCTTGATCGTGGTCGTCTTGCCTGCCCCGTTGGCGCCGAGCAGCGCGACGATGCCGCCCTCCGGAACTTCCAGCGAAACGCCCTTGAGCACGAGGATGACGTGATCGTAGATCACCTCGATGTTCCTGACGCTGAGGACGATGTTGTCGGAACTGGTCATTGGTTCAACGCGCGAATCACCCCTGGACACGGGGGCGGCAAGTGCCGCCCCCGCTCTCATGGCCGGGTCTGCAGGAAGACCGGAATCAGCCGCAGTCGCGCGGCGTGATGTTGTTCTCCTGCGCGAAGGCCGCGGAGTCCTCGGCGATCAGCGCGTCGACGATTTCACGATCGGCGCTCATGAAGTCGGTGATCAGGGACCACGACTTCGCCTTGGCGTCCCACTGCTGGATGGCGCCCAGTCCCGGGCCGCCGTGGTTCGCGCAGGTTACCTCGATCTCGGGACCGAAGTTGGGAAGGCCGAGTTCGGCCATGCGCTCGTTGGTGATCACAAGCGCCTCCATGCCGTCGCGCACCTGCTCGGGCGTCAGTTCCTTGGTATTGTGAATCTCCTGGGCCTTGCGGGCAGCCTCCACAGCGAGCATCGCCGCGTACATGCCCCGGTTGTAGAGCACCGTGCCCAGGTTATCCCCGGCGCCGGCCCCTTTGCCCGCGTCGATCACGTACTTGCGCAGGTCGTCGTAGAACGGGAAGTCATCGCCCACGCCGTGGAAGGCAACCGCCTTGTAGCCGTCGGCCCCTTCACCAGCGGGAATCACGTCGTTCTCGGAGGCCGACCACCACACGCCGATGAAGTGGTCCATCGGGTAGCGGATGTTGACGGCTTCCTGGATGGCGACCTGGTTCATCACGCCCCAGCCCCACATGAGGACGTAGTCGGGCCGCTCGCGCCGAATCTGCAGCCACTGCGATTTCTGCTCCTGGCCGGGATGATCGACCGGCAACAGGGTCAGCGAGTAGCCATGCTTCTTGGCGAGTTCCTCGAGCGTGCGGATCGGCTCCTTGCCGTAGGCCGAGTTGTGATAGACGAGGGCGAGCTTCTTGCCGTTCAGGTCTCCCCCTTCCTGGTCGAGGATGTGCCTGACGATGATCGAGGCTGCATCCCAGTAGGTCCCCGGGTAGTTGAAGATGTACGGGAAGACAGTGCCGTTGGCAGCCGAAGTTCGACCGTAGCCCATCGAGTGCATGGGAATCTTGTCCGCCGTCACCTTGGGGATCAGCTGGTAGGTGATGCCGGTCGACAGCGGCTGGTACAACAGGGAGCCTTCGCCCTTGGTGGACTCGTAGCACTCGACGCCCTTCTCGGTGTTGTAGCCTGTCTCGCACTTGACCACGCGGGTCATCACGCCGCCGATGCCGCCGTCGCGTTCGTTGACGAGGGTGAAGTAATCCTCGTAACCGTCGGCGAACGGAATTCCGTTCGGTGCGTACGGTCCGGTGCGGTAGCTCAAGGACGGAAATACCAGTTCCGCGGACGCGGCCCCCGTCCCGAATGCCAGGACGGCGCCGAGTGCGGCTGTGGCAAGGACTTTTCGATTCATTACGTATCCTCCAGTATGTCAGTCAGTATTGCACCCTCGCGGCGTCGGCGCCAAAGAACGCCGGGCCGTGTGGGCAGTCGCGAAGAGACCCGTCAATGGGGAAACGGCCATAGTCTCAACTTTTCCTTGGTGGTCCGCCACAGCTGGGCCAGGCCATGCGGTTCGGCGATCAGGAACAGGATGATCAACCCCCCGATGACGATGAAGATCACGTGCTGAACGAGTCCGGTCGGCCATCCGAGCCCCCCCACCATGAGGTTCTTCAGCAACACCGGCAGCAGCACCATGAAGGCGGCACCGATGAAGGAGCCAAGGATCGATCCCAGTCCCCCGATGATGATCATAAACAGCACCAGGAACGACTTGTCAATGTTGAACGCCTCGGTGGGCTCCACCGCGCCGAGATAGACCGCGAAGAAAACCGCCCCTGCCACCCCGATGTAGAACGAGCTGACGGCGAACGCCGACAGCTTGGCGTATAGCGGCGGCACGCCGATGATCTCCGCGGCGATGTCCATGTCCCGGATCGCCATCCAGGAGCGCCCGATACGGCCGCGCGTCAGGTTCTTCGCGATCAGGGCCAGCACCACTGCGAAAACCAGGCAGAAGAGGTACTGGGCCCACGGCGGCGCCTCGGGGCCGGTGATCACGATGCCGAACAGGGACCTTTCCGGAACCGTAATCTGGCCCGACGCAGAGTAGTTGTAGAACCAGGGCACCTTGTTGAACAGCCAGACCAGGAAGAACTGGGCCGCGAGGGTGGCGACGGCGAGGTAGAACCCCTTG
Source organism: uncultured Gammaproteobacteria bacterium (assembly GCA_965652415.1). Classification (GTDB taxonomy): domain Bacteria; phylum Pseudomonadota; class Gammaproteobacteria; order Arenicellales; family CAJQKF01; genus BQJD01. The sequence goes on along the minus strand of CBFGVH010000001.1, from coordinate 4,484 downwards.
ATGCGCAGGGACGGCAGGCCGAACAGGATCCCCACGGCGGCGGTAACGAGGCCGGCGAGAATGAAGACGAAGACGATATTCAGCTCGGGAAACGCGGTCATCAGCTTGTACGCCGCATAGGCGCCGACGGCCATGAAACCGCCGGTCCCAAGGCTGAGTTGTCCGCAGTACCCCACGAGGATGTTCAGTCCCAGCGCCGCCATTGACCATACCAGGAACGGCAACAGCACCGATTTCGCCCAGTAATCGTTGATCAGGAATGGCACCGCGAGGAACGCGAAGGCCACCACCAACCTGATCGTCCAGCGATCGAAGGCGATCGGAAATACTTGCTGATCGGCGGTGTAGCTGGTCTTGAACTGGCCCGATTCCCGGTAAATCATCGACCTATACCCTCTCTATGATCCGTTCGCCGAACAGCCCTTGCGGCCTGAACATCAGGAAGAACAATGCGAGGACGTAGGCGAACCAGTTCTCCGTCGCGCCACCGATCATGGGGCCGATGGTGAACTCGAACAACTTCTCGCCGACGCCGATGATGAGTCCGCCGACGATGGCCCCGGGGATCGAGGTGAACCCGCCAAGAATCAGCACCGGCAGTGCCTTCAGGGCGATCAGCGACAGCGAGAACTGCACGCCGGACTTCGAGCCCCACATGATCCCGGCGATGAGGGCCACAAAGCCGGCGATCGACCAGACGATGACCCAGATTCGGCGCAGCGAGATACCCACCGTCAGGGCGGCCTGGTGGTCGTCCGCCACCGCGCGCAGGGCGCGCCCGGTCCTGGTGTACTGGGAGAACAGGCTGAGGATGATGACCAGCATCACGGCGATCACCGTCGCCCACACGTCGAGCACGTCGATGTACATGCCGTAGTACTCCGCTCCCTCGGCCGCCCATTCTCGCGTGACGTCTTCCCACCAGAACGAGCCGCCCTGCGGAAGGCCGATATCCAGCGTCTTGATGTCCGCGCCCCACATCACGTCGCCGAGGCCCTCGAGGAAATACGCCAGCCCGATGGTCGCCATGAACAGGATGATCGGCGGCTGGTTCACCAGGTACTGGAGAATCAGCTTCTCCACCAGCCAGGCGAGGACCACCATCACGCACAGCGTCAGGATGATGGCGAGAACGGTGTTCATGCCGTCGCCCCAGTGGTGGTAATCCGTGCCGAACATGGCGTTGATGAGGTGGGAGAACGGTATCTGCCCGGTCTGGAACCCGACCAGGGTCAGCGCCGCGAACAGCGCGAGCACGCCCTGGGCATAGTTGAAGATCCCCGAAGCCTTGAAGATCAGCACGAACCCGAGCGCGACCAGGGAGTACATGATCCCGGCCATCAGGCCGTTGAGGATGACTTCGATCGTATTCAGGAAGATGGGGCTCATGACCGTTCTGTCGACTCCTGAAGGAATGAGCGGTCGCCGCGCCGGGGATGCGTCGGCCGCTCAGTCATGGCTGACTCCCAGGTAGGCGTCGATGACCGCCTTGTTGCGGCGCACCTCGTCGGGGATGCCGTCGCCGATCTTGCGCCCGTAGTCGAGCACCACCACCCGGTCGGCGAGATCCATCACCACGCCCATGTCGTGCTCGATGAGGGCGATCGTGGTGCCGAACTGCTGGTTGACATCGATGATGAAGCGGCACATGTCCTCCTTCTCCTCGATGTTCATACCCGCCATCGGCTCGTCCAGCAGCAGCAGATCCGCCTCGGCGGCGAGCGCCCTGCCAAGTTCGACACGCTTCTGAAGCCCGTACGGCAGCCGCCCGACGGGAGTCTTGCGAATGGCCTGGATCTCGAGGAAGTCGATGATGTGCTCGACCCTCTCGCGGTGCTCGATCTCCTCGCGCTCCGCCTTGCCCTTCCACAGGGCCTGCCAGAACATGTTCGCCTTCATCCGCGTGATGCGGCCGGTCATCAGGTTGTCGAGCGTGGTCATGCCCTTGAACAGGGCGATGTTCTGGAAGGTTCGGGCGATCCCCTGGCGCGCGATCTGGTGCGGCTTCAGTTCCCGGCGCTTCTCGCCGCGAAACCACACCTCGCCCTCCTGGGGATGGTAGAAGCCGTTGATGACGTTCAGCATCGACGACTTGCCGGCGCCGTTCGGACCGATGATGGCGCGTATCTCCCCTTCCCGTATGTCGAAACTGACGTCTTCGAGCGCCTTGACGCCGCCAAAGGACAGCGAAACGTTGTTGACGCTCAGCAGAACCCTGTCGGCGCTTGGGGCAACGGTCACTTGCCGGTTCTCCTCACGCGGATTTCGCGAGCTTGTCGAAAGTCTTCACCGGCATGATCCGAAGGTCGCCTTTCAGCGCCCCCTTGCGCCCGTCCTCGAACGTCACCTCCACTGAGATCTCGCAGTGCTCGGAGCCGTCGTACAGCGCATCGATGAGCGGTCCGTAGCGCTCGGCGATGATTCGTCGTCGCAGCTTGCGCGTGCGGGTCAGTTCGCCGTCGTCCGCGTCGAGTTCCTTGTGCAGGATCAGGAAGCGGCGCACCTGTGAATCGGAAAGCATCTCGTCCTGGGCGAGATCGGCGTTGACCTTCTCGATGCACCCGGCGATCAACTCGTTGGTGTCGGCGTGGGCCGCGAGTTCCTGGTAGCTCGCATAGGCGAGCCCGCGCCGCTCGGCCCAGTCCCCCACCGCCGAAAGGTCGATGTTGATGAACGCCGTGACCTCGTCACGGCCGTCGCCGATCGCCACCGCCTCGAGGATGTACGGGAAGAACTTGAGCTTGTTCTCGATGTACTTGGGAGCAAACATGGCGCCGTTGCCGAGCCGGCCCACGTCCTTGGTGCGATCGATGATCTTGAGGTGCCCCGAGTCGTCGAAGAACCCGGCGTCGCCTGTTTTCACCCAGTCGTCAGCCGTCTTGACTTCCGCGGTCGCCTCGGCGTTCTTGTAGTAGGAGTGGAACACGCCCGGGGAGCGGAACAGCACTTCGCCATCATCGGAGATCTTGACCTCGACGGTGTCGATCGGCTTGCCGACCGTGTCGGAACGCACCTCGTCATTCGGCTGCACGGTGACGAACGGCGAAGCCTCGGTCTGGCCGTACACCTGCTTGAGGTGAATGCCGATGGAGCGGTAGAAGTCGAACATGTCCGGTCCGATTGCCTCCCCCGCCGTGTAGGTCAACCGGGTGCGGCTGTATCCAAGCTGGTTCTTGAGCGGCTCGTAGACAAGGAACCTGCCCGCCGCGTACCTGAGACGATCCATGAGGCTGATCGAGTGCCCTTCAAGCCTCGCGCGAAGGTTGCGCATGGCGACGTCGAGGAAGTAGTGAAACATCCAGCGCTTCAGCCGCGAAGCGTCCTCCATGCGGATCATGATGCTGGTGCGGTAGTTCTCGAGCACCCGGGGCGAGGTGAAGTGGTAGGTCGGCCCGATCTCGCGGGAGTCCTGCAGCACGGTGTCGGGACTCTCCGGACAGCACACGCAGAAGCCCGTGATATGTGCCTGGGCATAGGAGATGAAATGATCGACGATCCACGCCATCGGCAAGTAGGCGATGACCGAGTCCGTCTCGTTCAGGCCCTCGAGGTCGATGCAGACCTGGGCGATGCTGCGCAAATTGTCGAACGTCAAGACGACGCCCTTCGGCTGGCCCGTGGTGCCCGACGTGTACAGGATCACCGACGGATCCGGACCCGTGCCGCCGTCGATCTCGCGGACAACGAGGCTCGAGTCGCCTGCGAGCACGTCGTCGCCGCGCGACTGGACCGAATCGAAACTGTGCACGAAAGACGGATCGTAGTCGGCCAGGCCGCGTTCGTCGTCATAGATGATCCCCTCGACGGTGGGACAGCCGTCGCGGATCTCAATGACCTTGTCGACCTGCTCCTGGTCCTCCGCCACAACGAACCTGGCCTCGGCATGGCCGATGACGTAGCGCATCTCGTCGGCCACGGAATCGTAGTAGGTGGGAACCGGGATGCCGCCGAGGCACTGGGCGGCGGACATGGCCATGTACAGGCGCGGCCTGTTCTGTCCGATGATGAACAGCTTGTCGCCGCGGGCGAATCCCATGGCCGCCAGGCCCGCCGCGAAGCGCTGCACCTCCCGGTAGTAGTCCGACCAGGTCAGCGTCTGCCAGATCCCGTAGTCCTTCTCCATGAGCGCCGGGCGGTCGGGAATCCGGCCGGCCTGGTGGCGCAACAGCTTCGGGAAGGTGTCCAGGTCGGGCATGCGACTCCGCCTCCTCAACTCGATTGACGATCCGGATTCCGGAAGCGCCGGTCCGCTATTCTGCCGACTCTGCGCGATCCCGGTCTGACCGGTCGGTGTTTGTAATGCCGGACCGGGCTATCAATCCGTCCGGCCGTTTCTCGTGGCGCGCGTGTCGGTCTGATCGTATATATCCACATGCAACCGCTTTGTAAAGACTTGTTCGGGATTTTCGGCATCTGGCGACAGGCGACCGGTTGCGGCGGTCGTACGGCTTGCTGCATTGCACAAAACCAGGGGTCCGGCTCGG